>VGET01000395.1 GCA_016869195.1 Alphaproteobacteria bacterium | reverse complement strand
GCTGAGCGCTCCAGCGAAGCCGTCTCCGCGCGAATCGGCGATCTGCTCGATCGCGTTTCACCACACGAGTGCGCAAACTACATCGCCAACTCAGGATATGCTTCAATCAAAATCTAACGTGCTCTAGGCCCCATCCGCAATAAGTTTTCTTTTAGATTCAATTGAATAGCAGCATGGACCGAAGACCGCTGCCAGAATATTCGGCTGGCGCCTTGACTCTACGGGTGCGGTCCCTTAGTTGTGGCACTCAGCGCCGGGGAGTGCTAACACCGCCCTCCCAATACGGACATTCCCAGACGAACCAAACACTTAATGAGGAGGGTTTAGCGATGAAATTTCGGCCTTTGCATGACCGCGTGCTGGTCAAGCGCCTAGAGGGCGAAGAAAAGACCGCTGGCGGCATCATCATCCCCGATACCGCCAAGGAAAAGCCGATGGAGGGCGAGGTGCTGTCGGTTGGCGCGGGCTCGCGCGGCGAGGATGGCCGGCTTCATCCCCTCGACGTCAAGGCGGGCGACCGCATCCTGTTCGGCAAGTGGTCGGGCACCGAGGTCAAGATCGATGGGCAAGAGCTCATCATTATGAAGGAGTCCGACATCATGGGCATCATCGACGGCAAGGCCGGCCGCAAGTAGGCGTGGCGCTCCGTTCGCGATCGCAGCAATTCAAACCAAAAGGATCCTAGATTATGGCTGCTAAAGACGTACGATTTTCCGGCGATGCGCGCACGCGCATGCTACGCGGCGTCGACATTCTTGCCGACGCCGTCAAGGTGACGTTGGGCCCCAAGGGCCGCAACGTCGTACTCGACAAATCCTTCGGCGCGCCGCGCATCACCAAGGACGGCGTGACCGTCGCCAAGGAGATCGAGCTAGCCGACAAGTTTGAGAACATGGGCGCCCAGATGGTGCGCGAAGTCGCCTCCAAGACCTCTGATGTCGCGGGCGACGGCACCACGACCGCGACCGTTTTGGCCCAGGCGATCGTGCGCGAGGGCGTCAAATCGGTGGCCGCTGGCATGAACCCGATGGACCTCAAGCGCGGCATCGACATGGCCGTCGCCGCGGTGCTCGAAGACCTGAACAAGCGCACGCGCAAGGTTTCGACCAGCCAGGAAATCGCCCAAGTCGGCACCATCTCGGCCAATGGCGACAGCACGATCGGCGACATGATCGCCAAGGCGATGCAGAAGGTCGGCAATGAAGGCGTGATCACGGTGGAAGAGGCCAAGAGTCTGGAAACCGAGCTCGACGTCGTCGAGGGTATGCAGTTCGACCGGGGCTATCTGTCGCCCTATTTCGTCACCAATGCCGAAAAGATGATCGCCGATCTGGAAAACCCGTTCATCCTACTTCATGAGAAGAAGCTGACGGGTCTGCAGTCGATGCTGCCGGTGCTCGAGGCGGTCGTGCAGTCGGGCAAGCCGCTGCTGATCATCTCCGAGGATGTGGAAGGCGAGGCATTGGCCACCCTGGTGGTCAACAAGCTGCGCGGCGGCCTCAAGGTCGCGTCGGTC
>VGET01000394.1 GCA_016869195.1 Alphaproteobacteria bacterium | reverse complement strand
GTTTGATCTTGTGTTTGCGATGACGAGCGGCGGCCCAGGCACCACCTCGCAGATTCTGCCGCTGCTGATCTTCCGCTATAACTTCCAGTTCTCGCAGTATGGCTTGGCTTCAGCTGCCTCATACGTGCTGATCATTGTCGCCACCATCCTCGCCATGGCCTATTTCGTGTTGCTCGGCCGACAACGCAAGCAGGTCCGGGTGGCCAAGCCGACTGCCGCGGTGAAGGCCGCCTAGAGGGCGTTATGGATCGAGCTACGGGACAAAAGATTTTCGTCGGCACAGCGGTCTTCTTCGTCTTCGTCTGGACGATCTTCCCATTCTTCTGGATGGTTTGGGCGTCGTTCATGACGGATTCCGAGCTGGCGACCGGTGTCGCGAAGGGCATCGAAGAACCAACGCTCGAGCACTATGGGCGCATCTTCGGCCTGACCGAGACGGAAGCAATCTTCGGCGGCCAGACCAAGGCGATGGGCCAGGGTTTCGTGAACAGCCTGATCGTCGCGTTACCGACTGCGCTCATCGCGACCTTCGTCGCGACCCTTGCGGGCTATGCCTTCGGCCGATTCAGATTTCCGGGCAAGACGCCGCTGCTGTTCACGCTACTGCTCACCCGTACGCTGCCGCCGATAGGAATTCTCATTCCCTATTTCATCCTCTTCAAAACCGTTGGGCTGGTCGGCCACCCGGGTGGCCTGATCTTGACCTACCTGACCGGCATCGTGCCGCTCCTAACCTGGGTGTTGATGGGCTATTTCGCGACCTTGCCGGTGGAGGTCGAGCGGGCTGCACGAATTGACGGCTGTAGCCGCATCAAGGTGCTGTGGCACGTCATCGTGCCCATGGGAGCGCCCGGTATTAGCGCCGCATTCATCATCGCATTCTTGTTTGCGTGGAACGAACTCCTATTCGGAATCATTCTGACCGGTGGCACCCAGGCACAAACTCTTTCGCCCGCACTCCTCGCGATCTCACCGTTGACCGCCGTCGGCTATTCACCGGTGGCGCTGTTCTGCGCCGCGAGCGCCCTTTCCGTTCTGCCGCCGCTGGCGCTAGCCCTGATCTTTCAGCGCTACATCACCCGGCTTAATATAGTCGATCCCGTGACCATTCGAGACGAATAGGCAAGTCAGCTGCTGCGTTTATCGCTATCGCCTCGTACCCGGCCCCCTGAGACGGATCAAGGTGCAATGTTAGTTTAGGGTCATGCTCGGTGCCAAGGTCGTGGCCGGCCGAGCGCCCGGCAACGGGGCTGGCGAGGCCGGCCACGGCCTGACCTCAGGGGCTGGTGGCCGGTAGTTCAGTGCGCTGTGTGGGCGAATGGTGTTGTAGTGGCGACGCCACGCCTCGATCAGCACCTGAGCCTCCTTGAGGGTGTAGAAGATCTCGCCGTTCAAGAGTTCATCACGCAGCTTGCCGTTGAACGATTCCACGCAACCATTCTCCCAGGGGATGTTTTTCTCGATGAAGGCCGTCTTTGCGCCGACGCCCGCGATCCACGAGCGGACCGCCTCGGCGATGAACTCTGGA
>VGET01000393.1 GCA_016869195.1 Alphaproteobacteria bacterium | reverse complement strand
TGCAGGGGCTCGACAACGGAGGTATGCACGGCGAGCACGGGATCAAACAGATGCGCCAGATGGATACGCTGCGCCTCGGAGACGAGGCGGAACAGCGCTCCATCGCCATCGAAGCTCCAGGGGCGTCCTTCCTGGACAATTTCCAGATCGGCTTCGCGATCGCGATACAGAAGTTCGTTGCCAACCTTGCCGGTCGCATCCTTGTAAGTGAGTTCGATGGCTCCCGATCCGAACCATTGCACGCTGACGACGGTGACGATCGCGTTTGGCAGTACGCCGCGAACCGAGGAGTTTGGCTTGAGGTCTTCGAGCGCGGCCATCTAATCCTCCGCCTCAAGAGTTCTGAATGCGCCAGGCAGGGGCTGCGGGTTCAGCAGTACGATTTGCTGATCCTGAAGGCGCCGAGCAGCCAACTCGGTATCAAGGCCCAGCCACTTCAGAGCGTAGTAAAGAAGTGCCCTCCGGACCGGAATTTGCGCTTTCCCTCCGCGCATGCCGTAGTCGCGCGCGACGACTTTTTTCTGAGTATCGGAAAGGTCGGGGTGAGGGCCGGTCTCAAGCACGACCTGCTCGTTCCAATCCTCGTCCGATGTGGACGTTGTCTCGGTTGAGCGCGTCCCACGCGTCTCGATGATCCGGGACAGCAGAAAGTCTTTGAATGTCTGGTCAATCTCGCAGAACGCTCGTGCATGCCAACGAAAGCCATCAAAACCGATCGCGTGCGGCACGACCCAACGCCAGCGCGGTTCCGGTCGCGACAGAGACTGGTATTTGATTTCGATCGCTTCAGATCGCCCAATCGCGGCGACCATTGACCGGAGGGTCTTTGCGTTGACGCCGCGAATAGGTGTCGGAACCGCATCGTAGGGCGGCAGCTCACCAATCCAAGCGTCTGATTGTGCAATCGCGCCCAACAATGACCCCGCACCTGAAGACTTTCAGATCATTGAACTCATTCGGAAGTAAGAATTATTGGAGGGGGCATCTTTCGCGCGAAACGTGACCCCACCAATTTGTCAGTTTTCCGCCCGAGGCAAAATCAGGGAGTTGCTCTGATTTTGAGGGGGTGACGATTGGAAGCGATTTCACAGACTCGCCTCTTGCAGCTTTGCGGCGTGAAGCGGGTTCAGGTTAGGGCTCGCCTGCCGGTGCTTGACTTCCGCTGCCTTCCGCTGGGCTCGCCACAGATCCCTGGTCAGGCTCTCCAGGCGCAGTCTGTCCATCGCCATCGGTCTCCTGGCTCGCCCCAAATGAACTCCGGCAGCCTCACCGCCGATCTCCCGATCCAGAATCGCAGTGATTGAGAAGTAGCTTACCTGGAGGCGCAAGCGGTGAGCAACCCGACCGAGGACCGTTTGACCGAGCGCTGATGTCGTAACCCACCGTCCCGCGCGTCCGCCTCGCGCGGCTAGGCCCACCTACCGGGACGGCTTATTAGCCATGTAGTAGCCATGGCGCCCATTGGCCGAGACCCTACAACACTAACATATTGAAATTATTGGCGTCCCCTAGGGGATTCGAACACATGT
>VGET01000392.1 GCA_016869195.1 Alphaproteobacteria bacterium | reverse complement strand
ACAAGCTGGAAAAGGCGAAGTCGCTCGGAGCCACTCACGCGATCGACGCCCGATCTGGCGATCCTGTCGCTGCGCTGCGTGCCCTGACCGGCGGGCAGGGGGTTCACTACGCGATCGAGGCGAGCGGCAACCCGCTGGCCATGGAGGCGGCTTTCGAGGCCGTGCGCAACGGCGGCGGGCGCTGCATCATCGCCGGCAACGCCGAGCACGGTAAGACCATCCGCCTCAACCCGTTCAGCCTGATCTCAGGCAAGCGCATCGCCGGCTCCTGGGGTGGCGAGAGCCGGCCCGACACCGACATCCCGCGCTATGCCGCGCTGTTCAATGCCGGCCGTCTGCCACTGAGTGCGCTGATCACCGCCGAATACACGCTCGCGGACATCAACCGCGCCTTCGACGAACTCGAGGCGGGCCGTGTAGCACGGGCTCTGGTGGCGATCTAGTTCGCTCTGCGGACGCGCCGCGCTTTCCTTTGCTTCGGTTCTGGGGCAGCATTAACCATTCTTCCGTGAGCGATTCGTGACCTTTCCCAGCATCAAGTACCCGGCACCGGGCGCTTATTTCACGGCCTACGCAGCCGAGTTGGCGCGTGCTGCGGGGGCCATGGACGCCAGCTCGCTCGATCGCGCAGCCGGTCTGCTGCGTTCGGCCATTCGCGCCCAGAAAATGGTCTACAGCTGCGGCAATGGCGGCTCCTGCGCCATCTCCAACCATCTGCTCTGCGACTTTGCCAAAGGCATTCAGACCGATACCGAGTTCCGCCCGCATGTCGCCAGTCTCAGCGCCAATACCGAGCTGATCACGGCCATCGCCAACGACATGAGGTACGAGGAAGTCTTCGCCTATCAGTTGAACACCTTGGCCTCACCCGGCGACGTGCTCATCACAATCTCGTCCTCCGGCGATTCGCCGAACATCGTGCGCGCCATCGAGGTGGCCAAGAGCCACAAGATGCAGACCATCGCCTTCACCGGCTTCAGCGGTGGGCGCAGCGCCAAGATGGCCGACGTCAATGTCCATGTGCCGAGCGACAATTACGGGGTCATCGAAGATCTCCACCAATCGGTGATGCACGTCCTCGCCCAGGCCCTGCGGATGGAGGGGATGTCCGACGCCAAAGTCGCCGCCGCCAAGTTCTGAGCGTGGGTTGCGAGCCGGGAGCGGGCGGACGGGGGCCGCTTTACCGTCCGTTAAGAGTAATTTGCGTATAATTCGCGATAGTTTAGCTCGGTTTCCGGATGCGCCACGGCGCGCCCGGCAGAAGGGGGGATACGCTCACCCAGACAATGCCGGGTCTTTCAGAGAGGCCCTTTCACACGCCATCCCCCTAAAAACCCACCATAAAATACTGTTCGATCCCGGAGCCCTTCGATGACTACTTCCCCCCGACTGCGCAACGTCCTGATCACGGGCGTGGCTCGCCGGAAGGTGTGGCGGCACCGGAAGCGGCCAACAATGTGGTCACTGCGACCGCGCTCATCCCGCTGCTCAGCCTCGGGATTCCCGGCTCCAATTCCGCGGCGATTCTGCTGGGCGGGTTGCTGATCCACGGCCTGTCGCCCG
>VGET01000391.1 GCA_016869195.1 Alphaproteobacteria bacterium | reverse complement strand
GCTGCCGGGGTTCAGGAACTCGCACTTGCCGAGGATGGTGCAGCCGGTCGCCGCCGACGCGGCCTTCAGCTTCACCAGCGGCGTGTTGCCGATGAGATCGATGAAGTCAGATTTCACATTCATTTTTAGTCTAAATCTAAATTTACCCGATCGACATGGAGAATATCGGGCAGCGGCCCCGGCAAATCAAGGCTCGGCCTCGCGGCGGGCGTTGTGGGTGAGCCGGTAGAGGTAGGCGCCGACCACCATGCCGGCGACCGGGCCGACCACGTAGATCCAGAAATGCTCCAAATTCCCGCTGGCAAGCTGGGGTCCAAACGGACGTGCCGGGCTCATCGCCGCGCCGCCGAACGCGCCGAACACGATGATCTCGGCCGCCACCAGCGCGCCGACCACGAGCCCCGCCAGCGGGCCGTGCGCGCGCCGGTCGAGCCCGACCGCCGCAACCACCCACATCAGCACGACGGACAGGATGAACTCGCTCGCGAGCGCCTGAAGCGGCGTCACCCCCGCCTCGAGATTCGGCAGATTGCTGCCGACGGCGTTGTACGGCCCGACGAGGGCGAGCACTGTGAAGCCGGCGCCGAGCGAGCCCAGCATCTGCGACAGGATGTAGCCCGGCACCAGGCGCCATTCGAGGTGGCGGATCAGCGCGGCCGCGATCGAGAGCGCGGGATTGACGTGCGCGCCGCTGGTATAGCCGATCGCATAGATCACCGCGGCCAGCGCAACGCCCGAGCTGACGCCGCCGACCCAGGGCCCGAGCACGCCGCCGAGCATGCCGTTCACCGTCGGCGCCGAGGCCGCAAAGAAGACGAGAAAGTACGTGCCGAAGAACTCGCACGCATAGCGGCGCAGATCGTCAGGCAGCACGCGCATCAGTCTCCCCGTCCGCGCCCTGTCGCGCGGCGGCGATCATAGGGGCGCGTGCGCCGGGCGCAATTGGTTACTAGCCGCCCATTCCCATGGGCAGACAGGGAAGGCCGTCGGTGATGCGGTCGTAATCGGCCAGCGTCTCGGTGAAGATGTGGCGCACGGTCTGGAGCCCGGTCGGCTGGTCGAGCGTGCCGGCGGCGATCGAGGTGCGCGCGCTGCCCTCGCGCTTCCAGAAGAGGCTCGAGCCGCAGCGCGAGCAGAAGGCGCGCGCGGCGAAGCCCGATGAACGATACCAGGCGAGGCTGTCGGTCGGCGCGACCGTAATCTGGGCGTCGTCGGCATCGGTGTAGGCGCCGGCGTGGCCGTGCCATTTGAGGCACATGCCGCAATGGCACATAACGACATCGCGCAAGGCCCCTTTCACGCTGAACCTCACCGCGCCGCACAGGCACGAGCCGGTGTGAATCTGGTCACTGGTGGTCATGGTGGGGCCCCTGTCTCTGCTGATCGGCGCAGTCGACCATGCATCGACGCCTTCAATTCCTCCTTCGTCATCCCCCGGCTTGACCGGGGGATCCAGAGCCGCGGGTGAAAATCTGCGCGGTTGCCCTGGATGGCCCGATCATGTATGGACGGCCCCGGTGCAAGGGCTATTTGCAACACGATAGCGCTGCGGTCGCTTGCGCTCATGTATCCGGCCTGTTTGCGCGGCGTT
>VGET01000390.1 GCA_016869195.1 Alphaproteobacteria bacterium | reverse complement strand
TTAACGTTATTGATGTTGCAGGCCGGTGACGCAGCCTGTGACCGGGCTCTCGCCTTTTCAATCCGGCTGGCCGTACTACGGAAAATTTCGCCTGTTAACAACTGGCCACCCCGGCGCCGCTTCGGCCTTGCAACCATGGCGTGCCAGATGAGCGGCGATGTCCGCGCCCGGCAGGTGCTTGCTGCCTTTCGGGTTGATGCTGAGAACCGACACGGCGTCGGCCCGCTTCAGGATTGGCATGGCGTCATGAACGGCTCGCGTCGCCTCGCGGGTGCCGTTCCAGGCGACAAGCACGCGGCGCGGCGGCGTCTCGAACTTGCCGGCATAGGGCACGACGATGACCGGGCGACCCGAGCCCATCACCACATTCGCGGGGAGCTCGGCAGTCGCGCCGGGCTCGAGTTTGCCGCGCTCGGGTTGACCCACAACCGCCACGTCGGCGTAACGGGTCTGGAGCGGCACGACGTCGTCGGGAAACTCCTCCTCTGTGCGCCATTCGAGGGCGATGTCGGCGCCCTGGCAGAGGCGCTCCGCCTCGGCCCGAATCTTGGCGGCGGCTTCACGCTCCGACAGGCGATAGCGCTCCTGCAGCTCGGTGATCACGCTGACCGCGGCGTCGCCGAATGCGCCGATGGTTGGATAGAAGGGGGTGATGGTGCGGAGCGCAATCAGATGGGACCGGTGCTCGCCCGCCAGCGCGGCCGCAAATTTCAGGGTAGCAGAATCGCGTGCGCTGCCGCCGAGGTGAACCAGGATCGTACCGAACGTCATTGTGCGCTCCTCCACTGTGCCCCTTCTATGTGGCAACGTGCCCGGCGGACTTCAAATCCGCCTTGACGTGGATCAACCGTTAGGACCTCGATTTCTTGGCGGCGGTCATGAGGGCGGCCAGCGCTTTCGCCTCCTCGCCGCCGACTTGCTCAAGCGCGTGCGCCGCCTTCCGTACATCGGCCTCGGTGCGATTCTGGCTGAGCTTGGCCTTGCCCTCGAGGCGATCGATGGGAATCTCGAAGGCGACGATCGCGCGCGCCAGTTGATCGATCCGCTCAGCACCGAGCTTGCCCAGGGTCCAAATTGGCTTCGGCAACAGGGCCGCTTCGTGCAGGGCACTCAATCGATCCAGCACGTCGCGCGTCTCAACGGGGCCAAGCGCGCGCGGCCGCCCATAGGCGTGCACCGCCACATAGTTCCAGGTCGGCACCTGGGCCTCGCTCTCGTACCAATCGGGCGAGATGTAGCCGTGCGTCCCGAGGAAAACGACGAGCGCCTCCCGGCCTTCGCCGAAGCTCTTCCACGCCGGATTGGCGCGTGCAAGATGGGCACGGAGCGTGCCGTTCAGACCCGCGGCGCGATCAAGCAGGAAGGGTAGATGTGTCGCCTCGTTACGCCCATCGATTGTCACGATCAGCGTGCCGAACGAGTAACGCTCGATCAAGTCGTGACAGCGCGCGACATCATCAATCTCGAAATGCCGCGGAACATACATGCAACCATGCCTTCCTAGAGCATTTTCCGTTCATTCTGGTTCGTATCCCGAGTTTCGGAAGTAGCTTGCACACTCGTCGGGCGTGAAACGATCGATGGCATCGACGATGGCGTCCCAGAGGGCATCGACGGT
>VGET01000389.1 GCA_016869195.1 Alphaproteobacteria bacterium | reverse complement strand
TGGAGGACGTCAGCGAGCGGCGCTCGATCGAAGCCCAGCTCCATCAAGCGCAGAAGATGGAGGCGGTCGGCCAGCTGACCGGCGGCGTCGCGCACGACTTCAACAATCTGCTCGGCATCATCGTCGGTAATCTCGACATGCTGGAGCCGCATCTGCCCTCGCACGTCGAGGCGCGCCATCATCTGGCCCGCGCGCTTGCGGCGGCCGAGCGCGGCGCAACCCTGACGCGGCGGTTGCTGGCGTTCTCGCGGCGCCAAACCCTGTTGCCGGAAGCGACCGATGTGCGTCGGTTGGTGCAGGAAGTGATCACGCTGCTAAAGCCAATTCTCGGCGAGACGATCGACGTTCGTGCCCAGATGTCGGTCGCACCACTGTTCGCCATGGTTGATCAGAGCCAGCTCGAGACCGCGCTGGTGAATCTGGCGATCAATGCGCGCGACGCGATGGCGAACGGGGGAACACTCGTGATCGCGACGGCGTCACTTGAGCGCAAGGGCGGCGAAGCGAGCAAGGACCTCGGCCCGGGTCGCTATGTCGTCATCAGCGTCATGGACACCGGCACCGGCATGAGCGCGGAGGTGGCCGAGCGTGCCTTCGAGCCCTTCTTCACCACCAAGGACATTGGCAAGGGCTCGGGCCTCGGGCTCTCGATGGTCTATGGCTTTGTCAAGCAGTCGGGTGGTCATGTCCGCATCGACAGCGCCCCTGGCCGTGGCACGACGGTCAGGCTCTATTTGCCAGCCCTGATGGCGCCTGCGCTCAACCTCCCCGACGAAGTGCGATAGACTTCGGGGCATGACGTCGATCCAAGCCAGCGGCCCCGTCGTCCTCCTGGTCGAGGACAATGCCGAGATGCGCGAGTTCGTCGCGCGCGCGCTCGGGTTGAATGGTTACCAGGCGATCGAGGCGGCCGATGGCGTGGGCGCTCTGGCGCTATTGGCAGGGCGGGACGATTGTGCGCTCCTGATCACCGACGTCATGCTGCCCGGCGGCATGAACGGTGCCGAGCTCGCCCGCCAGGCCTGCGCGCTCCGGCCCGCGCTCAGGATCATGTTCATGTCCGGCTACGCCGACACCGTGATCGATGCGCTCGAGCTTGATCGGCTCGGCGCCACCATGTTGGCCAAGCCGTTTCGCGTGCGCGAGCTTGAGGAACGGCTGCGGTCGATCTTCGCGGCATGAGCAGGGGCGGCATCACCCTTGGCCGCCGTCCGGGCTATTGGGCGGAGGTGATCGAAGCGCTCAGCGAAGCCGATCCGGTGATGGCGCGGATCATTGCGACCAGCCGGAGTGCGGGCCTGCGCCGGCGCACTGACCCGTTCCTCATGCTGGCGCGCGCCATCATCGGCCAGCAGATCTCAACCAAGGCGGCCGAGACGGTGTGGCTCAAGCTGTCGGACGCGCTGGGTGGGATCAGGCCGGACACGATCCTGGTCGCGGGCGAGCCCGGCCTCCGTGCCCTCGGTTTGACCCGCCAGAAATCGAGCTACTTCGTCGCGATCGCCGAGGCGGCGCGCGATGGGCGGTTCGACGCTGCGCGCCTGCGCCGGCTCGACGATGACGCGGTGGTCGAGGAGCTGGTTGCGCTCCGCGGCATCGGCCGGTGGACCGCCGAGATGTTCCTGATGTTTCATCTGCA
>VGET01000388.1 GCA_016869195.1 Alphaproteobacteria bacterium | reverse complement strand
ACGCAAGGGCTCCGCGCATCGCCCCCGGCCGCTCTCACACACCCACAGGGGGTCAACATTGAACGCCGATAGGGGGTCAAAGTTCAAAGCCGATTGACAGCTCAGCGGTTCATGCGCCTCTTCGATGCTCCGCAAGGAAAACGCGAGTGTGATCCTCGCCGGCATTTCTTCATGGCGGTGGAAGAGGCCATAGATATCATCCACCACATGCCGGACTACATTCCTCCGCCGATGCGTGCGGCGTAGGCCGCTGCATCATCGGTGGGGAACGGGTGGCGGGGGACAACCCGATTGATGCTGCGCCATGTCATCATTGCTGTGGCCTTCCTTGCGGCCAGTTCCCCGGCGACGGCCGATCTCGTGCACGTGCGCGTCGTCACGGTCATTGATGGGGACACCATCCGAGCCGTCATGCCATGGGGCGCGATCGAGCGTATCCGCGTGCTCGGTATCGACGCGCCCGAGCTGGGGGAGCGAAGCCCGTGCCCAGCTTTCGGCGAGCGTGCCAAGCTGCACCTAGCCGGCTTGCTGCGCCAAGGGCCGGTGACGGTCGAGACGGGCCGCAGGGACCGCTATGAGCGGGTCCTAGGCGTGGTGCGCGTTTCGGGCCAAGACGTGGCGCCCCTGATGATTGAGGCCCGACTAGCCCGGCCCTATGACGGCGGATACCGGCAACCTTGGTGCGGGGCATGATCCGACAACAGCACGGACCGCTTCGGTAACGATCGCCCTCACCGGCCGGCAGTGGGTCAGGTTGATTTTTGGCCGCCGAGCCAGAGGCGCGCGCACGCAAACGCGAATAAGCCCCCGAGGAAACCGAGGAACATTCCATCGTGCCGATTAAGGGCGTCTCCGGCTAGAGCGCCTGCGATGCCACTCGCGAGTAGGCCGAAGACCCAAATGCCAATTGTCCGCCCCATCGCCACCCCCGAATAGATAGTGAGCAGTCTAATACTGCTCGGCCGCCTGTAATCCAGGCGGTTGCTGTTTCGCTCTAGCGGTTGCCCGGCGCTGCCGGATGAGCCCTGGCAGAAGCAGCGGCCTCGGGCGCCGCAGATTTCGCGCCAATGAGGGGCACGTTGGCGCGGGAAAAATGGGTAGTTTGATGGGTAGAAAGGCGCCCATAAACATAAGACGCTGATTATTTTAGATATTTTTGGATAAATGGCGGAGAGAGAGGGATTCGAACCCTCGGTACGGTTTCCCGTACACACGCTTTCCAAGCGTGCGCCTTAAGCCACTCGGCCACCTCTCCGGAAGCGCGGAAACTAGCGAAGCAGCCCGAGGGAAGCAACCGCCGATCCAGGCCTTTCGGAGGGGTCGCGCCTGCCCGCTAACCCGCTGGAATAGCACCAATCGTCACAGCCGGGATGCTATGATCAGGGGTCCTGTCCAGAATCTTTCGCACATTTGATCAGGCGGCGGCTCCGGATTGTGGGACCTGCGGCTGATAGAGTGGCCGCATGTTCATGTAGCACCTGGCTGACCACGCCGATCCTGCGATATAGCGCAGCCGCGCAGCCGCCAAGTTGAGACAGGACTGACCATCAGGGAAGGCACCGACGACACGGGTTCGTCGGCGGATCTCTTTCATGATCCGCTCGAGTGGGTTGTTGGTGCGGATCTTCTGCCAGTGGATGTCTGGGAAGGCGAAGTAGGTCA
>VGET01000387.1 GCA_016869195.1 Alphaproteobacteria bacterium | reverse complement strand
GCGAGCCTCACGCGCTCAACGCGCCCTTCAGCCTCGATCGCTTCCGCACTGGCGCGCTGATCGACGAGCACGGCGCCGCCGCCGTGTCGCACTGAGGGTCGTGGCCATGCTGCTGATCGACTGCCCCTATTGCGGACCACGCGATGAGATTGAGTTCCGCTATGGCGGCGAGGCCCACATCGCGCGACCCCTCGCGCCCGACACGCTTGATGATCACGCCTGGAGCGAGTTCTTGTTCATGCGCGACAATCCGAAGGGCGTGACCGCCGAGCGCTGGGTTCATGTCCATGGCTGCCGGCGCTGGTTCAACGTGCTGCGCTGCACGGTCTCGCATCGCATCATGGCCGTCTACCGAGCGGGCGAGTCGCGGCCCGCCATCGAGGACCGGGCGCCGTGACGCAGCGCCACCGGCTCGTGCAGGGCGGCCTGATCGATCGAACGCGGCCGCTGAAGTTCCGTTTCAACGACCGAACCTATGCTGGCTATGCCGGCGACACATTGGCGTCCGCCCTGCTCGCCAATGGCGTGCAGCTCGTCGCCCGCAGCCTCAAATACCATCGGCCGCGCGGCATTGTGTCGGCCGGAGTGGAGGAGCCGAATGCGCTCGTGCAATTGGGCGAGGGCGCGAGCGCGGTGCCCAATTTGCGCGCGACCGAGATCGAGCTGTTCGACGGGCTGGTCGCGCGCAGCGTCAATGCCTGGCCGTCGCTTGAGCACGACTGGCTCGCGCTCAACGGCCTCTTCGCAAAGCTCATGGTCGCCGGCTTCTACTACAAGACGTTCAAGCACTCGCAGGGCCTGTGGCAGCGCGTCTATGAGCCTTTGATCCGGAAGGCGGCGGGGTTCGGTCGGGCGCCATCTGGCCCGGATCCGGATCGATATGAGCGTTTGAACGCGCATTGCGACGTGCTCATCGTCGGCGGAGGGCCGGCCGGCCTGATGGCGGCACGAATAGCGGCGCGGGCGGGTGCCCGGGTCATGCTGGTCGATGACAAGCCGACGCTGGGCGGCGCCCTTCTGTCTGAGCAGCGCGCCATCGACCGGCAACCGGCGCTCAATTGGGTCGCGTCGGTCGCGGCCGAGCTCGCGGCCTCGCCCGAGACCAGGGTGCTGACGCGCACGACTGCGTTCGGCCACTACGATCAGAACGATGTCGGCCTGATCGAGCGCTGCGGTCCAGGTGCTTCGGTGCGCGAGCGACTGTGGCATGTGCGGGCGCGCCATATCGTGCTGGCCACCGGCGCGTTCGAGCGGCCGCTCGTCTTCGCCGACAATGACCGTCCCGGGATCATGCTGGCCGGTGCCGTGAGGGTCTACATCAACCGGTTCGGCGTCGTGCCCGGCCGACGCGCCGTGGTGTTCACCAACAATGACAGCGCTTATGAAACCGCGCTGGCGCTCATGGCCGCGGGCGCCGAGGTCGCCGCCATTGTCGACTCGCGCGACGCGCCGAGTGGCGCTCTGGTCGATGCCGCCCGCGCCAAGGGCATCCAGCTTCACGCGGGCCACGTGGTGGTCGGCGTCAGAGGCCGGTCGCATGTTCGCGGTGTGCGCCTTGGCCGCTGGAACCAAGGTCAGGCGCTCGCGAGTTCGGATGGCCCCGGTCTGCCCTGCGACCTGCTCGCCGTATCGGGCGGCTGGTCGCCGGCGGTGCACCTGTTTGCCCAGT
>VGET01000386.1 GCA_016869195.1 Alphaproteobacteria bacterium | reverse complement strand
CGCCGCCAGTCCCTCGGCGAAGTCGAGCGTGGAGCGCGTGCTGTGCAGCTCGTAGGGGTCGAGCGAGGCGCCCATCACCAGCTCGCCGCGCGCCGACTGGCTCACGTACACGTGCAGGCTGCCCGAGACGATGATCGGATCGAGCCAGGGCTTGAGCGGCTCCGACACCATCGCCTGCAGCGGGTGGATGTAGATGGGCGTGCGCACCCCGACCATGGCGGTGAGCCGCGGCGTCGAGCCGGCGACCGCGCAGAGCACCTTGCGCGTGGAGATATCGCCGCGGGTTGTGCGCACGCGCGCGATGCGCCAGCCCTCCACGTCGATGCCGGTGACCTCGGTGTTCTGGTGGATCTCCACGCCGCGCCGGTCCGCACCGCGCCCGTAGCCCCAAGCCACCGCATCGTGGCGCGCGATGGCCCCCGGCGCGTGGTAGAGCGCGCCCAGCACCTCCGCATGCCCGCCGCAGGTGATATCCATCATTGGCATCGACTTCTTCACCTCGGCCGCGTCGACCACCTCGCTCTCGACGCCGAGATGCTTGTTCACCTCCGCGCGCCAGCGCGCGGTGCGCATCGAGGCGTCGCTGTGCGCCAGCGTGAAATGGCCGCGCGTGGAGTAGAACAGATTGAGGTCGAAGTCCTCGGCGAGGTCCTGCCAGAGCCGCACGCTCCGGTCGTAGAACGCTACGCCCTCCGGTGTCAGGTAGTTCGAGCGGATGATGGTGGTGTTGCGCGCTGTGTTGCCGCCGCCGAGGTAGCCCTTCTCCAGCACGCACACGTCGGTGATGCCGTGCTCGCGAGCGAGGTAGTACGCTGCGGCGAGGCCGTGGCCCCCCGCTCCGATAATGACGACGTCGTACGTCGCGCGCAGCCGCTCCGGGATGCGAAACATCCGCGGCTCGGGATGTTCCCGCGCAAACCCGAACCGCAGAAGTCTCAGGGGCACGAGTTCATTATAACTTCACGTGTTGCACCACAGGAAACTTTGATGTACGTGTGCATAAAATCGGGAAGGTTACCATGCGTTTTGTTGACAATGTCACCCGAGGTCTTCTGGCCGTGCTGGCGAGCTTCTTTTGCGTTTCGGCGCAGGCATTTCCGAACAAGCCGATTCGCTTCATGGAGCCGTACGGCGCAGGCGGCGCCTCCGACGTGCTTTCGCGTCATCTCGGCGCGCAGCTGGCGGAGTCCTGGGGCCAGCAGGTCCTGATCGACATCAGGCCCGGCGCCTCCGGGCTGCTCGGCGCGGAGATCGTGGCGAAGGCGGCACCTGACGGTTACACGATCATCCTCGGCGAGCCGACGAACCTGTGCATCTCCCCGGCGCTGCAGCCCGAGGCGTTGCGCTACGACCCGATCAAGGCCTTTGCGCCGATCACCTCGATCACGAAGCGGCAGATGCCCTAGATCCCGGTGACCGCGCTGATCCGCGCGCCCGCGCTTTCGAGCCGGGGCCCTTGTTCGATATAGGCCTCCAAGTAGGCCGCCGGCCGGATGCTGCCGAGCGCTATCGTCGACAGCGGCATGGCCTCGTTGATCTGTCGCAGGGCATCGCCCAGCATCACGCCGACGCCTACGCGCCGCGCCTTTTCGCCGAGGCCATGCATCCGGTGCTGTTGGCGAGTTCCTTCTCCAAGTCCTTCTCGCTCTACGGCGAGCGCGCCGGCGCGTTGAGCATCGTCGCC
>VGET01000385.1 GCA_016869195.1 Alphaproteobacteria bacterium | reverse complement strand
CTTGATCTGGCGATAGAGGCAGACCGAGAGGAACAACACACCGACCGTGACGTGGAAGCCGTGAAAGCCGGTTGCCATGAAGAAGGTCGTGGGGAACACGCCATCGCGGAAGCCGAACGGCGCGTGGCTATACTCGTAGCCTTGTACGCCAATGAAGATGACGCCGAGGACGATGGTGAGCACGAGGCCCCAAATGCCCGCTTGGCGGTTGCCGTGCTTGATGCCGTGATGCGCCCAGGTGACGGTCGCACCGGAGGTGAGCAGGATCAGCGTGTTCAGGAACGGCAACTGCCAGGCAGGAATGGCCTCGAATCCTCCCGGCGGCCACTCATTGCCGAGATACTCCTGATGCGTCAGCGCACCGTTGAAGAACGCCCAGAAAAAGGCGACGAAGAACATCACCTCGGACGAGATGAACAGGATCATGCCGAAGCGGAGCCCGCGGGTGACCGCGCCGGTGTGATCGCCGGCCGCCGCCTCGCGGATCACGTCTCGCCACCACAGGTACATCGTCGCAAGGACGCCGGCGAAGCCGATCGCCATCAGCCAGATGTGCTCGCCATGCATGTAGAGCACGACGCCGCCGAGCAGGAGGCCGCCGGATAGCGCGCCCACAGCCGGCCAGGGGCTAGGCTTGACCATGTGGTAGGGATGGGAGGCGGCGTGTCCGCCATGTCCATCCCCGTGCCCGTGGCTTGCCGCGTGTGCTTGGCTCATCTCGTTCTGCTCCGTTATCGGTCCGAGTCGCCCGCAAAGGCGGCCGGCACCCCCCGCCTCAATTGACCCGGTTGCTAGCGTCGCCCGCCGAGGCCGTGCGGGCATCCGCCTTTTCGAAGAACGTGTAGGACAGCGTGATGGTCTTGACCCCGTCGAGCTCCGCGTCGTCGAGGATCGCGGGATCGACGAAAAAACTGACCGGAAACTCTATGGTCTCACCCGGCTTCAGCGTCTGCTCGGTGAAACAGAAGCATTCGATCTTGTCGAAATACGCGCCGACCTTCTCCGGCGTCACATTGAACGTCGCCGAGCCGGTGACCGGCCGATCGGTCAGGTTGGTCGCGGTGTAGATCGCGAGCGTCTGCTCGCCGATGCGCACCGAGACGTCATTCTCCTTGGGCGCAAAGCGCCAAGGCATGCCGCGCGCCACATTGGCATCGAAGCGGATCGTCATGATCCGATCGCCGACCGCGCCAGGGGCAATTTCCGCCGTGCCGGTCGTGCCGTCATAGCCGGTGATCTTGCACACCCAGCGATAGATCGGCACGGCGGCGAAGGCGAGCCCGACCATGGCGCAGGCGATGCCGCCAAGAACGATGGCGGTGCCGAAGCGGCGGCGCTGTGCGATGGCGTGGCTCATCCGCCGCCCTGAAACTTGACGAGCGCGATGAAGAAGAAGAGCACGACGAGCGCAAGCAGCGCGCCGCCCAGCGCATAGTTGCGCGCCCGCCGCTGGCGATGCAGATCGCCGGTCATCCGATGAGCTCCGTGCCGCCGAGCCCCGGCGCGACATAGTGGTCGATCAGCAGAAGGGCGAAAACCAGGAACAGGTAAAGGATGGAGAACGGGAACAGCCTTTTGACGCTTGCCATGGTGCGATCACGCCAGACCGCAACGGCAAGGGCGAGGAACAGTCCGCCCAGAATGAGCGCGCCAGCGCCATAGACGATGCCCGACAGCCCGATCGCACAGGGCACGAGGGTGAGCGGCACGAGCAC
>VGET01000384.1 GCA_016869195.1 Alphaproteobacteria bacterium | reverse complement strand
TTCTCCTGCGCTGGCTCGGGAGGCTTTGGCGTGCCCTCTTCCTGGCCTTCGCCCATCGGGCCTCGCTGCCGCTGCCGGCTTGAAAAGCCGCCACAGCGAGTTCTTCACGGGCGACTACAGAGAGTTGTGAGCCGTGCGCATAGGGTCCCGTATCCGAGGCCGAATTACAGTCCAAAGCCGAAGCCAAATTTTTTCGGAATTTTTTCGGGTGCCTGTGTTGATCGCGATTGGGCCAGACCACGCGGTGCTCGCGCTCAAGCAATTTATGTATGGCACCAACGTGAATGGGACCCGTTAGTGCTAATTGGACGCCCCCACCGCCGTTCGAAGCGCTGGGCCGTGTTCGGCGATCAGGGTTCGCGCGGCGTGAGCACCCCGCTGGGGTGCGGTCATTGATTGACCGCAGCTGGCGAGCCCTCCGACAAGCTCGACGGGCCTGACATCAAGCGCGGAGGATGGGCAAATGGATGGGCACGTGAGTGTGGCATTGATCTAACGGATTGAGATTTCCTATCTTTTCTAGCACAAGAGGCGGACACCCTCCGCCAACCCTCTGCCGCCAGTCACGTCTAGGCAATCGGTTCGACATTCTGCAGCGATGATCAGGCCAGGATCGTCATGGTGCTCCTGACGGCGGACGCCTGTTCGGGGCCGAAGGGAAGGCAGGCTTGTCCGCCTGCACATACAAATTCCAGCCCCACCGACGCGCCAGAAGATTGTCGCTCTGCCGCGGCAGCAGCGGCGCGAGCCCTCGGGCCAAAGCCGGAACCAGGAAGACTTGTTTCCAGGTCAGCAGATTGACCGCGAACTGAGTGTTGGTGAAATCGCGGAGCAGGGCGCGGACCTCGTCGCGCCCATAGACCTTGGCCAACGGACAGTCCTTCCCGTCGTTCATGTTGAGAGCCTCGGCCAGGGACTTGCCACGATAGGCCGGATCGAAGTGGCGGCGGAGCGGCAGCACGACGCGATATTTCCAGCTTGCCCGGTGATAGAGCATGAGGATGAGCTGCCCGCCCGGCTTCAAGACACGGTGCATCTCCCTCAGCATCGGCGCGGGGTTCTCAATGTGATGGAGGACCCCCATCGAGCAGGCAATATCGAAATGACTGTCAGGGAAGGGCAGGGAGTCGCCGTCGGTGCGACGGAAATCGCCGGACAGCCCCGCGAGCGCAAAGCGCTCGCGTGAAAGCTCAAGCGCCGCTTCGGTCAGGTCGACTCCGGCGGTTTCGGCGCCATGGCGCGCATAGTGTGACAGCACATAGCCATTGCCGCATCCGACGTCGAGGACTCGTTTCCCGGACGCTCGATCATAGCCGTGAATCCGGTTTGAATAGTCATAGGGCTCGCATTCGTCGGCCTCGCGCAATCGATCGAACGCAGCGAAGAAGGCGGCGCTGCCCGGCCTTTCCTGGATGGCCGCAGCGGCCACCGGATTTGCTTCCCAGAAGCGCCGTACGTCGTCGTTGGTGACCTTTGGATTGGACAGCATCTCCGGTTTGCCTGATATTCGGAATGGTTTGTCTCACCGGGTCGCGGACGTCGCCGGATCTCAGGTTCCGACGACGCGGGCGCCGCGCCATTCGCGCCGTCGGCGCTTACCTCTTCTTCCTGCCGAAATACTCGCCCGACCTGAACCCGATCGAGCAGCTATTTGCCAAGCTCAAGCATTGGCTGCGCCACGCCGCAAGGCGTTCCCCCGATGCGCTGAGCGCCGCGATCGGCCAAACCCT
>VGET01000383.1 GCA_016869195.1 Alphaproteobacteria bacterium | reverse complement strand
ACCCCGCCCGCCGAACCGGCGCCGGCCGGCTCATGACTCGATTGATCGCCCGTGGAAGCCGCGGCGAGGGCTCGGCCGACGGTCGGCCCCCATGCCGAGTCCGGCGCACGCTAGGGGCGCTTTGTGACGGCATTCACATGCTTCGATGACGGCTGTATGACGCTCCGCTTTCCTTCCCCGAACCCGACCTGTCCGATGCCGGTCATACCGATCGCCGAAGCCGTTCGCGTGCCCCAGAGTGACCCGGTGCTCGGTGATGTCCTTGATCGCCGTCAAAGCGACGGTTTGATCGGATTTCTTCGCCTCATCCAATTGATTGATCCGAACTACCGATTACGATTTTTCGAGACGCAAATGTTATTGCGAGGCATTTGCAGTTGCAAGAGCGGTTTCGAGCCCCGTCGCGCGATGCGCGACGCCGCCATGTCTCGATTCAGGGAATCGCGACGCTGAAGACACGAGGTCAGGCGTCGGCGGGTTCCAGATAGAGCGTGAATGTGCTGCCCTTGCCGAGCGTGCTGTCGATGCTGAGCGTGCCGCGATGGCGATTCATGATGTGCTTGACGATGGCGAGGCCGAGGCCGGTGCCGCCAAGCTCGCGCGAGCGGGCGGTATCCACCCGGTAGAACCGCTCGGTCAGGCGAGGCAGATGCTCGCGCGGAATGCCCTCGCCCTGATCCTCGACCGCCAAAGCAATGGCGCCTCGCTCGCTCACCCGCCAGCCAACCGAGCCAGGCGCACTGGCGACGCGGCTGATCCGGACGGTCACCGTGTCGGATTCGCGCCCGTATTTGATTGCGTTGCCGATCAGGTTCTGCGCGGCCAGGGTGATTTCGCTGTCATCGCCCACCACCCAGGCGGGATCAGGCACGGCGTCCAGCCGAACCGTGACCTCGAGCGCCTTGGCCTGCCAGGCGAGGTTGTTGATGGCGCTACGGGCGATGGCCACGAGGTCGATGCGTGACGTAGGCGGGCTGTGCTCGTTCATTTCGATTTTCGAGAGCGAGAGCAAATCGTCCACCAAGCGCGCCATGCGCCCCGCATTCTGCGCCATGATGGCGAGGAAGCGCTCGCGCGCCGCCGCATCGTCGCGCGCCGGGCCCTGGAGCGTCTCGATGAAGCCGATCAGGGTGGCGAGCGGCGTTCTGATCTCGTGGCTGGCATTCGCCACGAAATCGGCGCGCATCTGGTCCATGCGGCGTGCAGCGGTCTGGTCGACCAGCGCGATGACGATGCGGCTGCCGTCGGACGCCGGCTCAGGCAGCGCCTCGACATGAGCAAGGAAGGTACGCTCGACCGGGTGGGCCAGGCTGAACTCCAACTCGCGCCGCGCGAGGCCGTGGCTCGCCTCCTCGATCGCTTCCAGGAGCGTCGGGCTGCGCAGCACCGCGGCCAAGTCCCGCCCTGCGAGATCGGCGCCGAGCAGCGCCGCGGCCGCGCGATTGGCACGTCGAATGGTGCGCTCATCTGTCACCAGCAGGAGCGGCGTTGGCAGCGCCTCGAGCGCGCGCTCAAGATCGGTGAACGAAGTCGTCAGGCGCTGACGTGACTCCTCATGAAGACGCGCCTGGCGATGAAAGGCCTCGGCCAGGTCGCGGCCGAGCCAGAACCGAGGCGGTGCGGGCGGCAGTCCGCCTTGACGCTCGCCGCCCCAGCGCAGAACCGCCTGGGAGTAGCGCTCGAGTCCACGGATGCTGCCAAGCAGCACGCCCGACAGCCCGGCTCCGATCAACGTGACACCGAGGCAGGCGAGCGCGGTCGCCCA
>VGET01000382.1 GCA_016869195.1 Alphaproteobacteria bacterium | reverse complement strand
TAGCGCAACGGCCAACTCTGAACTAACATTCCATCTGGACCACTCGATGGGGGCCGATCACTACAACCAGGCTCGAACGCACCGCTCGTTGGCCAAGGACTGTCCGATCCTCCGGCCTATAAAAGCGTTTGGGACGATCTTCTCCCAGCCAGTGCTCTGTGGTCTGCATCATCAATATGCCCGGATATAATTCTCGGTACACACACTAAGCGAGCGCGCGCTTCAGCCCGTCGATCAGGATCGCGTCGCTCTCCGGCCGGACGGCTTGGAGATCGACGATCATCGTGCCCTTGGCGAGATCGCGTTCGCCGACATGGATCGGCGATTCGCCCGCGAGCAGCTTGGCGGCGGCGGCGGGACCGTCGGCGACGTCGATTTCGAGCGTCGTCGCCCGGCCTTGGACGATCCGCGTCGTCCGGCCGGGCAGGGCGGCGCCGATCGCTTCCAAACGCTTGCGTGTCGTCGCGGCGGCTTGCGCTTCGTCGCGCGCGGCGAAACGCTCCAAGGCGACGATCAGGCCCGCGATATCCTCCTTGCCGACCTTGAAGCCGCGCCCGATCCCGTGATGCGGGGGCACCGGGACTTTGGCGCGATCGACGAAATCGGGGGCGGCCCAGCGCGCCGGCGCCACGTCCATATCGAGCTGTTGGAGCAAAGCCGAGGCGATCAGGTCGCGAGCACCCGCAAGGATGCCCGTCCCTTGCGGCCCGCCGATCGCCTTTCCGCCGGAGAAGACCACGAGATCGGCGCCGGCGGCGACGAAGGCGCGCAGATTGGAAACCGGAGGAAGCTGGGCGGCCGCGTCGACGATCACTTTGAGCCCGCGCGCGCGGGCGGTGGCGGCGACCGCGGGAAGGTCGCCGGCGGTCTCGGGCGTGGCGGAAAATGCGAGGGCGATCGCTTGCCCGTCGATCGCCGCGTCGATCTCCCAGGCTTCGAGCCCGCGAATGCCGGCCCCCGTGCCGCGATCGTTATGGCCGATATCGACGATCTCGGCACCCGCCAGGCGCAGCGCGTGGTCGTAGGCGTTGCGATGGGTACGCGCCATCAGGATTTTGGCGGGAAGCCCGCGCGTATCGGGCAGGCGCGCCATGCGGGCGATGTCGAGCCCCGCGATGCAGGCGGCAGCAGCCAGCGTGAGCGCGGCGGACGCGCCCGACGTAACGAGCCCGGCTTGTGCGCCCGTGGCCGACGCGATGATTCGGCTCGCCGCCGATTGCAGCTCGGCGATATCGACCGACGAGCGCGCGGCGTCGCGCATCGCGTCGAGCACGGCATCGTCCATCAGGCTGCCGCCGAGACGGGTCAGCGTGCCGGCCGCGTTGATGCGGCGGCGCACGCCGAGGCGTTCGTAGATTCCGTTCATTGGGGGCCGCGCAGATGGCAAGCGACGAAGCCGCCGGGCGAAATCTCGCGCAAGGCGGGCGACTCTTCGCGGCAGCGCGCCACGGCGTAAGGGCAGCGCGTGTGGAAATGGCAGCCCGGCGGCGGGTTCATCGGGCTCGGCACTTCGCCTTCCACGGTGCGGCGGTCGCGCTTGGCGCGCGGATCGGGGATGGGGGCGGCGGCGATCAGCGCTTCCGAATAAGGATGCTGCGGATCGGCGAACAATTCGTCGCGGCCGGCGAGTTCGACGATCCGCCCCAGATACATGACCGCGATCCGGTGGCCGATATGCTCGACCACGCCGAGATCGTGCGACACGAAGAGATAGGCGAGCCCGTATTCCTCCTGAAGGTCCATGAGCAGGTTCAGCACTTGCGCTTGCACTGACACGTC
>VGET01000381.1 GCA_016869195.1 Alphaproteobacteria bacterium | reverse complement strand
CTCGTTCGTGCGCTTCAGGATGATCGTGCCGTCATCGTCATAGGGCAGGTCGAAATAGAGCTCGGCCACGACGTCCACGCCCTCGGCCGCCGCGATCTTGGTGACCGCGAAGCGCTCGGCCGGCGCCGGGTAATACATCATCGGCTCGGGGCAGACATCGATCACCGCGCGCACGAACGCCTTGGCCAGCGCCTCATCGGTGTTCAGCATGCGGTAGAGCGCGCCATGCGGCTTGACGTGGTGCAACGTCATGTCCTGCGCCTCGAGCGCCGCCTTGAGCGCGCCGGTCTGATAGATCACATAGGCGTACATCTCATCGGGCGAGATTGCCATGACGCGGCGGCCGAAGCCCATGAGGTCGGGCAGGCCGGGATGCGAACCGACCGCGAGATTGTTCTTCTTGGCGAGCGCCACCGTCTTCATCAGCGTCATCGGGTCGCCGGCATGGAAGCCGCAGGCGATGTTCGCCGTGGTGACGTGGGGCATGAGCGCCTCGTCCGCTCCCATCTTCCAATTGCCGAAGCTCTCGCCGCAGTCGATGTTGATGTCGAAGGTCTTGGCCATGGTCGGGCCCTCCCGGAAGCCTCTGTGATGGCGCCATCATGGCGCCGCCCGCGCGCCTCTGCCACGGGAAAAGTGGGTGGAGGTTGGCCCGCTTTTCTTTCTTGCGTCATGGCCCTCCTCCGACGTGCGATAGGCCGCCCAGGGCCAAGGGCTCCGCCTTGTCCGCAGCTCTGGATCCCGGGTCGTAAGGCTCGCGACCGAACGCTATCGCTTTCGGGCTCGCCTAACGCCCGGGATGACGAGCGAGTAGCTGACGCGATCGCCTCTTCCGGTCGCCGATTTTCATCGTCATCCCCCGGCTTGACCGGGGGATCCAGAGCCCCGCGCTCCTTGGTCCAGGTCTCCTGCCCCTGGATGGCCCGATCAATTCCCCAGTCGAAGGGGGCCATGACGAAAAAAGAAGTCGGCGGCAACCGCTGACGTGTCCTACACGCTCAAGGCTCAGGCGCGAGGCGGACGATGAGCTTGCCGTCGTGCTGGCCGGTGAAGAGGAGGTTCACAGCGTGCGGGATCGCCTCGAAGCCGTCCTCGATGTGCACCCGGTAGGCCATGCGCCCTTCCTGGTGCCACTTGGCGAGCGCGTCCTGCGCCTCGGCGAAGCGCTCGGGGTGGTCGCCGCCGATGAAGCCCTTGATCAGCAACCTGTGCATCAGGACCTGGGTGAAACGGCTTGGCCCCGGCACCGCGGCCTCGGTGTTGTAGGTCGAGATCAGCCCACACACCGCGATGCGCGCGAAGTGATTGACGAGCGCGAGGCTGGCATCGAGCTGCGCGCCGCCGACATTCTCGAACACCGTGTCGATGCCCTTTGGGCAGTGGCGACGCAGGGCGGCCTCGACATTCTCGGTTTTGTAATTGATCGCGGCGTCGAGCTGGAGCTCGTCCAGCAGCCAGCGGCACTTCGCGTCCGAGCCGGTGACGCCCACGACGCGGCAGCCCATGATCTTGCCGATCTGCGCCGCGATCGAGCCAACCGCGCCGGCCGCCGTGGTCACCACCATGGTCTCGCCCGGCTTCGGTTTCAGGATATCGATGACGCCGACATAGGCGGTGATGCCGATGAACCCGGTGAGGCCGAGCTGCGCGGTCAAGGGCACGCCCGGCCGGCGCTCGACCTTCATCACCGGCGAGCGCTTGTCGACGAGCACATAATCCTGCCAGCCGAGCAGGCCATAGACGATGTCGCCCGGCTTCAGCCCCGGCTGGTTGGATTCGG
>VGET01000380.1 GCA_016869195.1 Alphaproteobacteria bacterium | reverse complement strand
CGGCGCCGGAAAGCGCAGGCGCAGATCGAACACGTCATAGCGCCGCTCGAAGCCCATATCGAGCGTGTCGCGGAAGCCCGCGGTGACGAGCAACCCGGTGCGCGCGCCCTTGCGCTCGATCAGCGCGTTGGTGACGAGGGTCGTGCCGTGCGCGATGCTCTCGACCGCGTCGAGCCCGATGCCGGCGGCCCTGGCCAGCGCCGCCGCGCCCTCGATCACCGCGCGCGCGGGATCGTCGGGCGTGGTCAGGAGCTTGTGGACGCGCGGCGCCTCGCCGCCCGCGCCGAACAACGCGAAGTCGGTGAACGTGCCACCGATGTCGACGCCGATGCGATAGGTCACGGTTGCTCTCCTCGGGCGCCATCCTATGACGCCCGGCCGCGGCCGCGCCACCCCACACCGCGATGCCCTTTACGGCGGCGCACGCCCGTGAAAGCCTCTGCGCCGCCATCAGAGACGAGGTTGTCATGACGCTCCCCGACCCGAATTCCCTCAAGAACGTCGCCGTGATCGGCGCCGGCACGGTCGGTGCGAGCTGGGCGACCTTCTTCCTCGCCCGCGGCCTCGATGTCGCGGTGTGGGACCCCGCGCCCGGCTTCGAGGGCCGGGTCGAGGCCTATGTCGGGCGCGCCTGGCCGACCATGGAGCGGCTCGGCCTCAGCCCCGGCGCCAACATCCGCCGCCTGGTGTGCCACAAGACGCCCGAGGCCGCGATCGCGGGCGCGCCGTTCATCCAGGAGAGCGCGCCCGAGGACGTGCCGATCAAGCGCGCGCTCTATGCCACGCTCGACCGCGCGCTTAGGCCCGACACAGTGCTCGCCTCGAGCTCGTCCGGCCTCCTCATTAGCGAGCTGCAGAAGGGCTTCAGGAACGCGCCGCGCATGCTGATCGGCCATCCGTTCAATCCGCCGCATCTGATTCCGCTGGTCGAGGTGGTAGGCGGGCCGGACACCGAACCCGCGGCGATCGATTTCGCGATCGCGGTTTACAAGGCGCTCGGCAAACCGGCGGTGCGGCTCAAGCGCGAGGTCACCGGCCACATCGCCAACCGCCTGCAGTCGGCGCTCTGGCGCGAGGCGGTGCATTTGATCACGACCGGCGTCGCCAGCGCCGAGGATGTCGACACCGCGATCGCCTATGGGCCGGGCCTGCGCTGGGCGTTGATGGGGCAGACCCTGGTCTGGCATCTCGGCGGCGGCGATGGCGGGCTCCAGCGCATGTTCGAGATCCTCGGGCCTGCGATCCAGAGTTGGTGGGACGATCTTGGCGCGCCCGATCTCACACCCGAGGTCAAGGCCATCATGGTGCGCGAGGCGGCGGGCGCGGCCGGTGGCCAACCGATCCTCGAGATCGCCAAGCGGCGCGACGAGCTCCTGATCGGGCTCATTGAGACGCTAACGCGCATCCGCTCTGAGCTCGGCCCGGGTAAGCCGTGAGCCTGCCGAGCCCGGCGCGGCGGGCCCTCCTTGAGGCGCCGCGCGTTCTTCTGCTCGATGGCGGCTATGGCAGCCAGTTTCGCGCGCTCGATTTGCCGGAGGAGGCCTTTCATCCGGCTGGGCTTGCGCGCCCACCGCGCCCCCTCAAGGGAAATTATGAGCTCCTGAACCTGAGCCGACCCGAGGTCGTGCAGCGGCTCCATGATGCTTATCTCGAGGCCGGCGCGGACATCATTGAAAGCAACACGTTCAACGCCAATCCGCTGATCCAGGCGGATTGGGGCGTCGAGGCCCTGGCCCCCGACATGGCACGCGCCGGCGCCAGGATCGCGCGCGCGGCGGCCGACGCCGCGATGGCGGCCGATCCGGC
>VGET01000379.1 GCA_016869195.1 Alphaproteobacteria bacterium | reverse complement strand
AGTCATGACCGGGATAGACCAGCGTGTCCTCGGGCAGCGTGAGCAGCCTGTTGAACAGCGAGTCGTATTGCGCGCGCGCACTGCCGCTCTGAAAATCGGTGCGGCCGGTGCCGCGGATCAGCAGCGTATCGCCGGTGAAGACGCGATCGTCCATTAGGTAACAGTAAGAATCGTTGGTGTGGCCGGGGGTGTAGAGCGCGGTCAGCGCCAGGCCCTCGATCTCGATCGAATCGCCGTCCTTGACCCGCATGGAGACGACGTCGACAGGGCTCTCCTTGCCCATCACGGTCGTGCACTTGGTGCGATCGCGCAGCTCGCCGAGGCCGGTGATGTGGTCGGCATGGACGTGCGTGTCGAGCGCCTTGACCAGGCGCACGTCAAGCTCCTCGAACAGCTTCACATAGCGGTCGACCCGCTCGAGCACCGGATCGATGATCAGCGCTTCGCCGCCCGAGCGGCTGGCCAGCAAATAGGTGTAGGTGCCGGATTCGGCGTGGAAGAGCTGGCGGAAGATCATGGTCGCTCCGAACCTTCAGCGTGGCTTCTGGGCCTTGAGTCTGCGGCATGGGCGGGGGCGCTGTCCATCGCCGGTGCGATCCCATCGGGCGGCGGCACGGGGGCGGAGCGCACGCGCCTCGCGAGCTGGGCCTCGCGAAAGGCGATATAGGCCGTCGCGCCGAAGATCATCGCGCCACCGACCCAGACCAGGAACTCCGGCACCTCATTGAAGAAGGCATAGCCCAAGAGGCTCGCCCAGATGAGGCGCAGGAAGTCGGCCGGCAGCACCGTGGTCGCCTCGGTCTCGCGAAAGGCCTGGGCGAGCGCAATGTGCGCGATGGTGCCGAGCAGGCCCATGAGCGCGAGGTAGCCGATCATGGTGGGTGACGGCCAGGTCCAGAACAGGGCAGCCGGAAGCAAGGAGAGTGGCGTCATGATCACCGCCATATAGGCGGTTGAGGTGACGCTCGATTCGCTGGTGCCGAGCGCCTTGATGTTGACCATCACGACGCCCCAGAGCAGCGATGAGGCCAGAATCAGGAGCGCGCCGGTCTGCAACTCGATGAAGCCCGGGCGGATGATGACGAGCGTGCCGATGAAGCCGATCACCAGCGCGACGATGCGGCGCGTGCGGATGCGCTCGCCCAGAATGAGCACCGTGCCGAGCGCGGCGAACAGCGGCGAGGTGAAGGAAAGCGCAGACACGGTCGCAAGCGGCGTCAGCGCGACGCCATAGAAGAACATCAGGGTCGAGCAGACATGGAGGCCGTTGCGCAGCGCATGGTGCCGCAACCGGTTGGTCTTGAGGACGCTCAGGCCATGGCGCAGGAAGAACGGTGCCATGGCGATCAAGCCAAACAGATTGCGCCAGAACACCACCTCGAACGGGTGCACCTCGCGCGTGGTGTGGCGGATCAGTGCCTGCATGCCAGCGAACGCGATCGTCGAGACGACCACGAGCGCGAGCCCTTTCACCGGGCCGGGGAGGGAATGATACAGTCCGGTCAAAGGCATGATTGTCGGCAGGTCAGGAACCAAGAAATTCTTGCTTGGTCACTCCTACCACATCCGTTGATTCCGCCCGAATGACCTTGCGTGGAAAAAGAGGGAGTCATCAAAAATCCCTCTCCCCTCGTGGGAGAGGGAGGGGCCCGTGACGAAGGCACGGGAGGGTGAGGGGCTGTGAGCAACCGTAGGCCCGATCCGGTGCGCGCCCGAGAATTGCGGCGCCGATCGACCGACGCAGAACGCTTCCTCTGGAGGCGGTTGAGGAACCGCCAGATCGCGGGGACGAAATTTCGCCGACAGGT
>VGET01000378.1 GCA_016869195.1 Alphaproteobacteria bacterium | reverse complement strand
CCTGCCACGGGCGCGCGTTCCTACGTACGCAGCATCCGGCACATGGCATCGCGCGATCGGCGCGCCGACGAGCATTCTGGCCGCCGACGCGGTGGCATGTCGTCGGCACCGATGCCCGCGTGCCCGCCGTCGAGTACGCACCACGCGATCCGAGTGCCTCTGCCTTGTACGCCGTGGTCGGGGAGCACGTCGAGAGTTTCCTCGCCGAGGCCGCGCGAATGCGCGACGGTCAGAGCCTTCCCCGGTTCGTGGAAGACGAGTTCCGCGGGTTTCTGCGCTGCGGCTTCTTGGCCGGGGGCTTCGCGCGGTTTCGGTGCACGGGTTGCACGACCGAGCGGCTTGTCGCGTTCTCGTGCAAAGGACGCGGGTTTTGCCCAAGTTGCGGCGGGCGGCGCATGGCCGAACGCGCCGCGCACCTCGTCGACCATGTCCTCCCCGACGTGCCGGTTCGGCAGTGGGTGCTGACACTGCCGTATCGATTGCGCTACGTCCTGGCGTGGCGTCACGACCTGTGCCGACGGGTGGCGCGCATCTTACACGGAGCGATCGAACGGCATCTGCGCACGTGGGCTCAGGCGCACGGCGTCGCGCATCCCCGTGGCGGCGGCGTTGCCGTGCTTCAGCGCTTCGGCGGCTCGGTGAATCTCAACGTCCACGTCCACGCGCTGCTGCTCGATGGCGTGTTCGCGCGGGCGGCGGGCGGGGGCCTTCGCTTTCATGCCGCGCCCGCGCCCTCGTCGACCGATGTCGCCGAGGTGCTGGCGACGATTGTGCCGCGCGTGCGCGCCCTCCTCACACGCCACGACCTCGACGAAGACGACGCGAGCGATCCGGGCGACGCGTCACCGGTGCTCGCAGACTGGGCCGCCACGTCTGTCGAGGGACTCGTGGGAGCCGGTGCGGCGCGCCGCCGCCCGACGCGTCTCGGGGCCGCGGCCATCGCGACATCCCACGCGCAAGCGCCCTGCCATGCGCAGTGGGAGGGATTCGACCTGCACGCCGGCGTGCGTGTGCCGGCCGGTCAGCGCGACCGGCTCGAGCGCGTGTGCCGGTACGCACTCCGGCCGCCGCTCGCTGAGGAACGGATCACCACGACGCCCGACGGAGACGTCGCGGTGCACCTGCGGCGGCCATGGGGCGACGGCACCACGCACCTGGTCTTCGAGCCGAAGGCCTTCTTGGCCCGCCTGGCCGTACTCGTGCCGCGCCCGCGCGTGAACCTCGTGCTCTATCACGGCGTGCTGGCACCGCGGGCCGCGTGGCGACGGGAGGTCGTGGCGACGGAGGCGCCGCAGGCAACCGGCGTGCCGCCGGCGGACCAGTCGGCCGCCGAGCCCGCCTGCACCGCCAGTCTCCACCGCGGCTGGCGGTGGGCCGACCTCATGCGGCGCGTGTTCGCCGTGGATGTGCTGGCGTGTCCGCGGTGCGGCGGCCGCCTCCGGCTGATCGCAACCCTCGATGCCTCCGGCGTCACGCGCCGCATCCTCGGCCATCTCGGCTTCTCGACCGAGGTGCCGCTGCCCAAGGCCCCCCGCGCCCCGCCCGGTCTCGACGACTGGGCCAGCTGACGTTCGCGCACCGCCTGTCCTATCCGCGCCCAGCGGTGGGCGTTGGGGCGAGGTGTGCGCGCAGGCGGGGTCCAGGGTGCTTGTGCGCTCGGGCATCCGACGATGATCTGAGGCGGCGACAGGCTCGTGGTGCAGGACCGTGCTCATCTGCGCCGTGCGAAGGGGGAGGAGGAGGGTGCGGCAGGGGCGCCTGCGGGGCGTCAGGGTCGGATAACGGGCGTTCCGTCAACCACCCCGCCTAATGCCGCCTTCTATGAAGCGGCATGCTGA
>VGET01000377.1 GCA_016869195.1 Alphaproteobacteria bacterium | reverse complement strand
GCCTATAAGAACGTCGTTCGCCTCGAAGATAACGAGTAAGCGGCCTCGACAGTGCGGCCGGGCCCCGCGATGCATTTGGCATCGCGGGGCTCAGGTCCCTGCGGCTCGCCGGTTCGACTACCGCCGGCTGGCCCCGAAGGCGCGCCATGCTCGAATCCCGCTATAAGCACCTTTTTCTGTGGCCAGCGCTGATCGCGCTTCTGGCCGTCATCATCTTTCCGCTCATCTATACGATCCTGCTCAGCTTCTCGGGCTGGAGCGTGAATCGCGCGGGCCTCTTCTGGAACGGCGGCGCGAACTATGGCCGCGCGCTGGCCGACCCGCGCTTCTGGGATTCGCTCGGCACGCTCTACACCATGGTCGTGCTCTGCGTGCTGTTTGAATACATCCTCGGCTTCGGGCTGGCGCTCCTGCTCTGGAAGCAGGTGCGCGCCGGCCGATTCCTGCGCGTGCTCTTCATCGTGCCAATGAGTGTGACGCCGGTCGTCATGGCGGTCGTCTGGCGCACGATCTTTCACGAGACGCTCGGGCCTCTGAACGACGTGCTTGGCTGGTTCGGCATACCCTCGGTCAACTGGCTGAGCGAAACCGCGCCGGCCTTCGCCGCCGTCGTCATCATCGACGTCTGGCAATGGACGTCGTTCATCTTCATCTTGATGCTGGCCGGCCTGATGCAACTACCGAACGAGCCCTATGAGGCGGCGCAGATCGACGGCGCCGGGCCGATTCGCACCTTCATCCACGTAACATTTCCGTTGATGGCGCCGATCACGCTCGGCGCACTCGTCATCCGCCTGATCGAGTCATCGAAGCTGATGGACACGATCTACGCGCTCACCTCGGGCGGTCCCGGCTCGTCGACCGAGACCACGAGCTACATGCTCTATATCCGGGGCCTGCGCGAGTTCCAGATCGGCTATACGGCCACCATGTCGATCATCTACCTCCTGATCATGATGGTCGGCCTCACCGTGTTCGGCAAGGTGATGACCCGCCTGATGGGCGCAAATCAGGTGGCGCGCCGATGAGAGGCACCTACATCACCTTCAAGTGGGTCGCGCTCGGCCTCTGGTCGATCTTCGTGATCGCGCCGTTCCTCTGGGCGCTCACCACCTCCTTCAAGTCGGACAACGGCGTGACCCAGGGCGCGACCTACATTCCCTGGGTCGAGTACGCGCCCTCGCTTGAGGGCTGGAAGGCGCTCTTCCGCGACACAAGCTCTGGCGGCATCTCGATGCAGGGCCCCTATCTCGCGAGCCTTCTCGTCACGGCCGCCTCGACGCTGCTCGCGCTCGCGCTCGGCACACTCGCCGCCTACGGTCTCTCGCGCTTCACCTTTCGCTTCGGCCCGATGAAGAACAACGACATCTCGTTTTTCTTCATCTCGCAGCGCATCATGCCGCCCGCCGTGCTCGCGATCCCTTATTTCCTGTTGCTGCGCTATACCGGTCTCCTCGACACTCATCTCGGCCTGATCCTCGTCTATACGACGATGCTGTTGCCAATCGTCGTCTGGGTGATGGTGGATTTCTTCAACACCGTGCCGATCGAACTGGACGAGGCGGCGCTGATCGACGGCTGCAACCCGATTCAGGCCTTCTTCCGCATCGTGCTGCCGAATTGCGGGCCAGGCCTCGTGGTCGCGGCGCTGCTCTGCATCATCTTCTCGTGGAGCGATTTCTTCTTCGCGCTCACCCTCACCTTCTCCGAGGTGCAGCTCCTGCCGCCCACCATCGTGATCCTCAACTCCAACAAGGTGCCGTGGTGGAGTCTGTGCGCGTCCGCGCTCGCCTCGGTGCTGCCGCTCATCATCGTCGCCTTCATTCTCGAGCGCTATTTGGCGCGCGGCCGCCTCGC
>VGET01000376.1 GCA_016869195.1 Alphaproteobacteria bacterium | reverse complement strand
TGAGGAGGTAGGCCGTAAGCCTCGCGCGGTGACGCTGATCGCGGTGTCGAAGACAATCAGCGCTGAACGCATTGAGCCGGCGATCGTGCATGGCCAACGTACCTTCGGCGAGAACCGCGTGCAGGAGCTGATGGTCAAGTGGCCACCGCTCAAGGAGTGTTACGCAGGTCTCGAGTTGCATCTCGTCGGCGCGCTACAAACCAACAAGGTGCGCGAGGCCGTGGCCCATGCCGATGTGATTCACTCGCTCGATCGGCCGAAGCTCGCCGAGGCGATCGCGGCCGAACGCGAGCGCACTGGAATTTGCCCGAAGCTGTTCGTTCAGATCAACACAGGCGAAGAAGCACAGAAGGCCGGCATCGCACCGCGCGACGCCGATGATTTCATCGATGATTGCCGCACGCGCCTCGCTCTTCCGATCATGGGGCTGATGTGCATTCCGCCGCAGGACGATGAGCCCGCGCCGCACTTCGCGCTATTGCGCGAGATCGCACGGCGCCACGGGCTTGAAGGCCTCAGCATGGGCATGACAGCGGATTTCGAGATTGCGATCGCCTTCGGCGCCACCCATGTGCGGGTCGGCACCGCGATCTTCGGGGTGCGCACCCCAAATCCCTAAGGTTTCAACGGAATCCAGATACGCGCGCGGGGGTCGCAGTCTTCGAGCACGGCGAGCAGATCGGGCCGTGAGAGCGCGATGCAGCCCGCGGTCGGGCCGTAGTCCTTGGTCGCGACATGCATGAAGATCGCGCTGCCACGGCCAGGCACCGCAGGCGAGTCATTATGGCCGAGCACGACGATCACGTCATAGACCTCGTCCGTGCGCCACAGCATCTCGAAGCTTGCCGCATAGGGCTGGCGAATCTGCTGGTTGTAGAGCGCATCGCTCGAGTCGTCGCACCAGCCGTCATGCGGGTTGAGCGCGGCGACAGGCAGCGCCGTGCGCGGCGGCGCCAGTCGATCGGGCCGATAGAGCACACGACGCAGCGGAAAGCAGCCTGAGGGCGTCGCGCCATCGCCCTCGACCTTGTCATTGCGCACGCCTGAGCGACCGATGGCGCAGGCAATGCGCTGCCCGTTCCACTCGAGCGCATTGGGCGGGCAGACGATCAGGTCGGTCGGTGCAGGTGTCTTCATGGCGAGCTCGGCGCCACCTCTAGAACGCATCATCGATGGTCGAGCCCCTGGTCTTGGATGCGGCCTTCGCGCCGCCCTTCTGGTACTTGTCGAGCGCGGCGGCCATTGCATTGGCCACCCACGCCTGATCGCCAGAGCCGCCGCCACCGCCTGAGCCGACTGCAACCTCAGGGCTCGCCGATGACTTGAAATTAGGCGTGTAGCTCTGATTCGCCCAGGCCTTCGAACCGACCGGCTGGCGAATATAGATCTGTTTCATCGGCGGCAGGATGTCGCGGGAGCGGCGCTCCTCGCGCACCACTTGGCCCGCGCCGCTGTTAATCTGGCCGAGATCGAGCGCTTCAAGCGAGCGATCGGCCGCGAGCTCATCGGGGTTGGCCTCAAGCTTGGGTGCGGCCTTCGCTTCCTGGCCCGGCTTCAAGCCGACCGAGGAGAGCAAGAGCGAAACCTGATCCTCGCTCAAGGTCGGAATGCTATCGGCCAGTTGCTTCGGGTCGGGCGCCGGACCCATCGAGTCAGAGGGCTTGGCCTGCTGCAAATCGGAGGGCAGAAACGGCAGCGCCTCCTCGCGCACCGAGGGGGCGGCCTGGCGGCTCAGCGCCTCGGCCGAATCTGGGTCAACCCAAGGGCGCGCTTGCGCCATCTCTTGTTCCTGGCTTGGTGCGCCGGCGGCGGGCTCGATCGCCGCCACGTCGGCGGAGGCCACGGCAATGCCGCCGAGGTCGTT
>VGET01000375.1 GCA_016869195.1 Alphaproteobacteria bacterium | reverse complement strand
CTCGCGGGCGAGCGAATAGTTGTTCTCGGCGGCGCGCAGCTCGGCCTGGAGCTGGGTCACCTCGTGCTGGCGCTGGCGCAGCTGATCGTCCAGCACCTTGAGCGTGCTTTCGAGCGAGCGCTGGTTACCGTCGAAGGCTTGGCGCTCGGCCACGACGATGTCCGGCCGCCGCTCGGCTTCCTCTTTGGGAAACTTCAGGTCAACCGCCTTGGCTTCGGCCTCCAGGCGCGCGCGGGTCAGGATCAAGCCATCGAGATCAACCTGGCTCTCCTCCTTGGCCGAGCCGACGATGCCGGTGTCGAGCTTGATCAGAACCGTGCCGGCCTTGACCACCGAGCCCTCAACGACATTGATCTCGTTGATGATGCCGCCTTCGAGGTGCTGGATCGTCTTGATCTGTCCCTGCGGGATGACCGCGCCCTCGGCGGTCGCCACGCGCTCGAGCTCGGCGAAATATGCCCAGACGCCGATGGCGCAGACCACGATGACGATGGCCCATGCGGTCAGGCGCCAGCGCCTCACGCGGGTGCGCACAAGCAGATCGTCGAGCTTGCTCATGATGCGTCGTCTCCGGCCGCGATCGGGGCAGGGGCGGCGGCTGGCCGTGGCGCGCCACCGAAGAGCCGTGGCAGAACATCCTTGGTCGGGCCGCCGAGCACGATGCGGCCCTTGTCCAGCGCGATGATGGTCGTGCAGGCGCGCAGCAAAGTCGGCGTATGGGTGACCAGCACGATGCTGTGATCGCGCGACAGCTCGAGCAGTGAATCGCGCAGCGCGATCTCGGCCTGCATGTCGAGATTGCCGGATACCTCGTCGAGCACCAGCACTGGCGGGTCGTTGATCAGCGCGCGCGCAATCGCGAGGCGCTGGCGTTGGCCGCCCGATAGCCTGGAGCCGGCCTCGCCGATCTCCGTACCATAGCCGTCCGGCAGCTCGATGACATAGGCGTGGACACCGGCAAGCTGCGCCGCGCGCAAAACCTCGGCATCGGTCGCCTTCGGTTTGGTGATCGCGATGTTGTCGCGGATGGTGCCGCCGAACAGCACGCAATCCTGCGGCACATAGCCGATCCAGCTGGCCAGCTCCGAGCGCGAGAACTGAGAGAGATCGGCGCCGTCCAGCAGCACGCGTCCCGCGGTCGGCGGGTAAAGACCCTGCATGATCTTCAGAAGCGTGGTCTTGCCGCAGCCATTCCGCCCGACAATGCCGAGCATGGCGCCCGGCTTGATATCGATCGTGATGTTGTCGAGCAGCGGCGGGCGTTTCGGGTCATAGCCGAAGCGCACGCCATCGAGGGTCAAGCGCCCCTCGGGTCGCTTCAGGCGCACGACGGTCTTGGTGCGGTCCTCGCCCAGGGCGAAGGCCGCGCTCAGGCGTTTCACCGCCTGTCGGTAGCCCGCATAGGTGCGCCACGAGCCGACCAGCTGGTTCAGCGGCTGGACCACGCGGCTGGTCAGCATGGTGGCGGCAATGAGCGCGCCGATCGACATCTCCTGGCCGATGATCGCGAGCGCGCCGACGGCGACGATGGCAACCGTCGTCACCTGGCTCATCGAGGCGCCGGCGGTGGCGAAGGTGTCGGTGCGGGTGCCGCGGGTGAGCGCCTGGTCAATGGTCTCGGCCTGGCGCTCCTCGAAGTGGGGCTTGAAGGAGTCACCGAGCGAGAGCGCCTTGATGGTGGTGCGTGCGCCCAGCATTTCGGTGATGAAGGCGTCGCGGCTGATGCCGGCCTTGCGCTCAGCCCGCGTGGCGCGGCCGAGAGAGTCGCCCGAGAAGGCCGCGAGCGCTAGGAAGATCGGCAGCGCGGCGAGCAGGACGTAGACCACCGGGGGTGCCATCAGCCAGATCAGCACGACGAAGATGATGGC
>VGET01000374.1 GCA_016869195.1 Alphaproteobacteria bacterium | reverse complement strand
GGCGTGCAGAAGCCCATCACGCGCTCGACGCCGGCGCGGTTGTACCAACTCCGGTTGAACAGCACGAATTCCTGCGCGGCCGGCAGATGCGGCACGTAGCGCTGAAAGTACCAGAGCGTTCGGTCGTGATCTGACGGTTTGCCGAGCGCGACCACGCGCGTCTCGCGTGGCGCCATGTGCGCCGTGATGCGCTTGATCAGGCCGTCTTTGCCCGCCGCATCACGCCCCTCGATGATGACCAGCACGCGCAGGCCCTGGCCGATCGCCTCACGCTGGAACTTGACCAGCTCGATCTGAACCAGGCGGAGCGTCGCCTTGTAGTCGACCTCGGCACGCGCTTCCGTTTTGGTCTTGCTCTGCGTCACGACGGCCCCGGTTCGTCGATGATCGGCCAGACCTGGGTGGCGCCGGCCATGAGCGGCGCGCCCGACGCCTCGTCCAGCCGATCCAGTCGAACCAGCGCGAGACCCAGGTTGGACATCGCCGTTCTCATCTCGCCTGCCTCCTTGCCGTCGATCGACAGAATTGTGCCTGGTGCCGGCGTAGCGCCCTCGATGCGCACGCGCATCAGCCGCCGCTTGGCCAGCCCGCGATACTTGGTCCGCGCGGTCAGCTCCTGGCCGACATAGCAGCCCTTGGCGAAGTCGACGCCGTTCAGCGCCTCGAAATTGCTCTCCACCAGAATGGCTTTGTCGATGACCAGGTCGCGGCTGCCATCCGGCACGCCGAGGCTGAGCCGCAAGGCCTCGTAGCGATCGAATGGCGCCTCCGTTAGGCCGAGCGCGGTAAGCGGGGCAGTTCCTGATGTCACGGGGATGATCACACGCACCCCAAGTCGCCGATCGCGCGGATCGACCAGAGCGAGCCCGCCGGTGAAGGCCGCGCAAGCGCCGGGCTCGTCCGGCAGGCCAAAACGGCCATGAACGTCGTCGCCCAGGACAGCGACCAACCGAAAATCGTCCGACGCATCGGCCAGCTCGACCCGCGCGCGCAGACGATAGCCCGCCAGCCGCTGGCCCAGATCGCCAAGCCTCGCGCGCTCGCAATCGAGCACCAGTACATCGCCGAGGCTCGCGACAATGAAATCATGTAGGAACTTGCCCTGGGGGCTCAGCAGTGCTGCATAGATCGCGCGCTCGGGCCTGACCTTCGCGATATCGTTCGAGATCAGGCCCTGGAGAAAATCGCGCGCATCGGAGCCTGACAGCTGGATCAGGCCACGCGCGGGCAGGGGTACGAAGGACGCAGGCTGGGTCATGGCTTGAGGTCGATGCGGCCGGTTGCGGGGGCAGAGCGAGGCAACCTCGGTAATGAGTAGTGTCGACCGGCCAAGCTGGCAAGGTCCAGACCCCGCCCCTGGGCTTGGCAAGCCGGCCACGGCGGGTCTATAAGCGGCGGATGCTTGTGACGCTGGTCGACGACTCCATCCCCTTCAACGGCTCCACCCCCAGCTTTCAGCCGCTCGGCGGACCGGAAAAGGCCTTCGCCTCGCTCCCCGGCGCGTTGTCGCGGCGGGGCCACGTGGTGCGCGCGTTTAACCGCTCGCCGCATTCGATGGGTATCGAGAACGTCAGCTGGATCAATTGGGAGGGCCGCAAGCCGCCGATCACCGAGGTGCTGATCGCCTTTCGCAAGCCAACCCTCTTGGAGTTTACAAGGGCGGTCTCGGCAAGGGTTCTTTGGGTGGCCGGCCATGCGGGCTATCTCAACACCCAGGCGGCGGCCGATATGCTGTCACGCACCTCGGCCAAAATTGTGTTCTCGGCGGATGCCCAGCGCAAGACGTTCAAGCCGAACAGCCAGATCCGCCTGCATACGATCCAACCGGCCGTGCGCGACGAATATCGCAACGCGGGCCCGATGGATGCCAAGTGCAAGAAGCCGACC
>VGET01000373.1 GCA_016869195.1 Alphaproteobacteria bacterium | reverse complement strand
GCCGCCGAGACGTTGGAGTTCGTCGTCCATCCGGCCGAGCCAGATTAGCCCGCACATGTGGAAATCGCCGATCAGGCTCCACAGCGGATATTTGAACGTGGCAGGCCGGTTGCGCTCGATCAGCACGTGCGAGAGCCAGGCGAAGCCGTAGCCGCAGAGCAGCGCAGCGAGCAGCAGCCACGGCTCCCCGAACAGCCCGGCCAAGACCACGATAATGATCGCAACCGAGGTGCCGAAACAGTGCACCATGCGGGTTGCCGGGCGGGTGTGCTCGCCCAGATAGTAGGGCCAGAAAGCGCGATACGACGTGATTGGCCGGCTCTCCATGTTGGATAAGCTAGCAAAATCCGCGCGCGCTTCCAGCGCCCTGCTGCTATATAACCGACCGGGCTTGCCGGCCCGGTGCATGAACCCCGCCCCGAGGGAGCCGTGACCGATTTCTTTCGCGAGGTCCAAGAGGACCTTCAGCGTGACCGTCTCCTCAAGCTTTGGAAGCGCTTTCGCTATCCGCTGCTCGGCCTGATCGTCGCGATCGTCGCGGCGGTGATCGTCATTGTCGTGCTGAAGGATGCCGGCGACGCCCGCAATGAAAAGGACGGCGGGCGCTACGCCGAGGCGTCGAAGCTTCTGTCGGACGGCAAGGACGGTGAGGCCGCCAAGGCCTTCAATGCGCTCGCGAGCGAGGCGACCGGCGGCTACGCCGCGCTCGCGCGCCTGCGCGAGGCTGACATCAAGGCGAAGGGTGGCGACGTCGATGGTGCGGTCGCGGCGCTCGACGCTCTGGCAAAGGACAATCGCGTCGACCGGGTCTATCGCGACCTTGCCGGCCTGATCGCAGCCGAACGGCTGATCGACAAGGCGCCGCTCGAAGACATCATGAGCCGGCTCTCGCATTTGCTCGCCCCGGATAGCAGCTGGCGCTGGCTTGCCACCGAGTTGAAGGGCGTTGCCGAGCTCAAGGCCGGCAAGACCGAGGAAGCGCGCGCGACCTTCACCGAGCTCGTCGAGAACAGCGCAACCGCCGCCGGCGTTCGCTTCCGGGCGGCCGAGCTGCTGTCAGGCCTCGGCGGGCCCTTGATCAAGAAGGATGCGGCCGCCGCGCCTGACGGCGCCCAGCCCGCCAAGACGGGTTCGGAAGCCGAGGCCAAGCCCGCCGAGGCTCCCGCAGCCGAAGCAAAGCCTGCAGACAGCGCGCCGGCCGCGGAAGGCGATCAGTGAGGGTCAGCGTGTTTGGCAAGGCGGTGCTGGTTGCGGCGCTGCTGGCCGCTGGCCTGAGTGGCTGCGACTATCTTTCGAGCATTGGCGAGAGCGAGCCGCCGCCGCTGCCCGGTCAGCGCCTCTCCGTGCTCCAACTCGAGCCGACGATCGCGCCCGACCCCGAGATCCAGGACGTCTCGGTCCGTCTGCCGCCGCCCTACCCGAATGCCGATTGGCCGCAACTCGGCGGCTCCGCCAATCGCGCCATGCATCATCTCGAGGCCCCGCCGGTGCTGCAGCCGGTCTGGTCGGTGAACATCGGGGCGGGCTCGAGCGACGAGGCGCGCATCGTGACACCGCCGGTCGTGGCCGGCGGCGTGGTGTTTGCGATGGATGCCGAGGGCGTCATCAGCGCGCTCAGCGCGAACTTCGGCAAGCTCCTGTGGGAGCTCGATCCCCGTCCGGAAGACGATGACGGAGGATTTGGCGGCGGGCTCGCCTTCAGCGGCAACAGGCTGTTCGCGGTCACCGGCTATGGCGATGTGCTGGGGCTCGAGCCCTCGAGCGGTAAGGTGGTGTGGCGCCGTCCGCTGTTGGTGCCGATGCGCGCGGCCCCCGTCGTGAGCGGCGAGCGCGTGTTCGTGGTGAGTTACGACAATCAGACCTGGGCGCTCGATGGCCGCAATGGCGAGGTG
>VGET01000372.1 GCA_016869195.1 Alphaproteobacteria bacterium | reverse complement strand
GACCTGGGCGAGATCGTTCGGCAGGCGCGTCAGCCGCTCAGGCCGCGTCATCAGGTCGGCGAGACGCTCGGGCAGTTTCGGCTTGAGGCCGATGGCACGCTCGACCGCTTCGGGGAACTTGGCGGGATGCGCGGTTGCGAGGCACACCAGCGGCACCTCTTCTTCCGCTTCATCGGCCGCGGCGATGCCGGCCGCGGTGTGCGGGTCGATCACGATGCCGGTCTCCTTGTAGGTGCGCGCGATCGCGGCCAGCGCCGCGTCATCGTCCGCGCGATGGCCGCGAAACACCTGATGCGCGGCGCGGCGCTCGGCCTCGTCGACCTCGAAGCGGCCGGTTTGGTTCAGCGCGTCCATCATTCGGGACACCTCGTCGCCATGGCCGGCATGGAGCTCGAACAGGAAGCGCTCGAAATTGCTCGCGACCTCGATGTCCATGCTCGGGCTGAGCGAGGGCTTGACGCCCGCCTTGGCGTAGGCGCCGCTCGCAAAGAAACGCGCGAGGATGTCATTCACGTTGGTCGCGACGTGCAGATGGCGCACCGGCAGGCCGATCTGGCGCGCCACATAGCCGGCATAGACATTGCCAAAGTTCCCGGTCGGCACCACGAAGGAAACCGGGTGCGCCGGCGCGCCGAGCCTGAGCGCCGCGTAGACGTAATAGACCACCTGCGCCGCGATGCGCGCCCAGTTGATCGAATTGATCGCGCCGAGCGAGAGCGAGTCCCTGAAAGAGAGGTCATTGAACATCGCCTTCACCAGCGCCTGGCAGTCATCGAACGTACCGGCGATCGCGATGTTGTGGACATTCTCGTCCGCGACCGTGGTCATCTGCCGGCGTTGCACCTCGGAGACGCGGCCCTCGGGATGAAGAATAAACACCGAGAGATTGGCGCGGCCCTTACACGCGGCGAGCGCGGCCGAGCCGGTGTCGCCTGAGGTGGCGCCGACGATGGTAAGCCGCTCGCCGCGTTTCGCCAGCACATGGTCGAACAGCCGGCCCAAGAGTTGGAGCGCGAAATCCTTGAACGCCAGGGTCGGACCGTGGAACAGCTCCAAGAGCCAGCGGTTCGGCCCGAGCTGGACGAGCGGCGCGGTCGCGGCGTGACTGAAGCCACCATAGGCGTCCCTGGCGAAGCCGAGCAGCGTCTTCTCCTCGATCTCGCCCTCGGTGAAGGGCGCGAGCAGCCGGGCCGCGAGCGTCGGGTAGTCGAGCGGCCGGAGCGCGTCCAGCGCCCGATGGGTCACGACCGGCCAGCGCGCCGGCACGTAGAGCCCGCCATCGCGGGCGAGCCCGGCCAGGAGCACATCGCCGAAGCCGATGCCGGCGTTGCCTGCCCGGTCACCCGACTGCCGTGTCGAGATATAGCGCAAGAGCCACCCTCTGAAGCCCGGCCCCGCCGGGGTTGAAGGGGCAGACTATAGGGCGGGAACGGAGACCGGCAAGGGAGGGAGCGAAAGTCTGATTGGCGTTGACCGCCACGCCATCTCAATGGCGGCTGTGAAATCAAAGTTGACAGGCTATGCTTCGGTGCCATGTCGACATTGCACCTCGTTCCTGATGACCTCCGCGAGCGCTACCACGTCAAGGAGTGGCGCAACGCTGCTGGCATCCTTGCGACCGCCTGTTCAGCTGAATGGAGAGACATACAGGAAGTTCTTCGTGGGTTCAGGCTGTTGAGGTCAGAGATATTGGTGGGTGGCGGCAACCGCTCGCTCATTAGTCGACGTATTGACAGTGCGTTTTACAAGAAGGGCTGGCAGGAAAAGGGATTTGCCACAGCAATAAAAGTTGATGACGCATCGTTCGACAGCCCCACGCACGCCGTCGATTGCTTCAAAAATGGCGTAGCGGTTGAAATGGAATGGAATAATAAGGATCCATTTTTCGATCGAGATTTAAATAATTTTCGCCTCCTTTTTGAATTAA
>VGET01000371.1 GCA_016869195.1 Alphaproteobacteria bacterium | reverse complement strand
TCGATCGTCTGCGCCTGCTCTCGCTGCCCCTCAAGCTGGTGCCGGCGCGTCATCGGCTCGGACTGATCGATGAGGGCTTCCAGGCGCGGGTGCTGGAGGCGCGCAAAGTCTTCCACGATGAGCTGCCGGCCAATCTGGCCAATGCGGTCGAGTTCTTCGAGGATTCGAAATACAGCGCGGCCGCGACGCTGCAGGACAACATCCTGTTCGGCAAGGTCGCTTATGGCGTCGCCCACGCGCAGGACAAGATCGGCGGACTGATCGGCGAGATCGTTAAGTCGCACAGCCTGCGCAGCGTCATCATGACCGCCGGTCTTGACACCCAGGCGGGTATCGCGGGCGCCCGACTGTCGGTCGCGCAGCGTCAGAAGCTCGCGATCGCGCGCAGCGTGATGAAGCGCCCGGACGTCATTTTCCTGTCCGAGCCGACCTCGGCACTCGACAGCGCGAGCCAGGCGCGAATCATGCAGAATCTACGGCAGGAATTTTCTGGGCGCGGCCTCGTCTGGTCGCTGCAACGCGCGAGTCGCGTGAAGGAGTTCGACCGCATCATCGTGATGCGCAACGGCACGGTGGCGCAGCAAGGCTCCTACACCGAGGTTGATATCGAGGGCTCGGCCTTCCGCGAGCTCATACAGGCCGAGCACTAAGATGCAGCAATGTTCCCGAGCGACCTCAGAAACGCCATATACAATGCAAGCGCCTCGTCTTCCGCCGCCGCCCGATTGTGAGGTGACACCATGATCCTTCAGGAAGACATCGACCTCCTGCGCAATATCCCGCTCTTCCGCAACATCGATTCGCCGAAGCTGAAGTTGCTCGCCTTCACCTCGGAGCGGCTCACCTTCCATACTGGCGAGACGCTGTTCAAACAGGGCGACCAGGGCGATGCCGCCTACATCATCGTGCAGGGCGATGCCGACGTGATCATCAACACGCCGGGCGGGCCGCTCACCGTGGCGAAAATCAAGAAGAACGATTTTGTCGGCGAGATCGCGATCCTGTGCGACGTGCCGCGCACCGCCACCGTGAAGGCGACGTCGGAGCTCGTGACGCTCCGGATCGCGAAGGACGTGTTCTTCCAGCTGGTGCAGCAATTCCCGCAAATGTCGGTCGAGCTGATGCGCGAGCTGGCGGGGCGCCTCGAGCGCACCAATCAGAAGCTGCAGCAGGCGGTCGGCGAGATCAAGAAGCTCACCGTCAACGTCAACCCGACGTGAGCCGGCTCGACAGCTTCCTCCGCCGCATCGAAGCGCAGCGCGATTGCCTCAAGCACGCGGCCGAGCTGGTCGCGAAAATTGCCGGCCCCATCATCGAGCTCGGGCTCGGCAACGGCCGGACCTACGACCATCTGCGCGTTCTGTTTCCGACCCGCGAGGTGTTTGCCTTCGATCGCCGCATGGCGGCCGATCCGGCGAGCGCGCCCGACCCCACTCATCTAGTCCTTGGCGATTTCCGCGACACGGTGCCGGGTGCGCTGACACGCATCGGCGCACCGGCGGCGCTGGCGCATTGCGATTTCGGCAGCGGTCGGCCCGAGAGCAACGCGATCCTGGCCGCTTGGCTTTCGCTTGCCTTGCCGCCGATCATTGCGAGGGGCGGTCTTGTCGTGAGCGATCAGGAGCTCAGCGATCCGCGCCTCACCCCCCTGCCCGCGCCGCCCGGCGTCGAAGCCGGGCGTTACTTTCTCTATCGGCGCGCGTAGAGGGAGTCAGGCCGCTCCGATCGGCAGGCCCGCCTTCGCTATGGCGTCCCGCAAATGCGCGAGGTCGACGTCACGCTTCAGGGGCGATGACAAGAGCAAGATCTTGACCGTGAATCCGGGGCTGAGCTTCAGCACTTCGCGCGCCTGGGCCGCGGCCGCATCAGGCTCATCCCGCATCGCGTGGCACGCGGCCATGAAGGCGTGATGCGAAGCGCCCAAGGGCGCGATGCGCCGGCTCGATCGCAAAGCGTCTTCCTAGCGGCGGGCAAAGC
>VGET01000370.1 GCA_016869195.1 Alphaproteobacteria bacterium | reverse complement strand
GCAGCATTGCGATGGCGCACACCACCATCATGAGATGGGTACAGCGTTACGCGCCGGAGTTCGAGAAGCGCTGGAAACGATACGCCCGCCCGGTGGGTGACTCGTGGCGGATGGATGAGACCTATCTGAAGCTTTGGTAGGCATTACGATTTTCTTTCTGGACATAAAAACCCCTGCGTGGGCAGGGGCTCGCGAGCGTTGGCGTGTAGCGCCTCACTCCGATTCCAGTTCGAGCCCATTAAGCGGCCGGTCAAGAGCGCAAAATGCAAGTTATTGATTCGAAGGGAAATATGAATTAACGATACTCCCAGCGCGTGCGCGTTACGGCGTTTTGGGCGACGTGGAAAAGGATTTGGCCATCGGGGAGGCGGGCGATTTTGTAGATGAAGCCGGGGCTCGCGCGATGCCATTGCTGGCCAGGAACGCGTCTTCGGAGGCGGACATCGGCGACTGGGGAAAGAGGGCCGCGGTCGAAGCCGACGGGCGGGTGTATGGGAGGTCCAGAGGGCGCGTTGGTTTTGGATGTCGTAACAGACCGTGAAATCTTGGCCGTGGGCGATGGAGGGCCGGGCGGCGCTAGTTGAGGCGGGTTCCTTTTAGCAGCATTTCGAGGGTGACGACTTCGAGGGCCTTTTCGTGGGTCGCTTCGAGGCGCACCGGCGCAACGATGCCGGCGTCATAAGACTGCTTCCAGCGTTCGACGCAGACGCACCAGCCATCGCCGGGTTTGAGGCCGGGAAAGCCCCACTCGGGCCGGGGCGTCACCAGGTCGTTACCCACCGCCACCTGATGCCGCAGGAACTCCTCGGTCGCAATGGCGCAGACGGTGTGCTTGCCGCGGTCCTCGGGGCCGGTGTTGCACTTGCCGTCGCGATAAAAGCCCGTCAGCGGGTCGGTGCAGCAGGTTTGGAGCGCGGTGCCCAGCACGTTTTTCTTCATGGTCCTTCCAGAGTATCATCGAGCCGCACATAGAGCCGCTTGTTGAGGCGGCCTTTGTTTTCGGTCCGGTAGATGGTGAAGCGGCCGACCTGGGCCGGTGCTTTTATTGCTTCGCGGAAGTCACGGTTGTTACCACTCATGCCGCCCTTGCCGACGTCGATCACTTCTTTCCGCGTGTGCTCCCTCAACTCGGAGTCCGGCTGCCCCTCGACGGCGTCTGGAACCTCGTGCTCGCGTGCCGGAATTGCAACCGCGGAGCCGATGGCAAGTCGTCCCGGCTTCCTGCGCTTCGCTTCTTGGAACGTCTACATACCCGGAACGAGTTTCTAATCAGTAGTCACCATCCTCTACGAGAAACGCTCATTGCTCAGACGGGTGACACGGCGGCTGTAAGAGCTGCATTCTTAAAAGGGATGTACGAGGGAGCGCTCGGCATTCTCCTCCATCGCTGGGAACCGAAAGCCGAGAATGAAGACGCCTTCTGATTACCAGAAATCGACCATCGCGTACTATGACCAGAACGCCTCCGAGTTCTGCGCGAACACCACTGCGCTCGACATGAGCGCTTTGTATGAGCCGTTTTTGCGGGCAGTTCCTGCCGGTGGTCGCATCCTGGATGCTGGCTGCGGGTCCGGGCGTGGTTCACTCGCGTTCCTGAAGTTGGGTTACACGGTCGTCTCTGTCGATGCCTCCCTGGAGATGGTGAGGGCAACGACGGCGTATGGTCCGAAAACTCGATCAGCCTCACCCCAAGGCCACCCAGTGGATGCAGGTCTGTGCGAAACTTCTGAACTTGAGCCGGCGAGTGCTCCGGAAACTCCGCGGATCAAGCAAGAGGCGCCAAAATCGTGGACACGGCGCAGACCTTCGGCGTATCAGCCGTTCATCACTGATGCCAGCATGGCGGCGGTCACGACCACGTTGGCTCAGGCCGCGTCGCGGTAGTAATAGTTCAGCATGCCAGCCAGGCGCTGCCGGCGCTGGATGGGACCCGACGCTCCCAGGTGGCCCGCCTCCGGGCAGATGATCCGGTTCGCCAGACCCTGGTGAT
>VGET01000369.1 GCA_016869195.1 Alphaproteobacteria bacterium | reverse complement strand
AGATCCTCTGATAGGGGAACTCCCATGCCCGCTGGCCTCCTCCTCCAGCACGCATCTTGAATCACATCGCGACAGGATTGGGAATCCCTGACGATTCAGACAGATCGGAAAATGCTCTAGCGTTCGCGCCGCATCTCCTGGCGCGAGGCATAGAGCGCGGCGGAGAAGATGATCGCCGACCCGACCATGGCGAAGAGATCGGGGACCTCGCCGAACAGGAAGAAGGCGGGGACGATGGTGAAGGGCAGGCGCGCGAAGTCGTAGGGCGCGATCGAGGAGGCATCCTCGATTGCGAGCGCCTTGGTCAGCGTGTACCAGCCGAGCGTCGCCATCGTGCCGAGCAGCGCGCCGAGCAGCCACCCTTCGAGGCTCGGCCAGCGCCAGACAGCCAAAGCCGGGCCGAAGGAGATCAACGTCATCAGCAGCGAAAGCTGCAGGACGATGGCGAGCGCCGTCTGGTGCCGGCTCGCTGCCTTCACCGTGAGGCTCGACAGCGCATAGGCGACAGTTCCGGTCAGCACCAGGAGAGCGGGAACCGAGATCGCGCTTAAGCCCGGCCGGAGCATGACGAGCACGCCGATCAGCCCGCCGAAGGTGGCGATCCAGCGGCTGCGATGCACAATCTCGCCGAACAGGATCGCGCCGCCGATCGTCCACCAGATCGGCGAGGCGAAGGATAGCGCGGTGACGTCGCCGAGCGCCATCAGCCCGACCGCGGTGAAGAAGCAGAACATCGAGATGACATTGAGGATGGCGGCGAGCCACATCCGTGCCGGGATGGCGAAGGCGCCGGCCAGCGGCGACTGGCCTGGTGCGGCGACCAGCGGCATCAAGAGCGCGGCGCTGACGAAGCCGAAGAGGTTGCGAAAGAAGGCGGTCTCGACGGCCTCCAGCTCGGCCGACATCACCCGCACGACGACGTTGCCGAGCGCGCCCGCGGCCGCGGTGCAGAGGCACAGCAGCGCGACCCGGATGGGCGTCGGCATCGGCTTGGTCGAGGAGGCTGTCACCGCTGCGCGCGAGCCTGCCTTCGGTGCCGTGGCGGATCGAGCCCCTTCGCGGGCCAGCGAAACGCGCTCCGCTTGCATTTGGCGTGCGCCAGGGGTATCCCCACGCCGCCGTCCCCATCGTCTAGAGGCCTAGGACACCAGCCTTTCACGTTGGTAACACGGGTTCGAATCCCGTTGGGGACGCCATAACTCCGAAGTCATAAGGCAAAAAGGTGGAAATTCGAGACTCGCGCTCGCGAGATGTCCGCTGTTTTTCGCGCATGCGATGTATCGGGAGAGCTCCGAAGAGCGTGCTGCCATTATGGAGCTAATGCTGACGCATGTCGATCAGGTTGCGAGGCGCGGCTCGTCGTGGCCAGTGTCGATCCGTCAGCCGCTCGAGGCGATCGCCGAGGCTCGCGTGGCGCTAAAGACCGACGAGGACGTTCGTCACAAGCTCAAGATTCGACATTAGCCCGCATCGATCAGCATTTCGGCAGGGCGCACTGCGTGCACATAAGCGGGCCGAAAACGCCCGTAAGGCCAATAAACTGGTGTGACCGTTGGGCCATCACGCCGCTCGATCATAGTAGCGCAGGAGCCCACCCAATCGCTCGCGGCACCGCACGGGTCCCATGCGCTGCCGATCCCGCGCCCGAGGGAACAGCAGAATATCGCCCTTCCCTTGGTGGTTCCGCTCGGCATGGTAGTGATCGACATACTCGCCCAGCGCGCGTCGCAACGACCGCTCGCCAAACAGGACCAGCCTCGACAGGCACTCCTCCTTGACCGACCGGACCCAGCGCTCGGCGTCGGCATTCAGGTTCGGGCTTTGCGCGGGAAGCGCAAGCGGCTCGACCTTGCTCGACGCAAGGATGGCCCTGAACGACGGGGTGAACTTCGTGTCCCGATCGTGCAGCAGATAGCGACAGGTCCCGAGGGCACGACCGCCGTCCGTCATGGTCACGTTCCGGGCCATTTGCTTCATCCACGCCTCGTTCG
>VGET01000368.1 GCA_016869195.1 Alphaproteobacteria bacterium | reverse complement strand
TCATCCCTGGATTGGCCGGAATACCGGTTCAACGAGCGAGCGCCTCATACTTCTCGATGCGCTCGGGCTCGGCCTTGGCGCCTTGGATCCATTCCATGACGTGCGGGTGGGCATGGATCGCCTGCATATAGGCCGTGGCAGCCGGCCCGAGCGGCATCTGATAGGTGGTGAAGCGCGTTACCACCGGGGCGTACATCGCATCGGCCAAGCTGTATTTGCCGAACAGGTAGGGGCCGCCCGCGCCAAAACGAGCCTGCGTATCGGCCCAGAGCGTCTCGATGCGCGCGATATCCGCCTTCAGCGCTGGATCGTCAATCGGCCGTTTTGGCGCGACCGCCCGCACGTTCATCGGCATCAGGCGGCGGAGAGCGCCGAAGCCCGCGTGCATTTCGGCCGAGATCGCCCGGGCATGGGCCCGTGCCTTCACGAAGGCGGGCCACAGCCCGGCATTCGGGTAGCGCTCGGCCAGATACTCGCCGATCGCGAGCGATTCCCAGACCGCGACATCACCATCGATCAGGCATGGCACCAACCCGCTCGGCGAATATCTCAGAATTCGCTCACGGGTGCCCGGCTGGTCGAGCGGTACATAGACTTCATCAAACAGCGCCCCGGTTGCCTTGAGCGCCAGCCAAGCGCGCATCGACCAGGATGAATAGGCCTTGTTCGCGATCACGAGCGTCGGACGGCTCATGGGGGCTCCATGCGGTGCGAGGATTGGCGAGTGAGCATAGCGAGGCGTTGCGGCGCGCGCATCTGACGTGTGAGGCAGGCACCGGCGGCAATCACGGCTCGCGCATTGACAAGCCTCGCCCCGCGCCCATCAATAGGCCCGAAGATGACCGTCGTACTGCCTGAGGGGGCACTGCCATGGTGAGGGGATTCGCGGCTCGGCTGTTGTCGCTCGGGGCGGCCTTGGCGCTCACACTGGGCGTCGCCTACGCCGATGAAGAAAAGGTCGTCCACGTCTACAACTGGTCGGACTACATCGACAATGCGGTGCTCGAGGCGTTCGAGAAGGAAACCGGCATCAAGGTGGTCTACGACACCTACGATTCCAACGACACACTCGAGACCAAGCTGCTGACCGGCAAGACCGGCTATGACGTCGTGGTGCCGAGCAGCCATTTCCTGGCACGCCAGATTGCCGCCGGCGTGTTCATGAAGCTCGACAAGAGCAAGCTGCCCAATTGGAAGAACCTCGATGCTTCGATTCTCGAGAGGGTCGCCATCTGGGACGAGGGCAACTCCCACGCCGTGCCTTATATGTGGGGCACCACCGGCTTCGCCTACAATGTCGCGAAGATCAAGGAGCGGATGCCGGACGCGCCGGTCGATTCCTTCCGCATGATGTTCGACCCCGACGTCGTGTCGAAGTTCAAGGACTGCGGCGTCTATCTGATGGACGAAGTCGACGAGGTCCATCAGGTGGTGCTGAACTACCTCGGCGAAGACGGCAACAGCCATGACGCCAAGGTGCTGGCCAAGGTCGTGCCGGTGCTGAAGTCGGTGCGGCCCTATGTCACCAAGTTCCACAATTCGGCGCAGATCGACGCGTTGGCGAACGGTGATATCTGCCTGACCATGGGCTATTCGGGCGACATGCTGCAGGCACGCAACCGCGCGATCGAGGCCAAGAATGGTGTCCAGATCGAGTATGTGATCCCGAAAGAGGGCACGCTCATGTGGTTCGACATGATGGCGGTTCCGGCCGACGCGCCGCACCCCAACAATGCGCATGCCTTCATCGATTTCCTGATGCGGCCGGACATGATCGCCAAGGCCTCGAATGTGATCTTCTATGCCAACGGCAATGCCGCGGCGACGCCGCTCGTTGATCCGGCGATCACCGGCGACCCCGCGATCTATCCGACGCCCGAGGTGATGCAGAAGCTGTTCGTGGTGACGCCCTATGGCGCCAAGCTGCAACGCACCGTGACCCGCCAATTCGCCTCGGTTAAGGGAAATCAATAGCCCTCGGCCCAGGCTCGACGCGCGAGCGCCGCACATCCCGCCATGAGCAACGGCTTGCCGGCTGGGCCAGCG
>VGET01000367.1 GCA_016869195.1 Alphaproteobacteria bacterium | reverse complement strand
CGCACCCGCATATCGACCAGCGAATCCGGGCTGTAGAAGGCGGCGTGCGGCGAAAGCGTAAGGCGGCCCTCGAGCCAGGGTTCGCGTTTGATCCAAGCGCGGACGAGCTTGTGTTCGGCGTAGGCGGGCTCGCGCGGCAGCACGTCGAGGCCGGCGGCGGCGACGCGGCCCGCGCGCAAGGCGTCGTAAAGCGCGTCGAGATCGACGATGGCGCCGCGCGCGGTGTTGACCAGGACTATCCCCTTCTTGGCGCGCGCGAAGGCCTCCGCGCCGATCAGACCCGCCGTCTCCGGCGAAGAAGGCGCGTGTACGCTCAGCACGTCGGCCGCTGCCATCAGCTCGCCGAGCGACTTCATGCGCTTGGCACCTACCGCGATCTCCATGCCCGAGGACAGGAACGGATCGAAGAACGCGATCTCCATCCCGAAGCCGCGCGCGCGTGTGGCGGCGGCGAGCCCGATGCGGCCCAGCCCGACCACGCCGAACACCGCTCCGCGCAGCCGCCGGACCGCCGGCGCCTTGGCGTGGCTCCAATTGCCGGCGGGATCGGTGCGCAGCGCGTCGTGATAGGTCGCCGTACCGCGCGTCAGCGCGAGCATCAGCGCGAGCGCGTGGTCGGCAACCTCCGACGTGCCGTAATCGGGCACGTTGAACGCGGCCACGCCGCGTTTTCCCCAGCCCGCGAGATCGATCAAGTCGTAGCCCACGCCCGAGCGCAGCACCGCGCGTACGCTCGGCCAGCCGGCGGGCTTGCCCTCGATGCGCGTGCCGGCCGGATAGTGGACGATGGCATTGGCCTTCGCCCGTACCGACGCGGGGATCGGTTCGGACTTCGCCCGCTCCATCGTTTGGATATAGAGCTCGCAACGCCCCTTGGCCGCGCGCCGCTCGAGATCGGGTGCTCCATGCGGGAACTGGCTGAGGACGACGAGCATCGCTTCAGCCTTCCCGAATTGCGGCGATTGTCTGGCCCATTTTCACGACCGTCCCCTCGGCGACGAGGAGTTTGCCGACCACGCCCGCGACGGGCGCTTCGATCTCGACCACGGCTTTGTCGGTCTCGATCTCGGCCACTAGTGCGCCCTCGGCAATCTTCTGACCCTCCGCCACGCGCCAGCGCACCAGCTTGCCTTCGCTGACCGTCAGATCGCCGAAGGGCATCTTGACCGGCGTGCCCTCCACCGCGATCTCCGGGGCGGGCGCGGGCGCGGGCGCGCGCACGACTGGCGTCGTGCGCGGGCGTTCGACCGGTGCGGCCGCCGATCGCGCATCGCGGCCGTTGCGCCGGATCGGGTCGGCGTGGCCCGCCCGCGCGCGCCGCGCCGCGCGGACGATCGCTTCCGTGCCGACGAGCATCGCGCGCTCCAGCGAGGGCGCAAACGGATGGGGGACCGGATCGGTGTGCAGCCGCGCCACGGGCCCGTCGAGTTCGTCGAAGGCGAGCTCGTTGATCGACTGGGCGAGTTCGGCGCCCACGCCGAACATCGCGTAACCTTCGTCCACCACTAGCAAGCGATGCGTCTTGCGCACGCTGGCCGCGACCGTATCGATGTCGAGCGGCTGGATGGTGCGCAGATCGACGACCTCGATCGACAAGCCCTCGCCCGCCAATATCTCGGCGGCCTCGAGCGCGCGGTGCACGAGCTGGCCGGCACTGGCGATCGTAAGGTCGCTACCTTCGCGCGCGATCCGCGCCACGCCGAACGGCACGTAGTGATCGCCCGCGGGCACCATTCCCTTGCTCGCGAACAGCGCCTTGGTCTCCAGCATCAGGACCGGATCGCGCGCGTTGAGCGCGGTCTTCATCAGTCCCTTGGCGTCGGCGGGCGTCGAGGGCAGGCAGACGATCAGGCCGGGGATATGCGCCCAGGCGGGATGGTAGGTGCCGCTGTGATGGGGGCCCGCCGAGCGGACGGCGCCCGACCCCACCCGCACGACCATCGGCGCCTCGACGAGGCCGTTGGACATGTAGCGCAGCTTGGCCGCTTGCAGCGCGATCTGGCCGGCGGCCTCGAACAGGAAATCGGCGAACATCAGATCGGCGATCGCGCGCAC
>VGET01000366.1 GCA_016869195.1 Alphaproteobacteria bacterium | reverse complement strand
GGCGAGGGAGTCGAAGCCGGAGTCGACGCTGAGACCATGAATCGCGCCCCTGGCATGGGGGTCGGCGAGGGGCGAGCGATTGCCGTGAAAATCCGGCAGGACGTGTAGCGGGCCGAGGAGCGCGGGTCCCTCGGCGGCGAGCATTTCGCCGAGGCGTTGCGCGATAAGCTGGTGGCGATTGCCGCTTAGGGCCCGCCCCTCGGCGTGCCAATCGAGGACATGATCGAGCAGCGCGCCGGTCGCCGATTGCCCCCCTTCGTTGAGCCAGAGTCCCGGCATCATGGCGCCGAAATAGGGGCCCCAAACGCCGCCGATCGGACGCGGTTTGGGCGAGACCGCCATATGACAGGTCGAGGTGCCACCGATGACCGCAAGACGCCGGTCAAGATCCTTGGCCGGGACGCTGCCGAGGACGCCGATTCCGCCGGCATGGGCATCGATCAGCCCAACACCGACGATGCAGGCGGTAGTGAGGCCAAGATCGGCGGCGGCCTCGGCCGAGATCGATCCGGCGCTCGCGCCAATGGGCTCGGCCCGTTGAGGCAGGCGCGCCTTGGCCGGGAGGTCGTCAAGGCCCATGCGGGCAAGGAAGTCCGCCTGCCAGCCTTCCGTCTCGTGGTTGAGGTAGGTCCACTTGCAGGTGACGGTGCAGACCGAAACCGCGGTGCGGCCGGTCGCCTTCCACAGCAGGAAGTCGGCGAGATCGAAGGCGAAACCCATGCGGGCCCAACTCTTGGGCAGGTTGCGCTTGAGCCAAAGGAGCTTGGGCAACTCCATTTCCACCGACATCACGCCGCCGACGTAATCGAGAACGCGATGGCGCGTCGCGGTCATCTCCTCGGCCTCGCCCACCGCGCGATGGTCGGCCCACATCACCACGTTCCAGCGATCCTCGCCGCTGGTCGAGATCGTGACCGGCTCGCCCTGCGCGTCGAAAACCGCGAGGGAGCAGGTCGCGTCGAAGGCGAGGCCCTCGATGCGTCGGCGGTCTACCTTGGCCGCGGCGATCGCCGTCCGAGACGCCTCGCAGACCGCGTTCCAGATCTCCGCGCTTGAATGCTCGGCATGATCGGGAAGCGGCCGATTGATCGCGAAGGGACGCGTTTCCCGCGCCAGCAGATGCCCCCGCGCGTCGAACAGGCCGGCCCTGGCCGCGGTCGAGCCGACATCGACGGCGAGGACGAGGCTATCGGCGGGAGGGCTCACAGCACGAAGGTGTTGGTCTTGTCGAGGAAGTTGTGGAAATGCACCACCGTCGTCGTTTGATTGGCAAGGACGATGGCGTAGGCGGGGGGTTCATGGCTACCGGGCACCTTGCCCTCGATGACGAAATCGAGGGCGACCTGATGGTTGGTCGCGTGCATGGTCGTGAAGGGAATGCCGTGCCAGGACCCGCCTATCGGCCGATGCAGATGACCGAAGAAGAGATGACGGATGTTCCTTCCCGTGGCGAGGGTCGCCGCGAACTTCTCCGGCTCCCTGAGCGAGATCTCATCCATGCGCTTGATGCCTACCGGGAAGGGAGGATGGTGGAAGAAGAGGTAGACGGGGATATCCCCGGCGCGAGCGAGCTCCGACCGGAGCCAGGCGTGGCGCTTGTCGCAATAGACGCCCCAGGAGACGCCCGGCTCGTAGGTGTCGAGGCAAATGAAGCGCCCAAGCTCGGTGTCGAGGGTGAACTGGACGAAGCCATCGCAATCGCGCGGGGAGTCGGGAAAGGCAGCGAGGAAATTGACGCGGCTGTCGTGATTACCCAACAGGAGATGCACGGGTATCTTGAGTCGGCGAAATTCCTCGCGCAGGGCCCGGTACGCCTCGGGCTGGCCCTTGTCGGCGAGGTCGCCGGTGACGATCGCGAACCTGGCGTCGGGGTGATAACGGTTGATGTTATCGATGCAGAGCCGGAGCCGCTCCCGCGGGTCGATCTCGTAGAGCAAATGCCCCGGCTGGACGAGGTGAGTGTCGGTGACGTGGATGAATTTCATCAGGTTCATGGGTGGCTCACGGGCGCGGGGAAGGGATCATCACTTGTCGGTCTCCACCAGGCCCTTCACAAACCAGCGCTGGA
>VGET01000365.1 GCA_016869195.1 Alphaproteobacteria bacterium | reverse complement strand
GGTGAGGATGGTGATGTCGCGCGACGAGGTGTTCAAGGCCAGCGGGCCGACCTCGGGCGCCCATATGACGATCAAGATCGGCGCACGCAAGGACGGCACGATCACGGCCGGCGAGGCCGAGCTCGCCTATGAGGCGGGCGCGTTTCAGGGCTCGCCGATTCAGCCGGGTTGCATGTGCGCCTTCGCGCCCTATGAGTTGGAGAACGCGCATGTGGTCGGCTACGACGTGGTCTCGAACCGGCCGAAAGTCGCAGCCTATCGCGCACCGGGTGCGCCGATCTCCGAATATGCGGTCGAGGCGGTGATCGACGAGATCGCGCAGAAGCTCGGGCTCGACCCGATCGAGATGCGGCTCAAGAACGCCGCCAAGGCGGGCACGCGCGCGCTCTATGGACCCAAATTCGGTCCGATCGGCTTGGTGGAAACGCTGGAAGCCACGAAGAAGCACCCGCATTACAGTGCGCCGCTCGGGCCCAATCAGGGCCGCGGCGTCGCGTCCGGCTTCTGGTTCAACATCGGCGGCGAGAGCTGCGCCACCATCAACGTCAATGAAGACGGCTCGGTGACCTTGATGATCGGCACGCCCGACATTGGCGGCTCGCGCGCCTCCATGGCGCTGATGGCCGCCGAGACGCTCGGCATCGATGTCTCCCACGTGCGCACCCTGATCGTCGATACCGATTCGATCGGCTACACCTTCCTCACCGGCGGCAGCCGCGTCACCTTCGCGACCGGCATGGCGACCGTGGATGCGGCAAAGGACGCGATCCGCCAACTCTGCGCGCGCGCAGCGAAATTGTGGGAGGTGCCGGAAGACCAGGTGGTGTGGGACAATGGCTTCGCCAAGCGCACCGGCGAGAACGCCGCCAATGTGGCGCCGATGTCGCTCGCAGAACTTGCGGCCAAAGCGGGCAAGACCGGTGGGCCGATTTCGGGCCATGCCGAGATCAACGCGCAAGGTGCCGGGCCCACCTTCGGCACGCATGTGGTCGATGTCGAGGTCGACGAGGCGACCGGGCGCGTCGACATCAAGCGCTACACCGTGATTCAGGACGCCGGCAAGGCCGTGCACCCGGGCTATGTCGAGGGCCAATACCAGGGCGGCGCGGCGCAGGGCGTCGGTTGGGCACTCAACGAAGAATACGTCTACGGCGCCGACGGCCGACTGCAAAACGCAGGCTTCCTCGACTATCGCATGCCGGTCACGTCGGACCTGCCGATGATCGACACGGTGATCGTCGAGGTGCCGAATCCGGCGCATCCCTATGGCGTGCGCGGCGTCGGCGAAACACCGATCGTACCGCCGATGGCTGCGATCGCCAATGCGGTGTCGCGCGCCATCGGATCTCGCATGTTCGAGCTGCCGATGTCGCCGCCCAAGGTGTTGAAGGCGGTGCAGGCGCGCAAGGCGAATGGCGGGTGAAGCGCTCGTCGAGGATTCGATGCGAGTTGAGCGCGTCACGGCCTAGAGGCTAGGACGCCCGTGGCCCGTGTGGTGCTCGGCTCGAGCCTGCGCCGCTACACAGGCGGCGTCGATGAACTTGAGATCGACGCCGCAACGATCAAGCAGCTCCTCACCAAACTCGGCGCGCAGCACCCGAAGCTCGTGCCAATCCTGGAGCACGGCCTGGCCATCGCGATCAACGGCACGATCTATCAGGGCGCGCTGCTGGAGCCCATTCCGCCCGATGCCGAGGTTCATCTGCTGCCGCCGATCGAAGGTGGCCGGGAGGCCTCATTCCGGTTGCGCTGGTGGCGTTAGTGGCCACGTCCCGTCCGATCGCGGCCATGCGAAATCTCGGCCCGGCCACCGCTCGCATGCTGGCCGAGATCGATATCCGAAGCGAGCAAGATCTGCGCGCGCTCGGCGCGGTCGGTGCCTTCGCGCGGCTGCGCTTCGCCTGCATCCCTGGCTTGAGCCTGAACGCCCTCTATGCGATGCACGCGGCGCTCAACGACATTCATTGGCGTGCGATGTCGGCGGATGCGAAGGCGAGCCTTCGATCCGAAGTTGAGCGCGCGCTAGAGCCAATTCCACGCTGATTGAATCGAAGGGGGTTCCAAACCCGGCTTTGTTCTGATGCAAGATGCTGGCTGGATTGAGGAGGCCAGCATGGATGCCAAGGATC
>VGET01000364.1 GCA_016869195.1 Alphaproteobacteria bacterium | reverse complement strand
CCCAGACTGATCACGAGCCTACCACATATGCGCACTCTGCGCGCCGGCCGCCACCGGAACGCACAATGGCATGAACAGTACCGAGGCTGCCATGGCCGATCGTCGCGGACAATTCACTTGCTTTCAGCCGCCTAGACCCCCATGTTCGGGTCGCGAGCTCGCGTTCGACATGGCGTGTCACGTCTGGCCGCTCTTGCGTACAAGGCCGTTTCGGCATCTTTGGCGCCCGCGCGACTGACTTAGGCTACACCCTCGAAAACGTCTAGCTCGACGATCGCTTCCTGGCGCCTTCGCCAGGGGCACAATTATGGACTTGAGGGTAGACTGAAATGGCGACTGGAACTGTGAAGTGGTTTAACGCGACCAAGGGCTATGGCTTCATCGCGCCGGATGGCGGCGGCAAGGACGTGTTCGTTCATGTCAGCGCCGTCCAGCGGGCCGGCCTGCGGACAATCAACGAGGGTCAGAAGGTCTCATTCGAGATGACCTCGGGGCGGGATGGACGCCTTTCCGCCGAGAACCTCGTGGTCAAGGGCTGAGCCGCTTCGACAGCCGAAACGGTGGGCGGCGGGAACACGGGTCCCGCCGCCCAATTCTTTTCTAGGCGGCGCCAAACAACATGGCGCAGATCAGCACCGCCGCGGCGAGACCCGCGATGTCGGCGATCAAACCGGCCGCGAGCGCGTGCCGCACCCGCCTGATCTGCACCGCGCCGAAATAAACCGCGAGCACATAGAACGTCGTCTCGGTCGAGCCCTGGATGGTCGAGACCAGATAGCCGGTGTAGCTGTCGGGGCCGATCGCAGGGTCCTGCAGCACGGACGTCATGTAGCCATAGGCGCCCGAGCCCGAGAGCGATCGCAGGATCGCCATGATCAGGCCCTCGGCGGGCAGGCCGATCGTGCTGGTGGCGGCGCCGATCGGCCCGAAGATCAGATCGAGCGCGCCGCTCGAGCGGAACATCGCGACCGCGACCAGGATCGCGACGAGATAGGGGATGATGCGGAGCGCGACGCGGAAGCCTTCGGCCGCGCCCTCAATGAAGGCCTCATAGATACGCACGCGCTTGATGACGCCGAAGGTCATCAGGGCGACCATGAGGCCGGGGATGATCCAGGGCGCGATGGCCGAGCCGAAGAAGATCATCAGCGGAATGAGCCCGACCACGAAGGCAAGCACGAGGCCCGAGACCCAGGCGGGATAGCCGTGCTCCCGCCCCGTGGCGCCGTCGAGCGCGCTCGGTGGTGGCGCTGCTGACGTGTCGGTCGGGTCGCCAATCGTCTCGTCAACCTCCGGCGCGGTTGCCGACGCCGCGCCCGCCGGCGCGCTCGGCGCGGTCACCTTGAAGCGGCGCTGCAGGAACTTCGCCGCCGCGATCGCGACGATCGTTGAGCACCCCGTGGCAAAGAGCGTGGTCGGCACCACGCCCGCCGGATCCTCCGAGCCAAGCGCGGCGCGCACCGCGACCACGCCGGTGGGCAAGATCGTCACGCTCGAGGTGTTGATCGCAACGAAGAGGGCCATCGCATTGCTCGCCGTGCCCTTCACCGGGTTGAGCTTGTCGAGCTCCTGCATGGCGCGGATGCCGAAGGGCGTCGCCGCATTGCCGAGGCCGAGCACATTGGCCGAGATGTTGAGGATCATCGCGCCCATCGCGGGGTGGTCCGCCGGCACCTCGGGAAACAGGCGCACCATCAGCGGCCGGAGCGTGCGCGCGATGACGACGAGCAGCCCGCCTCTCTCCGCGATCTTCATCAGGCCGAGGAAGAGCGCCATCACGCCGACGAGGCCGAGGGCGAGCGTGACCGCGCTGCCCGCGGAATCGATCATCGCCTTGCCGAGCGCCTCCATCGGCGCGACCTCGGCGGGCGCGCCGAAGCCGCCCAAATGCCGCACCGCCGCCACGATGAAGGCGATGATGACGATGCCGTAGATGATGCCGCCCATCGGCGAACCTAACCCGTTTGAAGTCTTGTCTGCACGATACGGCTATCGCATGAATACACGGTCGATCTCAATTCACGTTCCCTCTCCGCCCTTGGGGGCGGAGAGGGGCAGGGTGAGGTGGGGGTATCAAGCGACGGGCGGTCCACCTCACCCGGCGCGCGGTTGCGCGCCACCCTCTCCGCCAGA
>VGET01000363.1 GCA_016869195.1 Alphaproteobacteria bacterium | reverse complement strand
CGAGGTGGCCATGGTCGAACGTTTGCTCAACACAAGACCTCGGAAATCTCTCGGCTTCCGTTCACCGCAAGAGGTTTTCGACTCCCTCGCTGGCTCCTAAATCTCTATGCACTGGCGAGTTGAATCCGCGAAGATTGGGCGCGAGCACCCGGGATGGAATGCGGCTGGCGATACGGTTGGCCTCGGCCATCGCCTCGTTCCAGGGACCTCTTGACGGATGGTGGACACACTACGCCCCTCGATCCCCGAGCAGGCGGTGCCGGGCCATGAACAGGTTGGCCAGGGCGCAGGTCACGAACAGCCGGTTGGCATTCTTTTCCAGGCCCCGGTAGCGCAGCCTGACGAACCCGAACACGCGCTTGATCACGCCGATGGCGTGCTCGACCTTGGCCCTCACCCTCGACTTGGTCCGGTTCCTCGCCCGCTCGACCTCGTCCACCACGCCGCGCAAGCGGTAGCGCCGGTTGGTGAAGTCCGTCGCCTTCGGTGCATGCTTGCGGATCGTCTCGCCCTGGCCACGGTAGGCCTGGTCGCCCCATACCCGCGTCTCATCGCCGTGCAGCAGCTCGCCCCACGGAACAACCCGCTCCATCTCAGCCAAAACGACGCCCGCCGCGTCACCTTGCCGTAGCGCTCGAAACCCGTCACCGAAAAGCTCGGCTGCTTCATCGCTATTCTCCCAAACCTCAGTGACAGGCTACTCTTCCATCCCTACATCTTGAATCCCCTAAGGCGACCTCTGCAGAGTTTCCTTAACCGGCCTCCGCCAACTCGGGCTATCTTCCCCGCCCGCCTGCTCCCTGGGAGACCGCCCGCATGGCCGAGGCCTTCATCTGCGATGCCGTCCGCACCCCCATCGGCCGCTTCGGCGGCGCGCTCTCCCAGGTCCGCACCGACGACCTCGGGACCATTCCGATTAAGGCGTTGATGGAGCGGAATCCGAGGGTGGACTGGCAGGCCCTCGACGAAGTGCTCTACGGCTGCGTCAACCAGGCGGGCGAGGACAACCGCAACGTCGCGCGCATGGCGCTCCTTCTCGCCGGCCTGCCGGCGAGCGTGCCCGGCGCCACCATCAACCGTCTCTGCGGCTCCGGCCTCGATGCCGTAGGATCGGCAGCGCGCGCGATCAGGACCGGCGAGGCCGAGCTTGCCATCGCCGGCGGCGTCGAGAGCATGAGCCGGTCCCCCTTCGTCATGCCGAAGGCGACCGAGGCCTTCTCGCGCAACGCCGAGATCTACGACACGACGATCGGCTGGCGCTTCGTCAACAAGCTGATGAAGGAGAAGTACGGCGTCGACTCGATGCCCGAGACGGCCGAGAACGTCGCCGCCGACTACCAGGTGAGCCGCGCCGACCAGGACGGCTTCGCGCTCCGCAGCCAGGCCCGCGCCTCGGCGGCGATCGAGGCCGGCAAGTTCGCCGAGGAGATCGTCAAGGTGACGATCCCGGCCCGCAAGGGCGACTCGGTCGTCGTCGCGCGCGACGAGCATCCGCGTGCCACCTCGATCGAGGCGCTGGCCAAGCTGCCGGCCCCCTTCCGCAAGGACGGCACGGTGACTGCCGGCAACGCCTCGGGCGTCAATGACGGCGCCTGCGCGATGATCGTCGCTTCCGAAGCGGCGGCCAGAAAGCATGGCCTTACGCCGCGCGCCCGCATCCTCGGCATGGCGACCGCGGGGGTCGAGCCGCGCGTCATGGGCATCGGCCCGGCGCCGGCTTCCGAGAAGCTGCTCGCCCGCCTGGGCTTGAAGATCGGCTATATCGACGTGATCGAGCTCAACGAAGCCTTCGCCGCGCAGGCACTCGCCGTCACGCGCCAGCTCGGCCTCGCCGACGACGCCGAGCATGTGAACCCGAATGGCGGCGCCATCGCGCTCGGCCACCCGCTCGGTGCCTCGGGTGCGCGTCTGGCCACCACCGCGAGCTACGAGCTCCAGCGCCGCTCAGCCAAGCGCGCGCTCTGCACCATGTGCATCGGCGTCGGCCAGGGGATTGCGCTCGTGATCGAGCGGGTGTGAGCCTAGCCGAGCTTATTCACGATGATTTTAGCTATTCTCAAGAAAACCAAGTGGGCGCTCACATGGCTGATATCGCAAGCCTTTGAAACCGTGGCAGCCTCGATTCTCAATTGCCGCGAAAAATCAGCTA
>VGET01000362.1 GCA_016869195.1 Alphaproteobacteria bacterium | reverse complement strand
TCTGGGCTTGGATCGTCACGTCGAGCGCCGTGGTCGGCTCGTCGGCGATCAGGAGCTTCGGGTTGCAGGCGAGCGCCATGGCGATCATCGCGCGCTGGCGCATCCCGCCCGAGAATTGGTGTGGATAGTCGCGGACGCGCCGCCCGGCGTCCGGGATGCGCACCAGCTTGAGCATTTCCGCCGCCCGCGCGAGGCCTTGTTCGCGGGTCATATTCTGGTGAATGACGGCCGCTTCGCCGATCTGCTCGCCGATCGAGAAGACCGGATTGAGGCTGGTCATCGGCTCCTGGAAGATCATCGCGATCCGATTGCCGCGGATTTTTCGCATCTCCGCTTCGTCGAGCCCGACGAGTTCGCGGCCCTCGAACTTGATCGAGCCGCCGACCATCCGGCCGATGCGTGGCGGCAGCAGGCCGAGGATCGAGAGCGCCGTCACGCTCTTGCCGCAGCCGCTCTCGCCGACCACGCCGAGCGTCTCGCCGGGCCGGACCTCGAAGGAGACCCCGCCGACCGCGCGCGTCACGCCGTCACGCGTGAAGAAATGCGTGCGCAGATCGGCAATTTCGAGGACGGGCGAGGCGCTCATGCCGGTTACATCCGCCGCGACAGGCGCGGGTCAAGCCGGTCGCGCAGACCGTCGCCCAGTAGATTGACCGCGAGAACCACCAGCGCCAAGCACAGGCCGGGAAAGAAGATCGTCCACGGCGCGCGCGCGAGCAGCAGGCGGCTCGACGCGATCATGTTGCCCCAAGACGGCGTCTCGGGCGGCACGCCCGCACCGAGGAACGATAGGCCCGCCTCGATCAGGATCGCCGAAGCGGTCACGTAAGTCGCCTGCACGATCAATGGCGGGATCGTGCTCGGCAGGATATGGCGCAGCACGATCTTGAGCTTGCGGCTGCCGCCGCTGATCGCGGCTTCGATGTAAGGCTGCTCGCGCGTCGACAGCACGACTGAGCGCACGAGGCGCACGACGCGCGGCACTTCGGGAATGACGATCGCCAGGATCACGATGCCGACCGTGGCGCGGTTGAGCGAGACCATCGCGATCGCCAGCAGGATCGCCGGAATCGCCATCAGCCCGTCCATCACCCGCATGATCGCGTTGTCGAGCCGTCGCACGTAACCGGCGACGAGCCCGATCGCCAGACCGATGGCGACGGACGCGCTCGCGACCGAAATCCCGACGATGAGCGACACCCGCGCGCCAAAGACGCAGCGCGCGAAAATGTCCCGGCCCAGCCCGTCGGTGCCGAACCAGAATTGCGCCGAGGGCGGCTGTAGGCGGTTCACGGGACTCATCAGGCGCGGGTCGCCCGCGATCAGCGGAGCGGCCAACGTGACGATCGCCATGAAGATCAGGATCGTGGCGCCCGCGACGATCGTCGGATTGCGCTTGGCAAAGACGAGGGCAGCCTTCGCGTCCATCTCAGTAACGGATGCGCGGATCGAAAAGGGTGTAGGACAGATCGACGAGCAGGTTTACCAGCACGTAGATGCCCGCGAAAATCATGATCACGCCCTGGACGATCGGGTAGTCGCGCCGCGCGATCGCGTCGACGACCAAGCGCCCGATGCCGGGAATGTTGAACACCGTCTCGGTGATGACGACGCCGCCGATGAGCAACGCGACGCCGATACCAATCACCGTCACGATCGGCACGGCCGCGTTCTTGAGCGCGTGGCGCAGCAAGAGCGGGCGCGCGGCAACACCCTTGGCCTTGCCGGTGCGGATATAGTCCTCCGACAGCACCTCCAGCATCGTCGTGCGGGTGATGCGCGCGATCAGCGCCACATAGGCCATGCCGAGCGCGAGCGAGGGCAGCACGAGATTCCGCAGCCACGGGCCCACGCCTTCGGACAGGCGCGTATAGCCCTGCACCGGCAGCCATTTGAGATCGATGGCGAAGAGGAAGATCAGCATGTAGCCGACGACGAAGACCGGCAGCGAAAAGCCGAGCACGGCGAAGCCCATCACGCCGCGATCGATCCAGGTGCCAGGATTGGCGGCCGCGACCACGCCGAGCGTGACGGCGACGGTCACTGCGAAGGTGATGGTGGTCAGCGCCAGAGAAATCGTCGGCTCGGCGCGCTGGCCGATCAGGATCAGAACCGGATCGCCCCAAAACAGCGAATTGCCTAGATCGCCGC
>VGET01000361.1 GCA_016869195.1 Alphaproteobacteria bacterium | reverse complement strand
GCGTGGGAGCACGCCATGTTCGAGGCGATCTATGACAACGCCTCGGCTGCCACCGAGCTTCTGCGTGAAAAAGGCGCGCTCGACTATCGCCACTGCGACTTCGTGCCGGACTATTTCGCCGAGCTGCCGGAGGACAAGGCGCCTTATGGCCGGGTGCTGTTGCCGAAGGCGGCCCGTGACTCGATGTCGGACGGTGGCGTTGTCGCGGTCAATTCGATGTCGGAGGCCGCGAAGCGCGATGGCATCGATATCCGCACCGGCCACCGCGTGCAGCGGCTCATCCAGAACGCGAAGGGCGAGATCGTCGGGGTCGAGGCCGATGCGCGCGGTGGGCGAACCTTTCGCTTTCAGGCGCGCAAGGGCGTGATCTTCTCGACCGGCGGCTTCACGCACAATCATGAGCTGCGAAAGAACTATTTGAGCGCCCCGGTCTTTGGCGGCTGCGCGGCGTCAACCAATGAGGGCGACTTCATCTATGTCGCGAGCGCGGTCGGCGCGCAGCTGCGCAACATGAACTACGCCTGGATGTGCCCGATTGTGCTCGAGAAGGCCCTGAACAACGACCCTGACCTGATCGGCACGTTCTCGCCGTCGGGCGATTCGATGATCTGGGTCAGCAAGCAGGGCAAACGCGTTTGCAATGAGAAGCTTGCCTACAACGAGGCCGCACAGGCCTTCTTCGAGTGGGACCCTGCCGCTGGCGAATATCCCAATCTCGTTCTGATGGCGATCTGGGACCAGCGGAGCCAGGATCATTGCGCGAGCGATGAATATGGCCGCTTCATCGTGCCGACCGGAAAGAACGACACCCACGTGGTCAAGGGTCGTACGCTCGCCGAGCTGCGCCAGGCGATCACCGAGCGATTGAAGCAGCACGCGAATCGGATCGGCGGCATGACGCTGTCACCGGACTTCGAGCAGAACCTGAAGGCCACGATCCAGCGCTTCAACGAGTTCGCCGCCAAGGGCAAGGATCTCGATTTCCGCCGGGGCGAGCGCAAGGTCGAGCTGCTGTTCAACGGGCCGGTCGCCGAGCAGCCGAAGGCCCCTAACCCGACCATGTATCCGATCAACGAGGCCGGCCCGTTCTACGCCGCCCTCCTCACCGGCGGCACGCTCGACACCAAGGGCGGCCCCAAGGCGCGGCCCGATGGCGCCGTGTTGGACGATGCCGATCAGCCGATCGAGGGGCTCTATGCGGTAGGCAATTGCGTGGCCTCGGCCTCGGCGCGGGCTTATTGGGCTGGCGGCGCGACCCTCGGCCCGATCCTGGCCTTCGCCTATCTCGCGGCACACGCCGCTGCCAAGGCGCGCGACAAGCTGCCGGTCTGATCGAGCTCGCCCGGCTTGTTCAAAGCACACCAACAGAAGAGATCGAGGGAGGAAGATTCCATGGCACTTGCAACCCAAACGATGACCGATGAGCAGCGCAAGTCGGTCGTCATCGAATATCTCAAGGCGTTCGACAATGGCGGCGTCACCACGACCGGCGGCAGCGTGCTCGACCTCTTTGCCGATGACGCCTTGGTCTATTTCCCGAAATGGGGCCTCGCCCATGGCAAGGCCGAGATCGGGAAATGGTTGAGCGAGCTCGGCCCGACCATCAAGGCGATCACCCACCACTTCTCGCACTTCAATTTCATTTTCTCGGGCAGTGACTATGTCGTGTGCGAAGGCACGAGCCATGGCGAGCACCGCGACGGGCCCTGGCGCGCCGGTGTACCGGAGTGGGCCGCTGGGCGCTGGTGCGATGTGTTCGAGATCAGGGACTGGAAGATCCAGCGCTGCTTCATCTATCTCGACCCGGACTATGCGGGCAAAGACACGGCGCGCTATCCCTGGCTGGCCGGCAAGACGAAATAGGGTGTGACGCGGGGCCGTGCGGCTTGCTTCGCCTGAAGCGACCGCACAACCCGACCAACGATCACTGGCCGAGCAGGGTATCGACCTCGCTGAGCCGAGCGGTGGCCCACTCGGGCGCGTCACCGGCCGGCGTGGTGGTTCCGTCACGAAGCACCGTGGTTGAGGTGTTGGGTTCGTCCAGCACCGAGCAAATGCCCGTACCACCGCCGATGCGGCCCGCCGTCGCGCCGCCGCGTACGGTGCCAAAGCCCTTCACGGTCGCGAAGCTGTCTGAATGCATGAGCACGACCGTCGTGCCGTCCTTGGCGACGACGATGTCGATCACCGTGCCGCGGATGCCGATCG
>VGET01000360.1 GCA_016869195.1 Alphaproteobacteria bacterium | reverse complement strand
GCGGGCATAGAGCTCGGCGGCATCCGCCATCTGCGGCACGGCCTTAGGCGAGACAAAGCTCGTCGCCTCGAACGAGCGCCCGCCGGCCGCGATCAGCGCGTTCAAAAGCTCGAGCTTGCCCTCGACCGGCACGAAGCGCGGCTGATTCTGCAGCCCGTCGCGCAGGCCCACCTCATGAACGATGACCGTCTCTGCCATGTCTGCTTCCCAGCTAGCCGAGCACGCTCGATTCTGCGATCACAGCGTCCTGCGCGCGAATGGCTGCCACCGCGTCGTCATAGGCGGTTCGGGCGAAACGCACCCTCTCAAACGGCCGTGCCTGGCCGACTGCGCCCATATCGGTCGTGATCACGGTCGCGATCCTGGCATAGCCCCCGATGGTTGGCGAGTCGACCCCGAGCACGATCGGCTCGACGCCGGAGGGCACCTGAATGGTGCCGACCGGCGCGCCCGGATCGATCGTGATGTTGGAAGGATCCTGCCCGGCATCATCGATCAAATAGCGCGGCCGGCCGGGCTTGAACGACAGGGCCGGGCCGATGAAGCGCATGCCGGTGCGATCGGACTTCGGGTTCAGCTTCCACTCGGTCGCGTAGAAGGCGTCGACACTTTCAGACGTGAAGATGTCCTCCTCCGGGCCCGCGACCACGCGCACGCGCCATGGCTGGGCAAGTGTGGGGATGTGCTTGGGGGCCAGGCGCCGGCCGATCAGCGCACCGGGGTCGGCCTGGGCTGCGCCGATCGGCAGGCGATCGCCCTTGCGCAGCGTACGTCCCTCGAGGCCGCCGAATTGGCCGCGCATATGGGTGGCGCGACTGCCGAGATAGGGCGGCACCTCGACGCCGCCATGAACCGCGAGATAGGCACGCGCGCCGGCTTTTGACATGCCGAGCGCGAGGACGCTTTCTTTCCTTAGAAGGAACGCCCGCCACTGCGGCACCGTGACGCCATCGACCGTCACGCCGACCTGCGCACCGGTGATGGCGACCACGAGGTCGGCAAGCGCGCGCGCCTTGAACCCGCCGAGCAGAATCTCGAGCCCCGCGGCGCCTGGGTCGCGTCGAAGCAGCAAAGGACCGCCGGTCGGATTGCCGACCAGAAGGTTGCCCGCGCGCAGCGAGAACGCATCCTGCGCGCCCGAAGGCGGGATGCCGAGCACGATGGTGCCCTGGCGGCCGACGTCCTGCACGCTGGTCTGGGGGCCGGGATCGATGATCTCGAGCATCACGACCTCTGCCAGGTCGCGTCAGGGTCGCGTTTCTCGGGCGGCTCGCCGAGGCTCGCGAGCCAGGACATGTAGCCCGCGCAATCGAACACGCCCTCCTCGACCTGATAGTCGTAGGTGCCGGCTTCGACCGCCGCGCGGATCTCGTTGTACTCCTCGCGGCTGATCGAGACGTAGCGATGGCGGTCGCCGGTGCGTGCCAGCACAGGCCCATCCCTGAAAATGCGGTTCCTCTGCGCGGGCTCAAAGATGTTGATCGGGGTGCGGCCGAAGAGCTGACCACCGCCCGGCACGCGCGCGGGATAGATCGTCGAGGTGTTGCCGCCGAAATTGAGCAGGCGCGAATGGGTCCAGGTGCGGGGCGTGCGATAGAGCGGCGCGCCGAAGCGCTTGCGCGGGTCCATGGCATAAGACACGAAGGTGCCCGGCACGAAGCCGACCCCGGTGACCCAATAGTCGCAGGCGGTGTGCCACTCGATCACCTGCGCTACGGTCAGGCGGTTGAACTCGGCGATGTACTCGATGTTGTTGCGCACGCCAAACGCCTCGGCGCACTCGCGCGACCAGGGGTCGTCATAGAGCGCGGGGATTATTACGCGGCGGCTCGGCAGGCGATCGACCGCGCCTTGCGCCGCGATCAACTCTCGGAGCGCGGCGATCAGCCGATCGCGTGTGGTCGCGAGCGGATCGTAGATCAGGCCGAGCGCGCGCACCTGCGGGTTCGATTCGATCACCCCCTTGAGCGGATGCGCGCGGATGATCTGATCGAGTGCGAGAATGCGGAAGTTGAGCGTGATGCTTGTCTCGTCGCCGAACTCGACATTGAGGGCGGTGTCGCCGAGCGTCCTGTATACAGGCGCGTCATAGATCATCGTCTGTCCCGTTCAGTGATCGGCCTTGGCGCCAAGCGCCTTTGACGTGCGCCTCATGATCGTGCCATCTGCCTCGAGCGCCTCGACCTCGGTCTTGGAGTAGCCAAGCTCGCGCAAAACATCCTCGGTGTCGGCGCCGAGCGGG
>VGET01000359.1 GCA_016869195.1 Alphaproteobacteria bacterium | reverse complement strand
TCGATCACCACCTCATCGCCGCGCAGATGCACCGCCACCTTGATGAGGTAGGCGCGATCCTCGATGCCGTCGTCCTCGATCGCCTCCTCGAAGGTGTACAGGCCATCGCGGAAGTTTCTGAGCTCGTCGCGCATGCGCGCCTCCGCATAGTCGAGCAGGTCGGCGACCGTGCGCTTGAACACGTCGAGGCCGTATTTCCGCACGAGATCGAGGAGGCGCCGCTCGCCTAAGTCGACGCCCGATATCAGCGCGCGCAAGTCCCCATAATTGGTGCGCGGCGTGCGCACATTGGCGAGCATGAGCTTCCAGACATGGGGCACGTCCTGACCGCGCTTGATGATCTTCACGGGCGGCACGCGCAGGCCTTCGTGAAACACCTCGGTCGCCTCGCCCGGAAAGCCGCCGGGCGCCATGCCGCCGACCTCGACCAGGTGCCCGATCGCGACCGCGAAGCCGATCAGCTCATCACCCAGGAAGATCGGCTTGAACATCGTGTGCTCGGGCGTGTGGAGTCCGCCGCGATAGGGGTCGTTGTGCACGATGACATCGCCCGGCTCGATCGTTCGGACATCGAGCTCCTTGATCATCGAGCGCACCAGGATCGGCACGCCGCCGATATGGGCCGGGATGAACTCGGCGCAGGCGATCAGCTCGCCATTCGGGAGAGCGAGCGCACAGGTGAAGTCCTTGGCCTCGCTGAAGAGCGTGGAATAGGCCGTCTTCTGGACGTTGAGGCCCATCTCGCGACAGATCGCGACCATCGCCGAATCGATCACGCTCATGGTCACGGTATCCATGGGGCCTCCGACTCCGCCACCCTGCCTCGGCGAGAACCTGCGAGCGCCAGTTGACACTGTCAACCGGGCCTTTCACGGGTGGGGCCTGCGGCCGTACACTCTGATCAGCGAGATGAGGGCGCGGATGGGTCGGCAGGAGCGGCGGCGCGAGGCGAAGCTCGGCAAAGGGCAGGGGGGTGCGGCGATCGCGGGCCTCCTCGAAGCCGCGCTCGGGCACCATCGGGCCGGGCGCCTCGCCATGGCGGAAAAGACCTATCGGCGCGCGCTCGCGCTCGACCCCGACGACCCGACCGCGAATCATCTGGTTGGCCTGATCGCCTATCAGGAGGGGCGCTACAAGGAGGCGCTCGGGCTGATCACGCGGGCGACCGAGGTCGCGCCGAGTTACGCCGAGGCGCATCACAACCTCGGCAACCTCTATCTCGACAGCAAGAAGCACCCGGAAGCCCTTGAATGCTATGACCGCGCGCTCGCGCTGAACCCCGACTATGCGAGCGCGCTCGCGAACAAGGGCGATGCGCTCCGGGGGCTTGGCCGGCTCGATGACGCCACGGTCGCGCTCCGGCGCGCGATCGCGCTCGACCCGTTCGTCAAGGAACCCCGCTATCGCCTTGCCGCAACGCTGATTTCGCTCGATCGGCCGGCCGAGGCGCTCGATTCCGCCAATGAGTGCATCGCGTTCGAGCCGTTCTGCCAAAATGCCTGGGCCTATCGTGGCACCGCCTTGCAGTTGCTCGATAAACAGGCCGAGTTCGAGCAGTTCTTGAAGCTCTCGGACGTGGTGTGGACCGCACGTCCGCCGGTGCCGGCGGGCTTCGACAGCCTGGAGGCCTGGAACGCGGCACTCGAGGCGGCGGTGCGCACTCACCCGACCTTGGTGTGGGAGCCGTTCCAGCGCGTGAGCTATGGCGGCTCGGTCACCGGCGATATGTTGGTCAGGCCCGAGCGCACCATGCAGCTGTTCGAGGGCTCGCTGCGCCGGGCGATCGATGAGCTGAAGGCCTCATTGCCCGACAGCCAGAGCCACCCGTTCCTGGCGCGCAAGCCCAACACCTACCGAATTACCGTCGTCGCCTCGATCCTGAAGGCCGGCGGCTGGCACCCGACCCACACGCACGAGGGCGCGTGGCTCAGCGGCTGCTACTACGTGCGGGTGCCCTCGGTGGTGGGCAGTGCGGGCGGCGGCAAGGCCGGACAGATCGAGTTCGGCCGGCCGGACTGCAAATTGCGCGAGGGCTTCGAGCCGCCCTTGAGCGCGGTCAAGCCCGAGCCCGGCCTCGCCGCGTTCTTCCCGTCCTATCTGTTCCACGGCACGATCCCGTTCGAGGGCGATGAGGAACGGGTCGGCATCGCCTTCGACGTCTACCCGACCGGGTGACCAGGCCTCAATGAGGCCTGGTCAGCTCGACAAAGGACGCTCCGGCACACTGGCCTCGCCGCGCGCGAACTTTCTCACGAACTCCAGATCGAGCGGCAGCACGGCGCCGAGCCAGA
>VGET01000358.1 GCA_016869195.1 Alphaproteobacteria bacterium | reverse complement strand
CTGTTGAAGCTGAAATTCCTCGGTAGTCAGGTCACCACGGATGCCGGGCTGCTCGCCTACCGCGAACTCGATGAGGCGTTCGGGCTGACGGAAATGGGGTTAATCAGCACTTACTTCAGGCAGAATCGGATCATAAACAAGGTCAGGGGGAGCATCGACAGCAGCCCCCACAGCCAGGCGCCGCGGAATCGGGTCAATAGACTGATCGCGGCGCCAGCCGCCGCTCCGCTCAAGAGCGGGGCCAATTGCATGGTGAGCATCTTGCGCTGAAAGTGTTCCGGCAATCGAGATCCGTGCAATTCTGACGAGAACTCCGAATATGCCATTCCCGTAGCCACCAACGCAAAGACGGCAGCAGCCCAGAGAATTCCCGCGGTAAGGACCCGAATCGCCGTTAGGTTCCCTTGTGTCATGATGTTGCCTTTTGCTGCGGCGCGCCCCACCTCGAAACAGCCCAGAGATTCTACGGCCAGCAGCCCGCGCGCCTCTGTGAATCGTGGATATGCCCGCATGTGGCGGTTAATCACGCTTTGGGTGCGTGACGAACTTGCTTGAAGCGAGTGACTAACTTGTAGGCCATCGCACAGACGAGGTTAAGCATGAACAGCCCTAGCAGCTCGTTGAAGTATTACTGGGTCGGCGGTGGTTGACGGGTGTGTTATTTTGATGGCGTGTGGAGGTGGTGGTTGACACGGAGGTTTAGCGATGGCGATGGGCAAGCGGCGGCAGAAGCAGAAGGCTTTGTTTGTCATGACCGAGGGACTGGCCCGCTCGCCGGGGCATCCCTTCTATCGCAAGCTGAACGAGCTGTTGGCCGAAGCCAACTTCGACCGCTGGATCGAACGCCGCTGCCAGCAGTACTACGAGCAAGAGGAGACGCGCGGCCAGCGATCGATTCCGCCGGGCGTGTACTTCCGCATGCTGCTGGTCGGTTACTTCGAGGGCATCGACAGCCAACGCGGCATCGCCTGGCGTTGTGCGGACAGCTTGAGCCTGCGGCAGTTCCTCGGTCTCGGGTTGGACGAGAAGACACCCGACCACTCGACGCTGACCAATACCCGCAAGCGGCTGCCGGCGGAAGTCTTCAGTGAAGTGTTTCAGTTCGTGCTCCAGATCGCGAGCCAAAAGAAGCTGCTGGCCGGCAAGACCGTGGGCGTCGACAGCACGACACTGGAAGCCAACGCGGCCATGAAGAGCATTGTGCGTCGCGACACGGGCGAGGATTGGAATGCGTACGTCACGCGATTGATGCGCGAGGACGGTACGATCGAAGCGGACGAACAGCCGACCGACGAAGACATTCGCCGCTACGACAAAAAGCGGAAGAACAAGCGGGTGAGCAACGACGAGTGGCAGTCGAAGAGCGATCCGGAGAGCCGGATCACGAAGCTGAAGGATGGTCGCACGCATCTGGCCTACAAGGCCGAACACGTGGTGGACCTGAAGAGCGAACTCGTCGTGGCTGCCGAGGTTTACTCGGGCAATCAGCCCGACACCGACACCATCGCCGACAGTTTACTTCAGGCGCAAGTGAACCTGAACGAAGCCGAGAGCGATGTGCAGATCGAAGAGGCCGCCGCGGACAAAGGCTATCACGCGGCCCGCACGCTGGAACTGTGTCAGTGGATGGGCGTAAGAACGTATGTGCCTGAGCCTCGTCGGGCGCATTGCTCGCGGTGGACGGACAAGCCGGAGGAACATCAGAAAGCGGTGCTGGCCAATCGCCGGCGGACGAAGCGAGCCAAGAGCAAACGCTTGCAGCGACTGCGGAGTGAACGTGTCGAACGGTCATTCGCTCACGTGTGCGACTCAGGCGGCGCGCGGCGAAGTTGGCTCCGCGGCATCGAGAACGTAAGTAAACGCTACCTGATCGCGGTCGCGGCGCACAACCTGGGCCGCATCTTGCGGATGCTGTTCGGAATCGGCAAGCCGAAGGCCTTGCAGGGCCTGCTTGCGCTTGCCGCGCTTGTGCAGCTTCTCAGTCGCCTGCGAAAAGACGTGGCAACACGTGTCGCTCAACGACTCAGGCCATTCGCCCAAGCCAAGGCCATCGTGACCCCACTCATCGTCGCCTCTCGAAAACCCGTTAGATCAACGGGCTGCTAGTTCATCGGTGCTCTGTAGTACGAAGGTGAATCAAGCCCCCACGCCGCGTGCATAGTCGCGGCGTGGGGGCTTTGAGATTTTATGTCCCCGGGGATTGCGACGGCGGCGGTAGATGAGCGCTATGGCGGCGATCCCCAGCCCGGCCAGGACGATGCCTGACGGTTCCGGCACGTTCGACACGAGTTGTACGATTCC
>VGET01000357.1 GCA_016869195.1 Alphaproteobacteria bacterium | reverse complement strand
AAACTCCATGACTTGTCCGCTTTCCAGATCGATCAGATGGTCATGGTGCTCCTCGGCAAGCTGCTCATAGCGCGAGCGCCCGCCGCGAAAATCGTGCCGTTCGAGCAGATTGATCTCCTCGAACAGACGGAGCGTGCGGTAGACCGTGGCCAGGCTGATGCGCGGATCAACCGCGGCGGCCCGCCGGTGCAACTCCTCGACGTCGGGATGATCCGAGGCTTCCGAGAGCACGCGCGCGATCACGCGTCGCTGCTCCGTCATCTTCAGGCCGCGCGCCGCACACGCCTGCTCAAGATCTACTGGCTTCATGCCTCCCGCGCCGACGCCCGCGGTGATTCCACGCGAGTCAGTCGCGTGGTCCCGAGGGCTGCGTTGTAAACATAGCGCAGCCCCCAGGGATTTTCACGCCGGCTTCGTGGGTCGCCGGCTCAGCCGCGCCGACGCCGACGCTTGGTGCCAAGGCCGATCTTCTTCGCGAGCGCGCTGCGCTGCGAGGCATAGTTGGGCGCGACCATCGGATAATCGGCCGGCAGACCCCAGCGCATGCGGTACTGATCAGGCGTCATGTTGTAGGAGGTCATAAGGTGGCGCTTGAGCATTTTCAGCTTCTTGCCGTCCTCAAGACAAACAATGTAATCAGGCATCACTGATTTCTTGACGGGCACCGCCGGGTCAGGCCGCTCGGCCTGTTTTGCGCCCGCTCCATCGGACACGCCGGCCAAAGATGCATAGACTTGACGAATCAGTTGCGGCAGATCATCCATGGCTACGGCGTTATGCGATACATGGGATGCCACGATCTCTGCGGTCAGATTCAAGAGATCGGGGGCGGTGGATTTCTCGGTCATCTCGGATTTATTCTCCTGGTCTGCGATTTTATCGGGGTTCGGAGCAATCGAGAAATTCTGGCCCGCTCTTACAACGATCAGCGCCAATGATGCAAGACATATCAACGTAAAGCGCAGTAAATTCGGAATAGACTTTTCAGTTTTAGTATAGCGTCAATCGCGTTCAATCCGGGGTTGCAGCACCAGACGCAAGGTCAAAGCATCGACCGGCTGGCCCGATGGCAGACGATAATAGGCGGGGCGCAGTCCAACCTGGACAAATCCATGGTTGTCATAGAGCCCACGGGCTATTTCATTGTCTTCGGCGACTTCGAGAAATAGTGCGACAAGCTGCCGCTTACCGGCTTCCGCGATCGCGGCCGCAAGAAGCTGGCGGCCCAAACCGCACCCGCGCAGGGCGGGATCCACACAGAACGTCAGGATTTCGCCTTCACCGGCGGCCGAACGGCAAAGAATGAAACCGATCGGTTCGCCGTTCGGCCGGGCAAGAAGGCCGAAGCCCCCGGGGGTGCCGAGCACCCGCGCGATCAGCTCGGCTTGCCACGGATCGTCGAAGCAGCGCGCATGCAGCACGGCCAGCTCTGCGGCGTCGACGGCGAGCGCAGGAACGAGGCGGGGCGACGACGAGCCCGCCGCACTCATGAGCGCGAAGATACTCGCGTGCCGGCCGGGCCAAGGCCCGGCGCCTTGATATAGAGGGGGGTCGCAGGCTCGACCGCGAGTGCCGTCACCCCCCGGTTGCCGATGAGTTGCGCGACATGAGCAACGAGCGCGCCCGCCTGTGGCCAGGGCAAGATCTTGGCGCGGGCTATTTGTGGCGCCGACCCGGCGGCGAGAATTTCATCCGCCGAGGTGCCGACGAGCAGCGCTGGCCGATCGCCGGCAAGGGCGACCACCTCAACGAAGGTACACGCCGCAGCGGGCGCCAATGGCACCAGCTGTTCGTCAAATGCCTGGGCATAGACCTGCCCCGGCAGCGCGGCAATGGTGGCGATCGTGACCTTGCCGGCGCGCTCAACGGCAGGCACGCCGGCGGCAATTACCTCTAGCGTACCGATGCCGATCAGTGGCAATTGGCTGGCGAGCGTAAAGCCACGCGCCGTCGCGAGCCCGATTCTGACGCCGGTGAAGGAGCCCGGGCCTGTGGTCACGGCGATCGCATCAAGCGAATCGAAGCCGATCGCCGCCTCCGCCAGAAGCTCGAGCACGAGCGGCACAATGCGCTCGGCATGGCCGCGTTCGCGCTGCTCGAACCGCTGGGCGACAACCCGACCGTCGGCATGGAGCGCCGCCGAACATGCCTCGGTCGAGGTGTCGAGGCCGAGAATCCTCGGGTGTGCGCCGTCAGGCATGCGATCACCTAGTGGATAAAATCTGACACAAGAATCCCATAGGGGATTCCGGCCGCACGCGCGATGTGCGAGTCTGTCTGATGCGTCCAGGCATCGCCGTCACCGTATCGCCTGCCGACCGTCGCCGC
>VGET01000356.1 GCA_016869195.1 Alphaproteobacteria bacterium | reverse complement strand
CCCATCGCGTGCGCATCGCCTTCGCCGCCGTTTGCCCGGATGCCGCTCTCATCCGCTTGCTCGCCGGCGCGCTTCGACCCGCCGCTCCATGACCGACGGGGCCGATGCCCCGAAAACACCCGTTCCCGCAATCCCAAACCAATAACCCGACACCCGACAAACCAACCCGCGATGAAAAAGACGCAACGACCACGCATGCCGCGTGATCGCCTTGCCTCCCTGCCCATCACATCATGGTCTCTCGTGAATAAACCGGGCTAGCGCAGTGTTATTTCAGCGGCACGCGCAGGACATGCGCCGGTTCGGCATCCTTGCGCGGCTGGCGCGGCAGGTCGCGCCCCAGTTCGGCCACCAGGCTGCCGCGTGCCGCCAGCTCGCGCAGGTGCTCGGGGCTGAGGCCGCTCAGACCGAAACGACGGGCAAAAGCCTCGATCTCGTCCACGCCATAACCTGCTGCTTCCGCCATGCGTTCGCCCCTTCGCGGTGGCACCGCCATCTTCCGCCCTATCGGAGCACATCCCCGTGGGCGGCAAAAGGGGCGGGCGAGGGGGCGGAACGAAACGTTTACCCTGTCGGGCGCAAGCTGTCGCATTGCCGACCGACCAGCAGGAACGACGTGTCACCCGACGACGGCAGCCCCAAGGCCGACTTTCTGGCGGGAAGCGATATCGGCTTTTCATTCAAGGACATCGTCGACCGGGTGACGGACATCGTCGTGGTGACCAAGGCCGAGCCGCTGGCGCCGCCCGGCCCGGTCATCGTCTATGTCAACGAGGCCTTCACCCGCATCTCAGACTATACCGCCAACGAGATGATGGGCGGCAATCCGCGCCGCTTGCAGGCCGAGGCGACCGATGCCGTCACCAAGCGCCGGATCCGCTCGGCGCTGGAGGCCAAGCAGCCGGTACGCGCGACACTGCTCAACCGCAGCAAGGACGGGCGGTCCTATTGGGTTGAACTCAACATCGTGCCGCTGCGCGATTGCACGGGCCGGGTCACTCATTTCGCCGCGATCGAGCGCGACATCACCGAGCAGAAGCGGCTGGAGGACGAACTCGCCGAACAGGCGCGATCCGATCCGTTGACCGGGCTGTTCAACCGTCGCGCGTTCTTCGAGATGGCGGAGGCGGAGGCCTCGCGCCTCAGGCGCCATGGCGGCGTCGCCGCGCTGCTGTTGCTCGATATCGACCATTTCAAGTCGATCAACGACGAATACGGTCACCCGGTCGGCGATCGTGCCTTGCGCGCGTTGGCGCAGCATTGTCGGCAGTCGCTGCGGGCGCACGACGCCATCGGCCGGATCGGCGGCGAGGAATTCGCGGTGCTGCTGCCGACCATGAGCCTGGCCGGCGCGGCCGAGGTGGCGGAGCGGCTGCGCTTGGGGATTTCGCGGCTGGCGCTGCCGGCGAACGATGGCACGTTCGGCTTCACTGTCAGTATCGGCATTGCGCCGTTGTCGATCTCGGACGGCGGCTTTGCCGCCTGCCTGTCGGCGGCGGATGGCGCGCTCTATCGCGCCAAGCGCGAAGGCCGCAACCGCATCGCCGCGGCCGACGGCCAGCTCGTGGTCGGCGGGCCGGCCTGAGCGGTCGAACCTAGCCCGGTTTATTCACGAGAGACCATGATGTGATGGGCAGGGAGGCAAGGCGATCACGCGGCATGCGTGGTCGTTGCGTCTTTTTCATCGCGGGTTGGTTTGTCGGGTGTCGGGTTATTGGTTTGGGATTGAGGGAACGGGTGTTTGAAGTGGACCCCTTTTGTGGGACCACGATGAGGCCTTTCTAAGGTGGAGCCGCGCCTTCCCCTGTCATCCTTTCATGCTGCCAGTTGCTGTTGCGGCGGCTGTGGGCATGTTGGCGACGCGCCAGCGTCGTCCAAGCGCAGCGGCATGTCCACAGCCTCGATCGCGGCCCGCCACACCGCCATCGGTGTCCGGTTCTCCAAGGCTTGATGTGGCCGCCTTTCGTTGTAAAAGGCGATCCATCCGCCGATAGCGCTGCGCGCCTCGCGGCCATCGGCGTAGGCCTTGAGGTGTACCTCCTCGTACTTCAGGCTGCGCCACAGCCGCTCGACGAAGACGTTGTCGAGCCAGCGGCCGCGGCCGTCCATGCTGATGGCGATCCCGGCCGCCGCCAGCTGGCCGGTGAAGGCGGCCGAGGTGAACTGCGCTCCCTGGTCGGTGTTGAAGATCTCCGGTCGGCCGTAACGCGCCAGCGCGTCGTCGAGCGCTTCCAGGCAGAAACGCGTGTCGAGCGCGTTCGACAGCCGCCAGGCCAGGACCGCTCGGCTCGCCCAGTCCATGATCGCCACCAGATAGAGGAACCCGCGGGCCATCG
>VGET01000355.1 GCA_016869195.1 Alphaproteobacteria bacterium | reverse complement strand
GGTCATGCCGTCCTTCCGCGCGGTCTCACCGCGGGTACGGATCGCGGCCCGCGCTGGCTCGGGCGGCTCGGCCAGCGGCCCAAGCAGCGCGAGGCTCTTTATCCGCGTCGGATGGGCGGCGGCGATGTGCTGGCACACGATCGTGCCCATCGAATGCCCGACCAGATGCGCCTCGGTGGCCCCTAGCTGGTCCATGACGGCAATCACATCAGCCGTATAACCCTCAATGCTCAGATTTCCCTTGAGGGCGGAACGACCGGATCCCTCAAGATCGAGCCGGATCACCTTGAACCAGCGGGAAAGTAGGCCCGCCTGTGCGTGGAACACGTTGCTGGTGCCGCCGAGCCCGTGAACCATGACCAGCGCCGGACCGTCGCCATGCTGCTCAAGCGCCAGTTCCTTGCCATTGACCGCAACCATGATCGCTCTCCCTGTGTCGTTCTGGGTGGCGCCGTTTTTCAACCGACCTTGTTGGTCAGCGTGCCGAGACCCTCGATCTCGATCCGCACGCTATCGCCGGCCTTGAGGAACCGCGGCGGCTTGAAGCCGACGCCGACGCCCGCTGGTGTCCCGGTCAGGATCACGTCACCCGCTTCCAGGGTCATGCCGAGCGAGATCGTTTCAATCAGGGTCGGAATATCGAAGATGAGATCGCGGGTGTTGGCGTTCTGCCGGAGCTCGTCATTGACCCAGCAGCGAATGTCGAGCTTCGAGCCATCGAGCTCATCGGCGGTCGCGACATAGGGGCCCATCGGGCAGGCGCCATCGAGCGACTTGCCGAGGAACCACTGCCGGTGTTTCAGCTGCAGGTCGCGCGCGGTCACGTCATTGGCCATGGTGTAGCCGAACACGTGACGCATCGCGTTCGCCTTGGCGATCTTGGAGCCGCCCTTGCCGATCACGACGGCGAGCTCGGCCTCGTAATCGAGCTGGCTGGTCACACCGGCATGGAGCGGGATCGTGTCGCCCGGCCCGCGGAGCGCGTTTGACGCCTTGGTGAAGATGATCGGGTCTTCCGGAATCTCGGAGCCGGCCTTGCCGGTCGCGTCGGCGCCGCTCGCCGCAAATTCCTTGGCGTGCTCGCGGTAGTTTTTCCCGACGCACAGAACGTTGCGCAGCGGGCTCGTGATCGGCGCGAGCAGCTTGACCTCGGACAGGGCAAGACCCGCGCCTTCGGCTTTGAGCTTCGCCTTAACCTCATCGAACCGCCGGATCAGGCCAACCATGTCAGCGCCGAACCCCGGTGCGGCCTTGGCGATGGACCAGACCTTGCCAGCCTTTGGATCGATCAGCCCGAGCTCTTTCGCGCCGCCATAGGAAAAGGTGCAAAGCTTCATGCCAAGTGCCTTGTGTCAGGGGGGTAGGATTGTGCCGCCCCCTCGTGGGCGGGCGCGGATCATGGCCGCTTGCCGGGGGACGGTCAACCTACGCTGGCAGCGACCTATTTCCCGGGGCAAGGGATGGTTAACGCATAAGGCATAGACTGGGCGCTTGGCATGGGTGGAAGCCCGTGTCCCATTTTTCGGCTCGATGGGGTTCGCCATGTTTCGCGGCCTTGAGCTGGAGCGCACTGGCCGGCGCTTGTTCGCTCGCTCGCGTTCCGAAGCGCAGACAAAAAAAGTGACGCCCGAGGCCACGGACGAAGGCGCGCGCCAGTCGATCGATGCGCTGGCCCGCGCGATTCAGCAGAAACCAAAGGCGGTCGATCATCACAGCTATCGCCTGCTGTTGCGCTTCGCGCTGATCAACGTGGCGGGCTTTACGCTTCTCGGCGTTGCACATGGCCAGGGCTGGGTCGAGACCGTCTTCGCGGCCGACACCAGCGGCCTCTCGATCGCGATCTCGCTGTTGTTCCTTGCTGGCCTTGGTCTGGCGGGATTCCGGGCGGTGAGGATCACGCGCGAGCTGAATCAGGTGCGGGCCTTCGATCCGCTCTGGCCGTCTCGCGTGCGGCAGTATCTTGACTCCGTGCGCACGCGCACATCGAGCTCACGCGCGATTTCAGCCGATGCGCTCAAGCTGCGCATGGCCGATCGCCTCGGCACGGTCCGCCACATCGCGAATGGGCTCGTGCTGCTCGGCCTGATCGGCACCGTGATCGGTTTCATCCAGGCGCTTGGCGGTGTCAGCGCGACCAGCGCCGGAGACGTCGAATCGATCGCGCCGATGGTCGGTACGCTGATCGAGGGCATGTCGGTCGCGCTCTACACGACCTTGGTCGGTTCGATCCTCAATCTCTGGCTCATGGCGAACTATCGTCTGCTCGTGTCAGGCACGGTGAGCCTGACTGCGGCGCTGATTGACCTCGGGGAGCGCTATGCTCGGGATTGACGAGCTTGAGGAC
>VGET01000354.1 GCA_016869195.1 Alphaproteobacteria bacterium | reverse complement strand
TGCGCTGTGTCGGGCCTGCGCGCCCCGGCCCGTTGCATCACCGCCCCATAACGGGCAACGAGAGGAAGCAGGGCACGCCGGCTCAAGCTAAGCCTGGTCCGAAGAATCAGGGCAGGTCAGGGCCTTCAGCGCCTCTGCGGTTTCCCAGATTTCGAAGACGTGGAAGTGGCCCCGTTCCTCGAGGTCCTCATAGAAGCGATAGGTGACGCAGCCCGGTTCCGCGCGCGTGTCGCGGCCCATGGTAATGGCGGCCGCGCGCGCGGCCGCCGCGCTCTCGGGCGCGAGCTTGATCTCCCCGGCGACCACGATCATGTCAGGCCCCTCTCTTGGTGGCGACGCTCCAGGGCGGCTCGCCCAGGAGTGCCCGGCGCTTGGATGGCGCGATGGATTGCAATCCGTCCTGAAGGATCGGCTCTGCCCGAAGCGTCTGGGTGAAGCCGGGCGCGAGAAACCTGATCAGGCCGTTCTCCGGGTAGTTCAGATGAATCCTCCAGCGGTAGTTGGCGATGTCCGTGCTGATGCCGAGGTGGCCCTCAAACTCCCGCTCGATCCGATCGATCACCGGAACCCCGGCGAAGCTCGGCTTCTGCGCCATCGCGATCTCGTGCTCGAAAACGTCATGGAATACGAGCCAGGCCGGCGCGACCTTGAATTGAAACGCCCCCTCGGTCGGGCACAGCCACTCGACGATATAGTCGATATCCAGGATGAGGTCCGACGCCCAGTCATTCTCGTCAGGTTCTCCAGCATAAAAAGCAATGCCATAAATGGCATTGTCATGCCAGCTGAGCTGCGTGAACTCGGCGTCGGTCATCCTGAGCTCGGTCATGAGCGTCGCCTCAGTCTCCCTTGCCGCGTTGGCGTTGCCCACCAGCAAAGGAAGTCTTCAAGTCCGGTGAATTCGCCTCACAGCTCCGCGGAATTCAGCACCATCATCTTCTCGATCTGCATCTCGCGCATGGTGTGATGGATGCCGCCGACGCCGTGGCCCGAATGACGCAGGCCGGCAAACGGCATCCAGTCGACACGGAACGCGGTGTGGTCGTTGACCATCACCGCCGAGGCGTCGAGCCGCTTATAGGCACGCAGCGCCGTGTCGAGCGAGCGGGTGAACACGGCCGCCTGGAACGCGACATCGAGCGAATTCGCCCGCGCGAGCGCGTCGTCGATCGACTTGTAGGGATAGACGCAGATGACCGGCCCGAACACCTCCATCACCGAGAGCTTCGCGTCCTTCGGCGGGTCGTAGACCGTGGTCGCCGGATAGCACGAGGGCGAGATCGGCTTCCCGCCGGAGAGAATCGTGGCGCCGCTTTTCGCCGCTTCCTCGACCCAGGCATGGATCCGCTCGACCTCGGCCGGGCGGATCAGCGGCCCGATCTCGGTGTCGGGGAGCGTGGGGTCGCCGACCTTCATCTTCTTGCCGAGCTCGGCGATTCCATCCGCCACCTGTTTCGCAATCGACTCATGGGCGAACACGCGCTGCACCGACACGCACACCTGGCCGGCGTGATAGAAGCCGCCCTTCGCGATCTTGGGCAGCGCGGCCTTGAGGTCGGCATCCTCCGCGATGATCACGGGCGCAACGCCGCCATGCTCGAGCGCGCAGCGGGCGCCGGGCGCGAGCTTCGAGCGCAGCGACCAGCCGACGCCGGCCGAGCCGATGAAGGAGAAGAAGCCGACACGCCGGTCGGTCACCATCTTCTCGGCGGTGGCGCGGTTTGCGGTGACGAGCGGCTGGCACCAGGCATCGGGCAGGCCCGCCTCGCGCAGGATCTTGACGAAACGCAGGCACGAGAGCGGCGTGTTCTCGGCCGGCTTGACCAGCACCGGGCAGCCCGCCGCAACCGCCGGCCCGACCTGATGCACGATCAGGTTCAGCGGGTGGTTGAAGGCCGAGACCGCGACGACGACGCCGATCGGCTCGAGCTTGGTGAACGCTGCGCGGCTCACCGATGAGCGCGTAATGCCCATCGGCACCTCGGTGCCGTGCTGGGTGCGAATGCCCTCGATGCAGAGCTTGATGCCGTCGATCGCGCGGCTCACCTCGTGCTGCGAATCGATCAGCGGCTTGCCGCCCTCGCGCGCCGCTTCGACCGCGAGATAGTCGCGCCGCTCGGTCATGAGCTCGACCGTGCGCTCCAGAATGTCGACACGCTTCCAGGCGGGCAGCCAGGCGTCGCGATCGCGATAGAGCTTGTAGGCGGTGTCGAGCGCGATATCGGCCACGGCTTCATCCGCGGTCTCGACGCTCCCGATCTCCTTGCCATCGAACGGCGCGGTCACCTTGACGATGCGCGCCGCCGCCTTGGCGCCCGGAACCATCAGCGGGTAGTGCTCGGTCATTCTTTCCCCCCCCCCATGACCGCTGA
>VGET01000353.1 GCA_016869195.1 Alphaproteobacteria bacterium | reverse complement strand
CGCGCTCGAGGCGCAGATGGGGCGGAGCTATGACGAGCTGCTCGCGCTTTCGATGCCGTGCTTCATCGCCTATGGCGCGGGCGCGCTGCCAGCCGGCTGGCTCGCCGACCGCTGGAGCCGGAAGGGCATGCTCGCGATCTTCTTCCTTGGCCTCGGCGTCTCGGCGATTCTAACGGGCTTCGCCACCTCGCCCACCGAGATCGCGATCGGCCTCGCCTTCATCGGCCTCTTCGGCTCGATCTATCACCCGGTCGGGCTCGCCATGGTGGTCGAGGGCCGCGACAAGGTCGGCAAGGTGCTCGGCATCAACGGGCTCTGGGGCAATCTCGGCGTGGCCTTCGCGGCGTTGATCGCGGGCGGCCTGACCTCCACGCTCGGTTGGCACTACGCCTATATCGTACCGGGCGCGTTCTCGCTCGCGGTCGGCATTCTGTTCGTCTTCATGGTGCGCGAGGTGCCGCGCGACAAACAGGCCAAGCGCAAGGTCGTGGTCGACGATCAGGGCCGCAGGGTGCCGCCGATCATGTATCTCGTGATGATCACGGGCGTGATCGGCGCTGCGCTCATCTTCAACACCACGACCGTGACGATGCCGAAGGTGATCGACGAGGGCTTCTCGCTGGTCCAAGGCTCGGTCTTCGGCATTGGCGGCATCTTCATGGTGATCGCCGCGATCGCCTCCTTCACCCAGCTCGCGACCGGCTATCTGGTCGATCGCTTCCCGATCCGCCCGGTCTGGATCATGGTGGTGCTGGCCGAGATCCCGCTGCTCCTTCTCGTCGGCCAACTCGCGGACATCGGGCTTATCGTCGTCGCGCTGCCGCTCATGATGATGGTGTTCGGCGAGATCCCGATCCAGGATGCGCTGCTCGCGCGCTACACCAACAACGCCTGGCGCGCGCGCATGTATGGCCTGAAGTTCGTGCTCGCGCTCGGCACCGCCGCGGCCGTGGTGCCGATCGTCTCCTGGCTTCACGGCAAGGGTGACAGCTTCATGGTGATCTATTCCATCCTCGCCGGCGCAGCGCTGATCGTCGCCCTCGCGGCCACGCTCATGCCGCGCCAGCGCCCGGACAGCCGCATCCCCGCGGTCGCCCAGGCGGCGGAGTAGCGGGCAGCGCTGGTCCCCACTGATCACACAACGGTGATCGAGTTCTCCCCAATCTTGGCCACAATTTTTCGATCTCCTCCGCCAGGTGAAGCTTGTTAGGGCGTGAGATCTAAGGGCACAAGCCGACCGCGCTTGATTGACGGAGGGGAGGCTCATGGCGCTTGCAACGCGTCTGGCCTTGACGAGCTTGGCGGCCTCGTTCGCGCTGACAGGGGCGGCGCTCGCCAAGCCGATCGATCTCACCCAGCAATCCGACGTTGAGATGATGGCGACCGCCGCGCTGGCGCAGACCCTGAGAGCCAAGTGCGAGGCCTCGGGCGAAATGAGCAGCGACACGCGGCAGGCGGTCGCCACGTGGGAAAAAGCGAACCACCTCGATCGCGTCGCCGCCGAGATCATGCGCCTCGGCAAGGATCCTGCGACCCGCGCGGTGATCGCCACCCTGGCGCAGCAGGTCGAGGAGGCGGCGGCCACGGTCGAGCCGCAGAGCTGCCCCGCGCTGATCGCCCTCCTCGACGTGCCCGCGGCGTCCTTCGGCAAGCGTGCGTCGAGCCTGCCCGCGGTGTCGGCGTCAAAGCGGGCCGAGGTCGCGCCCGACGCTCGATCCGACCAACCGGCCAAGACGAGGAAATCCGGCAAGGGTGCAAAGGCACACGCGCTGGCGGATCAAATCGAGGGCTTCGGCTTTGATCAACGCCCCGTCATCGGCAATGGCGGCATGATCATGCTCGACATCTACCCGGTCGTGCTCTTCAAGGATGGTCGGCTGCTGACCGACGTTGGTGGTCTCGATTTCGCAGGCGGCATCGAGGCGCACCAGCAGGAGAATCCGAGGGCCTGGACGCGCTGGCGCAAATCGGACGGGCGATTCGAGCTCCTGGGCGGCGACAAATGGCGCCCCTTCGCCTTCAACGCGATTTACGACAAGGTGCCCCCTGGCTTCCGCCTGACCGGCCGCTACGACACCATGGCGAACACCGGCAATATCGCGATCGGCGGCACAGATTCGGTGACCGTGTGGGAGGCCTATGAATTCTGGCCGGGCGGCGAGGTCATCAAAGGCCGCACCGCAGGCGCCGATGTCGCGGGCGGCGACTACCGGACCACCGCCCAGGCCACCTCGCCGGATCGGCGCGACCGCTACTCCATCGACGGCCTGACGCTCTCGATCACCTATGACGACGGCGCGAGCGAAAGCGTCATCCTGGTCACCGACCCCAAGGACCCGGACGTGATCTGGCTCAATGGCCGCGGCTTCGTGAAGGCGGAG
>VGET01000352.1 GCA_016869195.1 Alphaproteobacteria bacterium | reverse complement strand
TCAGAGGCGACGAAAAGGGCAGCGCACCACCAAGACACAAAGGCACCAAGAAGACGCAATCCTTTGCGCCTTTGTGACTTGGTGTCTTTGTGGTGCCCTTCTTATCAGGGCACCGCTACGCCGCTTTCTTCTGCCCGCGGATGAGGGCCATGATCTCCGAGGCGGCGGCGGGGATGTTGGTGCCGGGGCCGTAGACGGCGGCGACGCCGGCGCGGTGGAGGAAATCGTAATCCTGCGGCGGCACGACGCCGCCGACGACGACCAGCACGTCATCGGCGCCGGCAGCGCGGAGCTTGGCGACGAGCTCAGGCACCAAGGTCTTGTGCCCGGCCGCGAGCGTGGACACGCCGACCACGTGCACGTCGTTCTCGATCGCGTCGCGCGCGGCCTCCTCGGGCGTCTGGAACAACGGCCCGATATCGACATCGAATCCGATGTCGGCAAACGCGGTCGCGATCACCTTCATGCCGCGGTCGTGCCCGTCCTGGCCGAGCTTGGCGACCAGCATGCGCGGGCGGCGACCTTCGGCCTTCGCAAACGCCTCGACCTCGGCCTGGATGCGGCGGAACGATTCATCCTCGGCGAAGGCACGGCCATAGACGCCCGAGACCGCGCGCACGGTCGCGCGGTGGCGGGTGAACACGGCTTCCAACGCGTCCGACACCTCGCCGACAGTGGCACGCGTGCGCATCGCGTCAATCGACAGCGCGAGCAGGTTCGCATTACCGGCCGCGCCCTTGCGCAGCGCCTCGAGCGCGGCCTCGACCTTGGCGGCATCGCGCGTCGCGCGAACTTCCTTGAGGCGCGCGACCTGGCGCTCGCGCACGGCGGTGTTGTCGACCTCGAGCAATTGCGGCTTGGTGTCCTCGGTCGGCGGGTGGAGGTTGACGCCGACGATCTTCTCCTCGCCGCGATCGATGCGCGCCTGCCGCCGCGCCGCGGCCTCCTCGATGCGCAGCTTCGGCATGCCGCTCGCCACCGCCTTGGTCATGCCGCCGAGGCCCTCGACCTCGTCGATCAGCGCCTTGGCCGCGCGCGCGAGCGAATGCGTGAGCGCCTCGACGTAATAGGAGCCGCCCAAGGGATCGGCCACCTTGGGCACGCCGGTCTCGTGCTGCAGGATCAGCTGCGTGTTGCGCGCGATCCGCGCCGAGAAATCCGTCGGCAGCGCGATCGCCTCATCAAGCGCATTGGTGTGGAGCGACTGCGTGCCGCCGAGCACGGCCGCCAGCGCCTCATAGGCGGTGCGGATCACGTTGTTGTAGGGGTCTTGTTCCGTCAGCGAGACGCCCGAGGTCTGGCAGTGCGTGCGCAGCATGAGCGAGCGCGCGTCCTTCGGCTTGAACTGGCTCATCATGGTGGCCCAGAGCAGGCGCGCGGCGCGCAGCTTGGCGATCTCCATGAAAAAGTTCATGCCGATGCAGAAGAAGAACGAGAGCTGCGGCGCGAAATCGTCCACCTTGAGCCCGCGCGAGAGCGCCGCGCGCACATAGTCGAGCCCATCGGCCAGCGTGAAGGCCAGCTCCTGCACCGCAGTCGCGCCGGCCTCCTGCATGTGATAGCCCGAGATCGAAATCGAGTTGAACTTCGGCATGCGCTTCGCCGTGTGCTCGATCACGTCGGCCACGATGTGCATCGAGGGCTCGGGCGGGTAGATGTAGGTGTTGCGGACCATGAACTCCTTGAGGATGTCGTTCTGAATGGTGCCGGAGAGCTTGGCCTCGGGCACGCCCTGTTCCTCGGCCGCGACGATGAAGGCGGCGAGCACCGGCAGCACCGCGCCGTTCATGGTCATCGACACGCTGACCTTGTCGAGCGGGATGCCGGCGAACAGGATCTTCATGTCCTCGACCGAATCGATCGCGACGCCGGCCTTGCCGACATCGCCGGTCACGCGCGGATGGTCGCTGTCATAGCCGCGATGGGTGGCGAGATCGAAGGCAACCGAAAGCCCGGTCTGTCCGCCCGCGAGATTGCGCCGGTAGAACGCGTTTGATTCTTCGGCGCTCGCGAAGCCCGCATATTGGCGCAAGGTCCACGGCCGGTTGGCGTACATGGTGGCGTAGATGCCGCGGGTGAACGGCGCGAAGCCCGGCAGCGTCTCCCGGCCTTCGATCATTTCAAGGTCGGCCGCTGTGTAAAGCGGCTTGATCGCAAGGCCCTCGGGCGTCATCCAGCTGAGCGCATCGAGGCTTCTGCCCTTGAGCTCGCGCTCGGCAAGCGCGCGCCATTCGGCCAGTGTGGTCGGCGTCACATCGGTCATGGGCGGCCTTGGGCGCGGGCTCCGCGCCTCCTCGTTTTGCACCTGCGAAGGAGTATGGGCGAGGGCGGCTGCAGGCGTCAAACAAGGCGGGAGCACCAGCCTCGACAAATGAACAATGCCGTGCGTTCTTTCTCTTTCGTCATGGCCCGACTTGATGGTGTGGACGGCCCCGG
>VGET01000351.1 GCA_016869195.1 Alphaproteobacteria bacterium | reverse complement strand
TCAGGCGCGATCAACCGATCGAACTCCTCGGGTGTGGAGCCCACGATCTCGTTGCCGAGCTCGGCGATTCGCGCTTTAACATCCTGCAGATTCACCGCCCACACCGAGTCGTCGCGAATCTTGCGCTCGACGGCGCGTGCGGTGGCCGCGGGAACGACGGACCCTAGGTAGGCCGACACATCGAATCCGGGAAAGGTCTCGGCGCTCAGCGGGAATTGTTCGAAGCCCGCAGCGCGCTTCTCGCTCGAGACCGCGAGAACCTTCATATTGCCCTCGCGCAAGTGCGGCATCGCTGTGATGAGCAGATCGGACATTAGCTGCACACGCCAGGCGATCACATCGATCTGCGCGGGGGCGCTAACTGTGTACGGTACATGCACGAGATCGATCCCGGCCGCGACGTTCAAGAGCTCCACCGCGAGATGCGGGGTACCGCCCGCGCCAAGCGCCACGTAGGAGAGCTTGCCAGGATTAGCTTTCGCAAACCCCACGAGCTCTTTGATCAAGTTGAACGGTGCGCCGGGATGCGCCATGAGCCCAACGAGTTGTCCGACAGGATGACGATCGGCCGCTCGGCGCTCAGGCCGAGATTGAGGAGCGCCTGTGCGACGGCACCGACGCGGCGCCGCAGCGCGCCCCAAGACAGCATGAACCTGCCGCACGCTACCGGCTCGGCGAACGCGTCGGCATTCGGCGTCTCGGCCGCCAAGCCGCTCGAGCCACTCACCGACGCAGCGATCGTAGCGGCGCAGCCAATCGGGAGAGCGCAGAACGAAGGCACCGTCGCGAAGATCGGTGCGGATCGTACGTGCCGGCGCTAGCATCTTGGGATCGGTAAAGAAGTCCAAGCTCAAGGCCTACCCTCCGAGGACGGGGTCGTATGATATCTTCACGCCGACGCACTCAAAGCCTTTCCTGTCGCAAGCCACCATGCTCGAAGCCCTGGCCGAACAAATCATCAACGGGCTCATGATGGGCTCGGTCTACGTGCTCGTCGCGCTGGGCATGGTGCTCGTCTACGGCGTCATGCACGTCGTGAATTTCGCGCACGGCGTACTTTTCATGATGGGCGGCTACGTCGCGCATTTCTTCTTTGCACGCGTGACCGGGAGCTATGTGCTCGCGACGCTGCTCACGATGGCGTTGCTCGCGGTGATCGGCATCGCGATCGAGCGCGCGATCTTCCGGCCGCTTGCGGGCAATTTGCGCAACCAGGTGATCGCCTCGCTCGGTCTCATCCTCGCGATCGAGAATCTTACAATCGCGATCTGGGGGCCGAACGCCCTGCAGCTCAAGCTGCCGAGCACCGAGATGCTCGTCACGATCGGGCCGCTGCGCTTTCCGGTACATCAGCTGCTCATCATCGCGATCACCGCCGTCATGGTCGTGGCGCTGTCACTCTTCCTCAAGCGATCGCGCTTCGGCACCGCGATCCGCGCGACCGCGCAAGCGCGCGAGGCCGCGCTGGTGGTCGGCATTCCAGTGGAGCGCGTCTATTGGTCCACCTTCGCGATCGGGACCGCGCTCGCGGCCCTCGGCGGCGCGTTGATCGGCCCGCTCTTTCTGATCTTTCCGACGATGGGCGACGCGCCGCTCGTGAAGGGCCTCGCGGGCATTCTGCTCGGCGGCATGGGGAGCGTTCCTGGCGCGGTGATCGGTGGGCTGTCGATCGGCGTATTGGAAGCGGTCTCAACGCTCTTTCTACCGACCGACTACAAGGACTCGATCGCATTCATGGCGATGGTCGTCATCCTGCTATTGCGGCCGCAAGGGCTATTCGGCGTGCGGGTGCGGGGCGAGGACTGATGAGCTCACGCCTCGCGCTCATAGCGGCGGTCGTGGCGATAACCGTCCTCTATAGCCTGCCCGCGTTCGCGCCCGACCCCTATGTGTTGCACGTGCTCGTGCTCGCCTGCCTCTACGTCATCCCCGCGGTGGGCTTGAACCTCATGCTCGGCTACACCGGACTCGTGTCGCTCGGACACATGGGCTTCGCCGGGGTCGGCGCCTATGTCGGCGCGATTTTGCTCGTCGATGTAAAGCACGGCTTCTGGGTCACGCTCCTGCTCGCCACCCTATCGGCCGGCTTCGCGGGGGCCCTAGTCGGCGCAATTTGCCTGCGTTTTCGCACTCACTTCTTCATGATCGTCACACTCGCATTCGGTCTACTCGCCTTCTCGGTGTTCAACAATTGGGACGAGGTCACACGCGGCGCGGTCGGCTTTCCCGGAATTCCGCGGCCGCGGCCGATCGAGCTGGGCGGCGTACGCTACACCTTCGGCCCGTTACCCCACTTCTACTACTTCGTGCTCACTGCGGCGATGCTCGTCTTTGCGCTGCAGTGGCTCGTCGTGCGCTCGGATTTCGGGTGCACGCTAATGGCGATCCGCCAAGACGAAAAGCTCGCCCAAGCAAAAGGCGTCGACGTCATGCGCTACAAGATCGCGG
>VGET01000350.1 GCA_016869195.1 Alphaproteobacteria bacterium | reverse complement strand
GCTGCGAGCGCGGAAGAAGTGAAGATCGGCGCGCTCATGTCGATGACGGGCGACCTGCAGGCCTATGGCGAGACCTCGCTCAATGGCATCAAGCTCGCGGTCAAGCAGGTCAACGAGGCCGGCGGTGCAGCCGGCAACACTCTGGCCGTCGCGGTCGGCGATGACCAGACCAACCCGCAGGTCGGCGTCGACGCGGCCAAGAAGCTGGTCGAGATCGAGAAGGTGGTCGCGGTGGTCGGTGGCCTCGCGAGTGGCGTGACCATCCCGGTCGCGAAGAGCGTGTCGGCGCCGGCTGGGGTCGTGCAGATCTCGGGCGCATCGACCTCGCCGGCGCTATCGGGCCTCGAGGACAGTGACGTGCTCTTCCGCACCATTCCGTCGGATGCCTTCCAGGGCGTCGCGCTCGCCTCGGTCGTGTCCGAGAAGGGCGTGAAGAACGTCTCGGTGCTCTACATCAACAACGACTATGGCGAGGGTCTGGCGAAGGCGTTTGCCAGCGCGTACGAGGCGAAGGGCGGCAAGGTCTCGGCCAACCTTGCCTTCGAGCCGGGCAACGCGTCTTATCGCGGCGAGCTGCAGAAGGCGGCGGACGGCGGCCCGGAGGCGCTCGTCCTGATCGCCTATCCGGAGAACGGCAACATCATCCTGAAGCAGTCACTCGAGGAGGGCTTCTTCAAGTCCTTCGTCTTCACTGATGGCATGAAGGCCCCCGAAGTGATCAGCGCAATCGGCGCGGCGAACCTCAACGGCTCGTTCGGCACCGCGCCCGAAGCGGTGGCTGACAGCGCCGCGGCCAAGGCGTTTCGCGACGCCTATCAGAAGGAATTCGGCGAGCTGCCGCCGAAGCCGTTCATTGATTCCGTCTATGACGCGACCATGCTGATCGCGCTCGCCATGGAGAAGGCCGGCTCGGCCGATCGGAAAAAGATCCACGAGGCGCTGCGCGATGTCGCGAACCCGCCGGGCGAGGCGATCCTGCCGGGCGAGTTTGCCAAGGCGAAGGAGCTTCTGAAGGCCGGCAAGGACATCGATTATGTCGGCGCGGCCGGCGCACAGGACTTCGACAAGATGGGCGACGTCGGCGGCACGTTCGCCCACTGGAACATCGACAATGGCGAGATCAAGACGGTGAAGGTGTTCGCGCCCTGAGCGCGACTGCGCACGATCTCGATTGCAGAGGGGCCCGCCGGTTCGCCGGCGGGTCTATTCCTTGCGCATGAACTTCAGCCGGAACCCCTCGGGCAGAAGCCCCTTTGGACGGAACAATAGGATCACCTGCAGCAACACGCCGATCAGGAGCAAGCGCAGGGCGCCAGCCTTGGTCACCATATCAGCCGGGATCACCTGGTTGATCACATAGTCGGTGACCGTCCAGACGACCCAGATCACGAAGGCGCCGAGCATGGTGCCGTAATTGTTGCCGCTACCACCGGCGATCAGCATGACCCAGGGCAGGAAGTTCGCGATCGTATTGGTGAAGGCCTCTGGGCTGATGAAGGAGAAGAAAGACGCGTAGAGCCCGCCCGCCAACCCCATGATCGACGAGCCCAGCACGAACACCTGAAGCTGGAAGCTGACGATGCTTTTGCCCGAGGCGCGTGCCGTATCCTCATTTTCGCGCAGCGCCCTGAGCACGCGGCCGAACGGCGATTTGCGCAAACGCTCCAGCGCAAAGAACACGATCGCCACTGCCACCGCCACGATCGCCAGGTAGACGAGCGGCTCGGCGCCGCCGAGCTCACCTTCGTAGGGTTTGCGGATATCGACGATACCGCGCACGCCGTTGGTCAACCAGTCCTCGTTCTTGAGGAACTGGCGCACGATCTCGGCGATGCCGATGGTGGCAATCGCCAGATAGTCCGCGCGCAATCGGAGCGTGACGATGCCGACGAGAAACGCGAGCGCGCCCGAGATGATCATCGCGATGATCAGGCCAACGACAAAGGGCAGACCGAATCCACCCAGATGGTCATCGGTCGGCGCGGTCGTCGCGATCGCCATGGCGTAGGCCCCCACCATGAAGAACGCCGCAACGCCGAAATTGACCTGCCCGGTGAAGCCCCATTGCAGGTTGAGGCCCAGGATCAACACGCCGTAGATCCCGACGAAGGTCAGAAAGAAAATGAAATAGGCGAGGAATCCGCTGATCTCCATCAGGTCTTCACTCCGCCAAGCAGGCCCTGCGGCCTGATGATCAGAACCAAGACCATGACCACGAAGGCGACCGCCGGCTTGTAGCCGGGCGAGATCACGAAGGTCGAGAACTCCTCGGTAATGCCAATGACGAGGCCGCCGAGAATCGCACCATAGGGCTTGCCGATGCCGCCAAAGATCGCGGCAGCAAAGATTGCGAGCAACAGGCGAAAGCCCATCACGGGATGAAGCTGCGTGTCCATCGCGACGAAGACACCGGAGGCACCAGCGATCGCACCACCCACGATCCAGGTCCACATG
>VGET01000349.1 GCA_016869195.1 Alphaproteobacteria bacterium | reverse complement strand
CGGGACGCTGCGCTGTGTCGGGCCTGCGCGCCCCGGCCCGTTGCATCACCGCCCCATAACGGGCAACGAGAGGAAGCAGGGCACGCCGGCTCAAGCTAAGCCTGGTCCGAAGAATCAGGGCAGGTCAGCCCGAGCATAAGAAATGCGAGGACGAACCCGGCGAATGCTCCAAAAGTCCTTACTAGGCGTGCCATCTTGGCGTTCCGTGCATCGGTCCTTTGCGCGGTTTTCGGCACTAAGCCAAATGGCCGCGCGGCTCGCAAGCGCCAAGGCCAAGATTTGGCCTACGCCAGTGCCCCATCGTGAGCGCATTATTTTTTTGAAACAATAACCTATGATTACCGGTCACCGCCGTAGCCGGCTCTGCCGCAAAATAAAGTCGTGACTCAGGCCCGGTTGCGGCGGATCAGCTTGAGCACCATACGGGCGAGGCCGGCCACCATCAGGAACACGACGATATAGATCGAGAGGACGCCGAGCGCCCCCATGATGTCGGTTTCCGGCAGGATCTGCATCATCAGGATCGCGGTGATCACGCAAAACACCAGGCTGATCAGGTTGGCCTGGCCATTGAGCGTCCGGATATAGGCGATAAATCGCTCGCCAAAGCTGCCGGGGGCATCTGATTTCGTCTGTTCCGCGCTCGTCACGATCCCTACTCCCAAGCTCTTGAGCGGGCGAACCTTAGGCGCAATCGACGCCCGGAGCAAGCCCGTGGGGCGCGGTCCCACTCACTTGGACACCTCTAAAAACCGATCGCGTTTGAGGGTGTGAGGTGATTCGCTGGCCTCGATGATTCGTGGGGAGGCGGCGATGGCGAGGCAGGCCGGTTTTTTTGACGACGACGAGCGTCTGAAGTGGCTGTCGGCGGCGGGCGATCCGCTGGAGCGGCTGTCGCGGGTGATGGAGTTCGAGCTGTTCCGGCCGGAGCTCGACGCGGCGCTGAAGCGCTCGGAGCGGGCCAAGGGGGGCCGGCCGCCCTATGACGCGGTCTTGATGTTCAAGATCCTGGTGCTGCAGACGCTCTACACGCTGTCCGACGATCAGACCGAGTATCAGCTGCGCGACCGACTGTCGTTCATGCGCTTCGCGGGGCTCGGGCTGCAGGACGAGGTGCCGGACGCCAAGACGATCTGGCTGTTTCGCGAGCATCTGGTTCGGGCGGGGGCGTTCGATCGGCTGTTCGCGCGCTTGGATGAGGCGCTGAAGGTGAAGGGCTATCTGGCGATGGGCGGTCAGATTGTCGATGCGACCGTGATCGAGGCGCGCCGGCCGAGGCTCAGCCGGGACGAGAAGGACACGCTCAAGGGCGGCGGCGTGCCCGAGGATTGGTCGCCCGCGCGGCGCGCTCAAGTGGACACCGAGGGCCGCTGGACGATCAAGCGCGGCCGGAAGCGCGAGACGGTCAAGAATGACAAGCGCCAGGCGCTCGGCGAGATCATGGTGCCGCTGTTCGGCTACAACAACCATCTCGGCATCGACCGGACGCATGGTCTGGTGCGGCGCTTCTCGGTGACACCGGCGAGCGCCCATGACGGGGCGCAGCTGCCGCGCCTGCTCGATCCCGCCAACACGGCGGCGGCGGTCTGGGCGGACACGGCCTATCGCTCGAAGGCGAACCTGCGCGTGCTCGATCGGCGCGGGCTCACGCCCCAGTTCCAGCGGCCGAAGCCGCGCGGCAAGGCGATGCCGGCTCACATCGGCCAGGGCAATGCCACGCGGGCGCGGGTGCGCGCTCACGTCGAGCATGTCTTCGCCGCCGAGAAGCGCCGCTTCGCGCTGATCGTCTGCACCATCGGGCTGAAACGCGCCACCGCCAAGATCGCGCTCGCCAATCTGGCCTACAACTTCACTCGCCTTGCCTGGCTCGAAGGGAGAACCGCGCCGGCTTGAGCAAACGGAACCGCAAAACCGACGGCTTGATCGAACCCGGGCAACGCAGCGATCGAACGGCAGCGCCCCGCTCGCCCGATCTACGCCGTCAGACGCTGGCCATGGCACGCAAAGACCGGTTATTCGAGGTGTCCTAGTGGGTAGAATCTAACACTTGGTGCCGACGTATGAGCCGGTAACCCATTGATCTGGTTTCAGCGCTGCGGGAATCGAATGTCAGATTGCGACCACTAGAGGTAGCCGGCGGCCCGGGCGGTGCGGCCGAGCACTAAGCGAAGAATCAATCGCTCTGCTATTGGAACTTGCCGAATTTCCGCCCAGGTCTCATCCCTTGGACCCGCAACACGACCAACCTCTAGTGGATCGAATCTAACACTTGATGCCCTCGTCTGACGGCGGCGATGATTTTGTTCGGGTCTGCGGTCCAGGTGAAGGGCCTAGAGCATTTTCCGTTCATTCTGGTTCGTATCCCGAGTTTCGGAAGTAGCTTGCACACTCGTCGGGCGTGAAACGATCGATGGCATCGACGATGGCGTCCCAGAGGGCATCGACGGTGCGCGCG
>VGET01000348.1 GCA_016869195.1 Alphaproteobacteria bacterium | reverse complement strand
AATTGGGAACTAACCAGCCGGCAAAGGAGGCGCCGGTGGTCGAGCCCTCCGTGCTGCTGGTTCCGTTGCTCGCCTTCGATCGCGCGGGCTATCGGCTCGGCTATGGCGGCGGTTATTACGATCGCACCCTGGCGGCGCTGCGGGCAGGACGTGAGGTTGTCGCGTTCGGAGTCGCTTTCGCCGGTCAAGAAGTCGACCATGTGCCGCACGACGAAACGGACCAGCGGCTCGACTGGGTGATCACCGAGCAGGGCGCGATACGGATCGAACGAAACGGGACAAGCGAGGCCGCGCGGTGAAAATTCTGTTTCTGGGTGACATTGTCGGGCGCGCGGGGCGTGACGCGGTGGCGAGCCATCTTCCCACCATCCGCGAGCGCCTCGGTCTCGACTTCGTCATCATCAATGGTGAGAACGCGGCCGGCGGTTACGGCATCACAAGCGAGATCTGCCGTGCGCTCTATCAGGTGGGCGGCGATGTGTTGACGCTCGGCAATCACGCCTTCGATCAACGCGAGACCCTGGCCTATATCGGCACCGACAACCGTCTGCTGCGGCCCTTGAATTATCCGCCGGGCACGCCCGGGCGCGGGGCCGCGGTGTTTCGCACGCAGTCCGGCCGCAGCGTGCTCGTCGTTCAGCTGATGACCCGGCTCTTCATGGATCCGCTCGACTGCCCGTTCGCCGCGATCACGAACGAGCTCGCCAAGCACCAGCTCGGCCGCACGGTCGACGCGATCGTGGTCGACATTCACGGCGAGGCGACCAGCGAGAAGCAGGCGCTGGCCCATCATATTGACGGCAAGGTCTCGCTCGCGGTCGGCTCGCACACCCATGTGCCGACGGCGGACGCACGCCTTCTGCCGAAGGGTACAGCGTTTCAGACTGACGCCGGCATGTGTGGCGCCTATCAGTCGGTGATCGGCATGGACCCTGGTGTTGCGATCGAGCGCTTCGTGCGCAAGCTGCCGACCGCACGGCTGGAGCCCGCTGGCGGCGATGGCATGGTGTGCGGCACGTTCATCGAGACGGATGACGCTACAGGTTTAGCCCGTCGCGTGGCGCCGTTGCGGATCGGCGTTGGCTTGAGCGAGGCGTGGCCTTGAGGGCCGCTCGATCAGGCGCTGCGCCGATTGGGCCGCGGCTTCAGCGTCTGCGGTTTCAAGAGACCGGAGATGCCCTCGCGCGGCGCGAGGGTCGACGGCGGCGTGCTCGGCCTCGGGCTCGGATCGAGGGTCGCGACCGCATTCGCCATGTCGAGTTCGACCACGCGATTGATCGCGCTCACCGTCGCGAGCAGGCGCTGCGGATCATGGCCGCACCATTCTACGGCGAGCTCAACCAGTCGCTTGAGCAGATGACCGTAGGCGCCGAAATACCAGCGCGGCTCGAGGCCGGCGCGCTCGTGCGCCTGCCCCATGCGCTTGATGCGCTCGAAATAGCCGGCATCGAAATCGCCCGAGAAGAGCGCGAGCAAATGGCGCCCCTGAACCTCGCGGAACCGGTGAATCGCCTCGGGCGAGCGGTCGATGTTCTCGGCGACCTGCCGCATCTCGGGCCAGGCCGTCGCATAGATCAGGAACTCGTCGACGATATCGTCAACATGGACCTCCAAGACCGGCCGGAACTCGAGCAACAGCGCGCGCGTCTTTGCGTCGAGCTTCGTCGCGCCGCTGCGTTCCGCCTGGTCTTGCCGTCCCTTGGCTGCCATTCCTAGCCTTTAGGTCACCCCTCGACACGAGCCACGATCGCCATGACAGCATCGAGTTCGAGCCGTTTCGGATTATTGAACAGCCGCGCGCCCGGTTCAAACCCCTTGGCGCCGAACCGGTGGAAAGGTCCGAAGCTCCATGAGTGATGTGATGCCGGCCGGCGGCGGCGCGTGGGACGCCGATTCCTATGCCCGATCCTTTGGCTTCATCGCAAAGCTGGGCGAGGATCTGCTCGACCTGCTCGCGCCGAGGCCCGGCGAGCGCATTCTCGATCTTGGCTGCGGCACCGGCCGGCACGTGGCCGCGCTGGCCGCCCGCGGGGTCGAGGCGATCGGCCTCGACAGCGATGCCGCCATGATCGAGTCGGCAAAGGCCGCGAATCCCGGGCTCTCCTTCATCCGGGCGAGCGGCGAGAGCTTTCGCCTGGACCGGCCGGTCGATGCCATCCTTTCAAACGCCGCGTTGCATTGGATGACGCGCCCGCAGCGCGCGATCAACGCCATGGCGCGGGCGCTCAAGCCGGGTGGACGGCTCGTGCTCGAGATGGGCGGCCATGGCAATGTCGCTGTGCTGGTCGGGGCCATCCACCAGGCCTTGCTCGAAGCCGGTGTTGCCCGCAAGGCCCTGCCAATGCCCTGGTATTTTCCGCGCCTCGGCGAGTATACCCACCGGCTCGAGAAGGGTGGATTCGAGGTCGATCAGGCCATCCTGTTCGATCGGCCGACCCCCTTGGACGATTTGAAGGGGGGGCTCAGCGAATG
>VGET01000347.1 GCA_016869195.1 Alphaproteobacteria bacterium | reverse complement strand
TCGTCTACACGTCGGGCGAGGGCATCATCGTCGATGACGCCTATAGAGATCCGCGCTTCAACCGCTCGATTGATGAGCAGACCGGTTTCGTAACCCGGAGCGTGCTCTCCTGCCCGGTGCGCACGGTGAGCGGCGACATCATCGGCGTCGCGCAGGCACTCAACAAGATCGAAGGTCGCTTCGACCGCGAGGATCTCGAGCTGCTCGAGGCGATGACGACACAGGCCGCCATCGCCATTCAGAGCGCGCTCTATGTCGAACAGATCGAGCAATCGCGCGAGAAGGAGCTCGAGTTTCTCGGCATCGTCTCCGAGCTGTCGTCGGAGCTTCATCTCGGTCCGTTGCTGCAGAAGATCATGCGCACGGTGACGAAGCTCCTGAACGCCGAGCGCTCGACGCTGTTCCTCAACGACCCGCGCTCGAGCGAGCTCTACACCGAGGTAGGCGAGGGCCTGGGCGCGACCAAGATCCGCTTCCCGAACCATCTCGGCATCGCGGGCACGGTGTTCTCGACCGGTGAGTCGGTCAGCATTCCCTACGCCTATGCCGATTTGCGCTTCAACCCGGCGTTTGACCGGCAGACCGGCTATTTCACGCGCTCGATCCTGTGCGTGCCGGTGATCAACAAGGTCGGCAAGGTGATCGGCGTCACCCAGGTGCTGAACAAGATCGGCGGCACCTTCACCGCCGAGGATGAATCGCGCCTGAAGGCGTTCACGGTGCAGATTTCGATCGGGCTCGAGAACGCCAAGCTGTTCGACGACGTCCAGAACATGAAGAACTACAACGACGCGATTCTGGAAAGCATGTCGAACGGCGTGATCACGACCGATGCGCTCGGGCGCGTGGTCACCTGCAACGCCGCCGGGCTCCACCTGATGAAGGTGAGCGCTGCCGACATCCTGAACAAACCGGCGGTCGAGGTGTTCTGGGGCAAGAACGCTTGGATCGCCGACAAGATTCGGGAAGTGCTGGAACAGCAGAAGCCGCAGACCTTCATGGATGCGAGCACCGAGTTCAAGCGCGAGGAGGTGTCACTCAACCTGACCGTGCTGCCGCTCGTGAGCGTCAATAGCGAAAAGCTCGGCACCATGTTGATGATGGACGACATCAGCGCCGAGAAGCGCATGAAGTCGACCATGTCGCGCTATATGGATGCGACCCTGGCCGACAAGCTCCTGAAGAGCGGCGAGGAGCTCTTGGGCGGCCAGTCCTCGGTCGCGACCGTGCTGTTTTCCGACCTTCGGCAGTTCACCACCCTCTCGGAGGGCTTGGGTCCGCAGGGCACGGTCAACTTCCTCAACGAGTATTTCACCCTCATGGTCGATTGCATTCAGGCCGAGGGTAGGATACTCGACAAGTTCATTGGCGATTCGATCATGGCGGTGTTCGGCGTGCCCTTCGCGCACGAGGACGATGTGGACCGGGCGGTTCGCTGCGCCTGTGCAATGGTGTCCGAGCTCGCCCGCTTCAACGCGCGCCGCCACGAGCTCGGCAAGCGCCCGGTCGAGATGGGCATCGGCCTCAATACCGACGTCATCGTGTCAGGCAATATTGGCTCGCCAAAGCGTATGGACTACACCGTGATCGGCGATGGCGTGAACCTGGCCTCGCGTCTCGAAGGCGCGTGCAAGCAATATTTGACGCGCATCCTCGCCAGCGAGTTCACTGTGAAGCAGCTTCACGGCATCTACCGGATCCGCGAGATCGATCGCGTGGTGGTGACGGGCAAGACCGAGCCCGTCTCCATCCACGAGGTCCTCGACTACCACACCGAGGAGACCTTCCCGAACATGGCCGAGGTGATCGGCCTGTCACAGAACGGCCTGCGCCGCTATCGGCAGCGCCGCTTCGACGAGGCGCTTCGCTCGTTCACACAGGCCTTGACGCTGAACCCGGGCGACTCGGTCTCGAAGCTCTACGTCGAGCGCTGCCAGTATCTGAAGGCGAATCCGCCGCCGGACGACTGGAACGGAGTCTGGGTGATGACGTCGAAATAGACGGGCGGTCGAAAAAAGGGTTAACGGCGGCCCCTGGCCTTGGTCGGGGGTCCGCCGAGGCCGGCCTCGCGCGCCAGGTCGCTGCGCCGTTCGGCATAGTTCGGCGCCACCATGGGGTAATCGTGCGCCAGTGCCCACTTCACCCGATATTCCTGCGGCGTCAGGTTGTGGTGTGTGCGGAGGTGCCGTTTCAGCATCTTGAGCCGCATGCCGCACTCCAGGCAGGAAATGTAATCAGGCGTCACCGAGCGCTTGATCGGCACGGAAGGTTGGCCTGCCTCAACAGAGGCTTCGCTGACATCTCCGCTGGTTAGGCCCGCGAGAACCTTGTGCACATTGCCGACCAGCTCGCCGACCTTCAGCCGATCGATCCGGTTGTTGGTCACGTAGGCCGAGACGATGCGGCCCGTTAGTCGGATGATCTTGTGGTCGGCGGATGGCTCGGTTGTGGACATGGGGGTCACCTCTATCATGTGTTGACGGGCCTCATTGCT
>VGET01000346.1 GCA_016869195.1 Alphaproteobacteria bacterium | reverse complement strand
CCGCCGCCCGCTATACCGGCCGCCAGTCCGTTCGATCATCCCGACGCACAGCGGCGCTTCCGCGTGATGACCAATGTCGAGGCGTTGGAGCGCGCGCTCGAATACCCCTGGGAGAAGTGGTCTGTCTTCCTGCACCCGGATCAGCGCCAATGGGTGGAGCGCGACTATACCGGGCCGGCGCGCGTATACGGCTCCGCCGGAACCGGCAAAACCATCATCGCCCTCCACCGCGCCGCGCATTTGGCGCGCAGCAACCCCGACGCCCGTGTGCTGCTCGCGACCTTCTCCGCAACGCTCGCGAACGCGCTCCACACGAAGTTGAAGCGGCTGGTCGGCAACGAGCCTCGCCTCGCCGAGCGGATCGACGTCTATGCGCTCGATGCGCTCGGCCTGCGGCTTTACAAGGCGCACTTCGGGTCGGTAGCGATGGCCGATCGCGCGACGGTGCGTGAGACGCTGCGTCAAGCGTCCGAAGCCGTCGGCGGCCACAAGTTCAGCTTGCATTTTCTGGTCACCGAATGGGAGCAGATCGTCGATGCCTGGCAGTTGCAAAGCTGGGAGGCCTACCGCGATGTCGCCCGGCTCGGACGCAAGACGCGGCTACCGGAGGCGCAGCGCGCCATTCTGTGGTCCGTTTTCGAGCGGGTGCGCGCTGCCCTCGAGGAACGTAGGCTCATGACGCAGGCCGGCCTGTTCAGCGCTTTGGCGTCAGCGCTGGCTCAAGGCAAAAGTCCGCCATTCGACTTCGCCGTAGTGGACGAAGCGCAGGATATCGGGATCGCCCATCTCCGTTTCTTCGCGGCGCTCGGCGCCAATCGTCCCAACGCGCTCTTTTTCGCGGGCGACCTCGGCCAGCGGATATTCCAGCAACCGTTCTCGTGGAAGTCGCTGGGCGTCGATATTCGCGGACGATCGCGCAATCTCCGCGTCAACTACCGCACCTCGCACCAAATCCGCACGCAAGCCGACCGTTTGCTCGGCCCCGAAGTGACCGACGTCGACGGCAACACCGAGTATCGCCGCGATACGATCTCGGTCTTCAATGGTCCGCCGCCCGTGATCCGCGTGCTAACCAGCGAAGCGGAGGAAACAAAGGCGGTCGCCGATTGGTTAGCCGCGCGCTCCGGGGAAGGGGTGCAGGCGCACGAGTTCGGCGTCTTCGTCCGCTCTCCGGCGCAGCTCGTCCGCGCCGAAGCCGCCGTCAAGGCGTCGGGTCTTGCGTTCAAGGTGCTCGATGAACACGTCGCGACCGCGACCGGCCACGTGTCGATCGGCACGATGCATCTCGCCAAAGGCCTGGAGTTCCGCGCCGTCGCCGTGGCGGCCTGCGACGACGAAATCCTGCCGCTGCAAGATCGGATCGAGACCGTCGGCGACGATGCCGACTTGCAGGAGGTCTACGACACCGAGCGCCATCTTCTCTACGTCGCCTGCACCCGTGCGCGGGACCATCTGCTGATTACAGCCGTCGAACCGGCGTCGGAGTTTCTGGATGACCTGGCGGGGACGCGGCAAGTTAGGGTACGTAGCGTGTAGCGGGCTACTATTGAGGGGCTTTTCCCTCTTCGTCACGTCGAAGGGCAGCCTACTTCGTTCCTCCCGATAGAGCCGGAACAGGCGCTTGTGGTTGACGCGGTAGCCCTCCCGGCGCAACAGCACGTGCAGGCGACGGTAGCCGAAGCGCCGGCGTTCCTGGGCCAGCACCCGCAATCGGTCGCGAAGTGCCGCATCGTCCGGGCAACGTCATTGCCACCTTGGCAAGATTGCTGAGTCCGCGTCGCGAAGCGCGCTTGTTTAGAACGCGCGCCATCAAATGTGAGCGCAGAACTTTGAGGTCACGGCGGGCGAACGCTCTTTACCGGGGCAGAAAGTAGAGACACGATTACACCGAAATTACACTGCCCAGGCTGCGCTCGATGCCGGCCAGCCGCTAAGTACTTGAAAAAATGGTGCCCGGGGCCGGAATTGAACCAGCGACACACGGATTTTCAGTCCGCTGCTCTACCATCTGAGCTACCCGGGCATACCCGAGCGCGGGTAGCCCGCGCCCGAAAAGGCGTTGGTTTATAGGAAATTGGGCCCCGGCTGTCCAGCCGAGCGGTCCTCACCCCTCGCGCGCCGGCTTACTCCTCGCGCGCGCGGGCCGGCTGCGGCCCGGGATCGTCGTCCGCGTCGGTTTCGACGCGCGCCGGGATCGCGTAGCGCCCGGTCATCCAGTTGGCGAGGTCGCGGTTCGCGCACGCTCGGCTGCAGAACGGCACCGTCGCCGGCGCCGCCGGCCGGCTGCAAATCGGGCATCCCTTGCGTGTGGCCATCGCGCGCGAGCTTAGCCGACCCGCACCCGGGCGTCATCGCCGGCCGCGCCCGCTGCTTCCTCGAGCGCGACCGGCTGGCCGGCGCGCTCGCCGAGCGCGCGGAGGAGCCGCCCGTCCGCAGCACGCAGGACGCGCGCGACCGCGGGTGGCGCCAGGATCGCGAGCGCCCGGCCCGGGTGCGCG
>VGET01000345.1 GCA_016869195.1 Alphaproteobacteria bacterium | reverse complement strand
TCCCTCCCCTCTACACTCCTGCGCTCCATGGGCGGCCTTCTTGTTGGCGCCACGCCAATCGGCAATCAGGCAGAGGGAGACGGCGGCCACACCCGAATGCGGGGCACGACCGCCGCCCTCCCCCCAGATGCAGGATGCCGGGGTTGGAGCAAGAGAGCAAGATTCGGGTGATCAGGCGTTTGACGAGTTTCGCCGCGGCGCGATCCGATTGAGCGGCAATCGACCCGGGAAATTGACCAGGAACAGACCGAGGAACATCAGAGCCAGCGCGGCCCAGATCCACACGCTCGGCCGGTCACCGAAGAACCAGATGCCGAAGCCCATGCCCGCCAAGGTCGCGATGTAATTGGTGGTCGAGAACACGACCGGCCCCGCGCGGCGGATGATCTCGAAGACGAGAACGTAAGAGACGGCGTTGTTGGCCATCGCGAGCAAGGTCGCCCAATCGGCCGGGCTCCAGGGAGCAGGGAAGGCCCAGAACTGGCCGGTCACCACCATGGCAATGAAGCCGAGCAGGGCCGAAGACGAAAGCAACCCGAAGCCGAGGGCGAGCGAGCCGGTCGCCGGCGGACGCATCAGCGCGATGATCGTGGCATTGACCGCGTAGCAAAGTGGCGCGACCAGGCCAAGCAGCACCCAGCCCACCATGTCAGGCTCCGGCAGGCTCGCGCGCGGCACCAGCACAAGCAGCACGCCCGCGAACCCGACGAGGATGCCGACAACACGCCGAAGCCGCAGCCGGTCGATGCCGACAATGAGGGCCAATCCATAAACCAGGATGGGCACCAGGGTGAGCCCGAGGCTCAGCACGCCCGAAGGCACCTTCTGCGCCACGTACGAAAGCACCGCATAGGGAATGGCGAGGTTGAGCGCGCCGGTCAGGCCATAGACCTTGAGGTGCGCCGAGGTAAATCGCGGCCAGGTGCGGAACACGGCGCACAGCACGAGCACGATCGCGGCTGCGCCGAACGATTGCCAGAACACATAGGCGAAGATCGGGATGCCATCCCCGGTGGCGGTGACGTTGATCGAATAGACCAGGCTGAACGAAAGGCCGCAGATGAACAGGAGGAAGATGGTGAGCGGTGTGGCGCCAGGCGCCCCGACGAACGCCCGCCCTTGTTCCGCCTGGCTCACGCGCCCTCCCCTTCTTCCCGGCTCGCGGGTCCGGTGATAGATACTAGGCCCAACCAGAGATCGAGTGTTAAGGGAGTTCGCCGTGAGTCAGCCAGCTGCCAAATCCACCAACACCAAGTCTTCAAAGCCGGTGTTCCAGTGGGACGACCCGTTCCATCTGGACGACCAGCTGAGCGAGGACGAGCGCCTGGTGCGTGACAGCGCGCGCTCCTATGCCCAGGAGAAGCTCATGACCCGCGTGCTCGAGGCCAATCGCCACGAGCGCTTCGACCGCGAGATCATGAACGAGATGGGTGCGCTCGGTCTCCTTGGTTCGACCATCCAGGGCTATGGCTGCGCCGGCGTGAACTATGTGTCCTACGGTCTCGCCGCGCGCGAGGTGGAGCGTGTTGATTCCGGCTATCGCTCGGCCATGAGCGTGCAATCGAGCCTCGTGATGCACCCGATCAACGCCTATGGCTCAGAGGCGCAGAAGCAGAAATACCTGCCGCGCCTCGCGACCGGCGAATGGGTCGGCTGCTTCGGCCTGACCGAGCCCGACCATGGTTCCGACCCCGGCGGCATGAAGACGCGCGCCAAAGCCGTGTCCGGCGGCTTCAGCCTCTCGGGCGCCAAGAACTGGATCACCAACTCGCCGATCGCGGACGTCTTCGTCGTGTGGGCCAAGAACGACGCCGGCGTCATTCGGGGCTACATCCTCGAAAAAGGTATGAAGGGCCTCGCCGCGCCCAAGATCGAAGGCAAGTTCTCGCTCCGCGCCTCGATCACCGGCATGATCCAAATGGACGATGTGTTCGTGCCGGCGGAGAACGAGCTGCCCAATGCGAGCGGGCTCTCAGGTCCATTCGGCTGTCTCAATCGCGCGCGTTATGGCATTGCCTGGGGCGCGCTGGGTGCCGCCGAGTTCTGCTGGATGCAGGCGCGGCAATACACGCTCGATCGCATCCAGTTCGGCCGACCGCTCGCGGCCAATCAGCTGATCCAGAAGAAGCTCGCCGACATGCAGACCGAAATCTCGATCGGCCTGCAGGCATGTTTGCGCGTCGGGCGCTTGTTCGACGAAGACCGCGCCGCGCCAGAGATGATCTCGCTGATCAAGCGTAATAGCTGCGGGAAAGCGCTCGACATTGCGCGCCAGGCGCGCGACATGCACGGCGGCAATGGCGTGTCGGATGAATTCCACGTCATCCGCCACGTCATGAACCTCGAGGCGGTCAACACCTATGAGGGCACACACGATGTGCACGCGCTGATTCTGGGGCGCGCGCAGACCGGCATTCAGGCGTTTACCGGCTAAGCGTCCCGGCCCCTCTCCCGCTCCTCCATTTCTTCGATGCTCTTCGGCCAGTCGCCTTGCAGCAGGCGC
>VGET01000344.1 GCA_016869195.1 Alphaproteobacteria bacterium | reverse complement strand
GCGGCATGCGCCTTCGAGGAGAGCCTCCCGCCGCGAACGTCGATGGGCCGCAACACGTCTCGACGTTCAACTGCATCAGAAGGGAGCTTGACTGTTCTCTACGAATGGTTTCTTCAGCTTCACCCGATCTCCGCACGGGCGTGGTGGCTGAGCAACATCACGCCACCGAACGATACTCATGGGGCCGGCTTCAGCTCGATCACGATACTGCCGGCAGCATCGAGGCCAGCCGAGGCTCCCGGCGGAACGACGCAGGTGGAATCATACTCCTCGACAATCAGCGGACCCATGCGAGCCGCGGCAAGGTCGGAGCGTCGCAGCACAGGCGTTTCCAGCCAGCCATTCTCTGCGCCAAAAAAGGCCAGTCGTGGCGCCGACACGCCAGGCTCGGGGCGACTTAGGCAAAGCCGATCCGGCACGGCCGATCCGGCGCGGATCCCCTGCCCCACCACCTCGATCGAGACCAATTCGATCGGTTCATCTGCGCTTGCGCGATGGCCATAAGTCTTCAGGTGCTCTTGGCCAAAGGCCTCCTCCAGCACACCCACCAGATTTGCGTCGACCGGGCCGTCGGGCACAGGCACGGTGAGCTCGAAGCTTTGACCCTTGTAGTGCAGCGCCGCGAACCGACCGAGGCGTATCTTGCCCTCGCGAATTCCTCCGGCAACGAGCTGATCCCTGGCTTGGTGGCTGAGCGCATCCCACGCCTCCTGGATCTCGCCTAATGGCGTTTTCCGAAGCAGCCGGCGCAGCGTGCGGCCGAAGCGATATTCGACATCCGCATATAGAAAACCGAAGGAAGAAAACAGGCCAGCGGACGGCGGCACCAGGATTCGGCCGATGCCCAGCTCGGCCGCAACGCTGCAGGCGAACAACGGGCCGTTCCCGCCGAACGCGAACAGATCAAACTCACGTGGGTCGCGACCACGCTCGGTTGAGACCGCCTTGATCGCGCGAATCATGTTCGATGTCGCGATCTGGTGCGCGCCATAGGCCGCACGCTCAACATCCAGTCCCACAGGCTCGGCAATGCTTTGGGCAAACACCCGCTTTGCCTTTGATGCGTTGAGCCTTAGTGCACCGCCAACAAGATGCGTCGGGTTCAAATAGCCGAGAATCAAATTGGCATCGGTGACCGTCGGGATCGTGCCACCCTGGTCATAACAGATCGGGCCGGGGAAGGCGCCGGCGCTTTCCGGGCCAATCTTCAGGGCGCCGCCGCCATCAATCCAAATGTGCGAACCACCTCCGGCGCCGACCTCGGCCAGGTCGATCGCGGGAACCTTCAGCGTGTAGCCCGCTCCCGTCAGAAGGCGGGAGCCGATCATGATGCCTGCACCCACCGCATATTCCGACGTGCGCGATACCTCACCGTCCTCGACCATCGCGGCCTTGGCGGTGGTGCCACCCATGTCGAAGGTGATGATGTTGCGCAGGCCCTTGGCGCGCGCCAGCGCCTGTGCCCCGACAACGCCACCCGCAGGTCCGGACTCGACGATATTCATCGGCAGCGTCGCCGCCGCCAAATCGGTGCTTAGCCCTCCATTTGACTGCATGAGCAGAACGGGCGCCGGGATCCCGGCTTGGTCCAGGCCCTCGCGCAGCGCGCGCAGATAGCACGCAACCACGGGCATGACATAGGCGTTCACCACCGTCGTCGAGCTTCGCTCATATTCTTTGATCTCGGGCAGCACCTCGTGAGAGACGCTGTACGGCAGACCCGGCGCCTGCCGTTGGATCACCTCGCGGATCAACACCTCGTGGCTCGGATTGACGAAGGAATTGAGGAGGCATACCGCGATGACCTCGACGCCTTCCGCCAGCAGGGCGCCCACGGTACGCTCAGCATCGGCAACATCGAGCGGTCGTTCGATTTGCCCGTGCGTGTTGACACGTTCGTCCACGACGAGACGCAGATAGCGCTCCACCAGCGGCACCGGCTTGGTCCAGCCGATGTCGTACAGTCGCGGCATCCGGAGCGTGCGAATCTCCAGGACGTCGCGGAAGCCCTTTGTCGTGATCAGCCCAACCTTGGCGCCCTTGCGTTCCAGAACTGCGTTCGACGCGACCGTGGTGCCGTGACGAATCTCGTCGACCGCCTCGCCGCCAAGCCCGATCTCGCCAAACAACTCGGCAAGGCCATCGACAATGGCCTGTGCGTAGTTCTCGACGCTCGACAGAATCTTCTTGGTGTGCACCGCGCCGTCGGCGGCCAACAGCACGATATCGGTGAACGTGCCACCCACATCGACGCCGACACGGAATCGAGCCATTGCAGCTAGTCCCGGCTCGGCGGTGGATCGCGCCACTGCACGGTGGGTACTTCACGCCAGCCGCGCGCTTTTCGCATGGCAGCCCGCCGCCGCTCGGTCGCTTCGATGTCGACTACCCAACGCGCCGTGTCGATGATCACGCCATAGTCGGCTTCCGCCTTCACGGGCGACAGCAATTCGTTGCGCACATCGCGCAACACGGCTTCTGAGTCGCGCTCCAGCGGATCACCCCATCCACC
>VGET01000343.1 GCA_016869195.1 Alphaproteobacteria bacterium | reverse complement strand
AGGCGATCAGCCAGCGGGTGGCGTATGGAATTTCGATGCGGAAAACCGCAAGTCGCTGCCAGCGTCCATCCTTCCTCCCGACCGGTGCCGTGTCGCGCCTGACGATACGACGCGTGAGGTGATGGCGCTGGTGGAGCAGCGCTTCAGCGGTCACTTCGGCACGCTTGAGGAGTTTGGCTGGCCGGTAAGGCGCGCCGATGCGTTGCTCGCGCTTGGTGATTTCATAGCCAACGACCTGCCGCTCTTCGGCGACTACCAGGATGCCATGAAGGCCGGCGCGCCATTCCTGTTCCACTCACTGCTGGCGCCGGCGTTGAACATCGGGCTCCTCTCTCCCCGTGAGGTTTGTGAGGCCGCTGAAACCGCCTGGCGTTCGGGGGACGCGCCGCTGAACGCGGTCGAGGGCTTCGTGCGTCAGATACTAGGTTGGCGCGAATATGTGCGCGGCGTTTACTGGACCCTAATGCCGGAATACGCGCAGCGGAACGCGTTACAGGCAACGCGAAAGCTGCCGGCCTTCTATTGGACCGGCGACACTCCCATGCGCTGCTTGCGCGAGGCGATTAGCGGAACGCTTCGATATGCTTATTCGCATCACATTCAACGATTGATGGTGACAGGCAACTTTGCCCTGCTCGCCGCCGTCGCGCCGCAAGAAGTCGAGCGCTGGTATCTCGCCGTCTACGCCGATGCGATCGAATGGGTTGAGATGCCCAACACGCTGGGCATGGCCGTTTTCGCTGACGGCGGGCAGATGGCGTCCAAACCCTACGCCGCCTCGGGAGCCTACATCGACCGAATGTCGGACTTCTGTCCGGGATGCGCCTACGACGTGAAGCAGAAGACTGGTCCGAAGGCGTGCCCGTTCAACTATCTCTACTGGGCTTTCTTGATTCGGCAGAAGAACCGGCTGTCGAGCAATCCGAGGCTAGCGATGCCCTATCGTACTCTTGTCGGCTGGCCGCAAGAGCGCGAAGCAGCGATCCTCGCCGAGGCAGATGCCTTTCTCGAAATGCTCCAGTAACAACCGGTCATCATACCGTCACAGGCCGAGGCTTCGGCGCATGAGACAATCGATACTAGCGAGCAATGTTATAGAGACGCGGCCTCAGCTTGGAGTGTGTTGTCGCGGCCTGCGACACGTTCCCAGAAATTTGCCATATACTGTTCGTCGAAGCGCGAGATCGAAAAATCGGCAGCGAGCTTCGCATACTCGGTTCCGCCGGTTACAAAGTCGGCGATGATCTCTCCAAAGACGGGGGTGTATTTGAACGCCTGCCCAGCCCCAAGACAGTGGACCAGATTGGGCACGCGATGATCCGGTCCGAGAATGAATTTCAGGTCGGGAGTAATATCGAAATAAGAGCGATAGCCCGAACCGTATACGGTCTTGTCGATATTCTTGAAGCGACGCCGCGCAATCTCCTCGTACACTTTAATCTGAGTGTACCCCAGTCCCTGGTTCGTCGGGTCGCTGATGAAATCAGCCCCGATTATGGCCAAGGGATTCTCGGCGAATGCCCGCGCAGTCTCGCGAATAGCACGCTTGCGGGGCTGGTGCATGTGGATCTCGTTGTCGCGCCAGAGCCGAAAATAGGCCAGGTTGATATAGTCCGCTATGATAGGAAAGGTTTCTTTGATTTCCCGATTGCTCGTGAGCCAGTTGACCACATGTACTGGCTCGACGCTCACGGGAATTGAAAGGCCAAGCCCCGCAAAGATGGCAGGACCCCACGGACCAGCGGCGTTTATCAAGTGCTGACATTCTAGACGCTCTCCATCTTCCGTCAGCACCGCCGAGATAGCGCCGTCCTTTCCTCGTTCGAACGCTGTAACCTCGGTTTTCTCCCGGACCTCCACTTGGTTGGTATCAAGCCCCCGGTAGAGAAGATTGCGCACCACCGAGGGGTCGAACTGCAATGCTCCTGGCTCCAGGTAGTAGACCTCGCCATCATACAGATTGACAAAGCCCGGCAGCGCCGCGCGAGCGTTTGAAGCACTGATCTGCTGGAATTCGACGCCGGTTTCCTGCATCTGCCGCTCAAGGGAATCCCATTTCGCGTTACCGGTTTGACCATTGTCCTTGGCGATCCAGATCGCCCCACAAGCATCAAACGATGCCGGTACGCCCCACAACTTATCCAACTCACGCCACTGCTCGGTCGCGATTTTTGCAAGTCTGGCGGCCTCTGGAACGGCGTTGGCCGCGCGCACGATACCTGAATGCCGGGCCGATAGTCCTGAGCCGATAACGCGCTTTTCGAGAAGGCAAACCTTGGCCCCAGCGGTGTCAGGCAGCCGTTGCAAGCGCCGACGAACTGAGATCGCGGACGCGCATCCGAGGCACCCGCCGCCTATCACGATCGTATGGAAGTTCTGGGTCATGGTCTCTCTCTGCGGGAAGCTGGGTTTGATCTCGTTCTGTTGCCGCTCGACCTCGTTTTCGATCGCTATCCTGACCTGCCCCCATCGAGTGGTCCAGTTGCAATGTTAGTTTAGCGGCGTCCTGGGCGCCAGCGGGATCGTGGCCGTCGGAGCGGTTTGAGTGCGCGCAGACGGCCACGCTGCCAGGGCAGGCA
>VGET01000342.1 GCA_016869195.1 Alphaproteobacteria bacterium | reverse complement strand
GCGCATCACGCTATGATTTGATTTCGATTGCCGATCTCCCGATCGCGATGGGTGGCGCGGCCCGCTACAATGTTCGGAATGCGATGTTCGCCTCCGCCCTTACCTTCGGGCTCGGTGAGTCGCTCGAGACGATTCGACAGGGGCTTCGAACCTTCAGCAGCGATCGATCGTCAAATCCGGGCCGCTTCAATCGCTATGACGGCTTGCCGTTCAGCGTGTATGTCGAGAACGCGGCCAACCCAGAAGCGTTTGCGGCGACCGCCGACTTCGCGAACCGTCTCGCAGTCCAGGGCCGCCGAATCTTGGTGCTCTGGTCTCAGGGAAACAAAATTGATGGGATGTATCCCGCCATCGCGCGCGCGGTGGCCGGCAGGTTCGACCACTATGTTTGCACCGAGCCGCCAGACACGCGCGGGCGGCCCAAAGGCGACATCATCGCACGGTTACAGGCCGGCCTGCGCGAGGCCGGCGTCAGGGAGAACCAGATCGATGTCGTCCCGACCGAGAACGACGCCGTTGTTCACGCCCTGAAATTGGCGCGCCCCGGCGATCTCCTGATCATCAGCGTGCGCAAGAGCGAGCACGCTTGGCCACTGATCACCTCGTTCAAGCCGAGCGACTAGACGCGTAGTTGGCGCCGCCAGCGCTCGACCACGCCGTTCAGGAACTGATTGCCGCTGATGTCGTTGGCCCAGGCCTTGGGAAAGTTGCTCGAGGCGCCGCGCGGCCGAGCATCGGGCGGCAGGTTCTTGAAGCGAAGCCGCATCGGGTGTGTCACGCCTTCGCCCACGACGATCGCTTCCTGCTGACGCAGCGCGGGCAGCGCCTTGAGCAGGCCGGCCGCGTCATCCGGCAGGGTGCGGCGAACGAACTCCTGGTCCTTGTCGGTGTTCATGCGGAGCGCGAAGACCGTGCTGCACTGAGAAAGGATGTTCTCGGAGATCTCCGACGGACGTTGCGTCACCAGGCAGAGCGAGACGCCGTACTTGCGGCCTTCCTGTGCGATGCGGGAAATAGCCCGTCGAGTCGGCTCGAAGCCGGTATGGGGATCGCGCGGGATATAGCGATGCGCCTCCTCGCATACGAGAAGCATCGGAATCTGCTCAGACGGCACGCTCCACAGCGCGAAGTCAAAGACCAGCCGGCACAGCATCGAGACCACGACATTGGTGATTTCCGAAGGCACGGCCGACAGGTCGAGAATAATCATCGGCTTGCCATTGACCGGAATGCGCAGGATGCGCGAGAGGATCTCGTGCATGTTGTCGCGCACCGCAGCAATGCCGCCGAACATGAAGGCGTAGCGCTTGTCCTTGCGTAGATTGTCGAGCGTGTTGAGAAGGCGGAGGTAGGGCAGCGAGCTGTCCGGACGATCGAGCTTGCCCATCTGGCTGTTGATGCGATGGATCAGCGCCTGCAAGCGATAGGGCACCGGCGTGTCGACTGAGAGATCCACGTCGTCGCCGCCGCGCCCGGCGAACTCGCGCTTCGCCTCGACCACGGCGTCCTTGATGATGACGGCTTCGCGGCTCCGGCTTGCCGGATCGCGGCTGCACAGCACCTCGACAATCTCTTCATAGGTGAGCAGCCAATAGGGCAGTTGAAGTGTTGCGGTGGTGATGTATTCCGCACGACTGCCGAAAGCCGCACCATATTCGTTGTGCGGATCCAGCATCACGATGTGGCCGTTCGGATGTGCATCGAGCAGCGAACGCAGGATCATGGTGACCGCGCACGATTTGCCCGATCCGGTGGTGCCGAGGATCGCTGAGTGCTTGCAAAGAAACTCCTGCGACATGAGATAGGCTGGCAAGGTTGGGTCCTGATAGAGCGAGCCGATGACCAGGCCCGGCGAGGTCGGGCGATGATAGACGTGCTCCAGATCATCATGTGACGCCAGGAAGACCGGCGATCCCAAATGCGGATAGACCGAAATGCCACGCATGAAATCGGGCTCGGTCTTACCATCGGGGATGATGGCCTCGCCCAGCAGATCCAGTTCGGCGACCGCCTCGCTCTCAGGCGTCAGCAGGGCCGCTTCGTCCATGACAAACTCTCGGCCGATGAAGCCGAAGGCGACGGAGCTTTGGGTCGGTATCTTGATCAGCGCGCCGACCGGTGCCCTGCCAAAGACTTCGCTGGCAGGAATCGGCCCATGGCCGAGCCGGCACATGACCTTGAGACCATTCACAGCGGTCACCACGCCGATCTGATAGGACTCTGGGGCAGTCCCGGGACCTTGGCGTACAAAGGGTTCGCTCGGCATGTCGTTCACGGGCGTTCTCTCGCTTGGCGCTTGTGTGGGCGCGCCGAACGGTCCGCTGGCGCGCTTTTTGGGCCGCCCTTAAGCAAAACCTGTGGAGACTTCAAAAGGGTTAAGCCGAGGGGTTTGCGCGCCCCCAATACCACTCGGAATCACCTGTTGAGGCGTCGATTTCGCCCTGATATCGGCGTGGCTAAAGGCGTCGCGGTGAAAGCCTCATCCAGGCGGAGAACGTGTCCTGCGGCGCAAGGACACGCAGGCCGGTCTCGGCATCGCCTTGGGCGGCCCGGTTGAACGCGTCCGTCATGTGGGAGACC
>VGET01000341.1 GCA_016869195.1 Alphaproteobacteria bacterium | reverse complement strand
ACGTCCTATCGCTTCGCGGGCAACAGCCACGATCCCTTGGTGAGGCCGGCCGAAGTCGAGAGCCTGCGTGCCTGGCTCAACCGGTACGTGCCGGGGCGGCCGCTGCGCGATACCTCGGGGATGGTGTACGAGGACAAGCTGCCGCTGATCCAGGAGCGGCTGCGCACACGACCGCCGGCGCGCTAAGCGGCGGCAGTCGGCCCCTTACTCCGCGAGACCCCACCCCGGGGGTACCCCCCGCCAGGGCTGAGCATCCCGCACGGCCTGGGCTCCTGTGGCGGGGGGCAGCTTGCGTCGGGGGGGCGGCAACTCGGGTCGATTCAAGGGGCGCATCGTCATTGCGCGCCGGGAATCATTGCCTGAGACCGCATGCTTGACCGCCACTCGGGGCGGCGATACCGTCGCGGATAGGGAAAAAAGTGGTTTGAAAAATCCTATACGCTCGTCTTCGGAGGGCCGTTCGCTAACTGCAATAATGCTTTTCGAGCCAGTTTGATCCTTTTCGGGCGACGCCGGAATGGTGTTTTACCTTAGGCCGTCAATCCCCTTAACGTCACCAGCCGATAATCCGCCTAGGCGAGCATGCAGCCGCCCACGAGTTGCAGCAGCGAAAATTACAACAATTTCGCGTGATGCGGGCGCGTCCCCAAAGAACAAGGTCATCGTGTCGTAGTGAGATCGCACGTAGAGAGCGTCCTTGTGTGCGAGTGGCACATCAATCGCCGTGCCGGGAGCACCCCTCTTTCCCGATGAGGAGATCCACGCCTTTCCGCCGCCAATTGCTTCTCTTACAGGATCCGCGAACTCCGTAGTGAGCAACGCATTGCCATGTTCGTACTCACCTTCCAGCCCGACAATGCAGGCCTTTCCGTAGCTTTCGATCTTCGACCTTCCAGCTACCGCTGTGATCCGACGCCCGAACTCTGCCCCCAGGTCTCGCGATACGGCCACTAGTGGCGAAAGGTCACTGATGAAGGAACCCGCGTATGGGTTCCGAACGGCAACGGCGATTGCAAGTTTCCATTGAGGCTTCCCGTCCGCAGCTTGGCCCGACTCGGTCGTGTGGGTCTCCTCCATGAAGGAATACCACTTTCGGATGCCTAAGCTCTGGAGCGTTTCGGATGTCGCGTCATGAGTAGACGGGGAAGTGTTGCGCACGGAGATATCTCAATGTGCCGGTGAAGAAAACTCCATGGGCAGGCGGCATTCGGCGACCCGCACATTCTTCATTGGAGCGGGAGTGTTCCTGCTTCGGCCTACGAATCGAGGAACACCGTCGGTAACTACGGCAGCCACGGCCGCAATATCGCCGTTTGCAAGCGCGCTTAGCGCGTCTTGCTTTGATCCTCCGACGCACGCGTCAATCAGAACAATATCTGCGTCACGTCCGACCCGCAGGAAGCCGGAATTGCGCCGGTAAACTTTGGCGTTATTCCCTGTGGCCGCGGCGATGGCGTGTTCCGGTGGGACTTTCGCCAAGCTGGCTAAGTGAGAGATGGTGTACAGCATGCCTAAGGGCATGATTCCCGATCCCGTCGGCGTGTCAGTCGCGACTAAGAGTCTGTCAAACGCATCCGCCTTTCGCACAAGTTCCGCAATCCAAAGCGTAGTCCGAAGATTGCCCGCCGTGCAGACTTGGAGCGCAATATTGCTTTCGTTCACTAGGCGCGGATAGTCCTCATCTGGCATCGCCACAGGACCTCCATTCACGTGGAACGAGACGTCAGGCTTGATTTTGATTAGGTGATCAGCCCAAATCCCTGACGAACCTGGAATCGACGATCCGCCAGTATGGACCATGGTGATCATTCCATTGGCTTTCGCCCAGGCGATCATCGGCGCATAATCATAAGGGGTCTTAACTGCCCCAAAGCCCGCCTTCGCCAACCAAACGCCCTTGCGTGCGACTTCAGCGAAATCTTCTTCGCTCAAGCCTGGCTCCATGATGATCGAGCCGGCCCAAACACGCATGCCACCTGGCCTGAAATGCTCAAAACATTTCATGGCTGCGACAGCGAGAGCCTTTACCCCCTCGGGGTCCTTCGGCCGGCCCGGAACGTGAACCTCAGAAGCGCTTATTGCTGTTGTAACGCCACCATGGACGTAACTTTCAAGGAAGCCCACGGTCTTCTGGCGTGGAGTGTAGTCCCCAAATGTGTTGTGAACCTGAGAGTCGATCAGGCCTGGAATTGCGATGGAGCCCGCAGCGTCGATGACAACATCGCAATCCGACAGATCGGCAGATGACACCGAGCCGACCGCAGCGATTCGGCCCCCAGTTGCTACGATGGCATCACCCGAGCTGAACGGATCGCGCCAGTCTCCGGTGACTATTCTTCCGATGTTGACTATGGCCGTTTTCAACATGCCCTCAACTGTCATGAAGGAGTTGTGAATCAACTGATTGTCTCTGACAAGCCGCGCAGCAAACGGGAGCGCGAACCGTGACCGTTCCTAGAAGGGCCCCCCGCAGCACGCCGGAGATGACGTCGATCTCCGCGGGCCGGATAGCAAGCGGCGGCAGGATCACGATCCGGCTGCGATGGTCGACGCCGACCAACAGACCGCGCTCGCAGAGCTTTC
>VGET01000340.1 GCA_016869195.1 Alphaproteobacteria bacterium | reverse complement strand
CTGCCACGGCCTATGTGCAGGCGATCCATGCCCACCCGCACGTCATGGAATGGATCCAAGGCGCCAAGGCCGAGCCCGAGCGCATCGAGAAGTATGAGGCGCTCGCTCGTTGAACCGGTATTCCGGCCAATCCAGGGATGACAGGCGGGAGCGGCCGATCGCGCCCGGCCGACCGGTCGCGGTCGAACTCGTGCCGGCCGAGGTCGAGCGACGGCTGCTCTATCGCGACGCGCTCATGCTCGTCATCGACAAGCCGGCAGGCCTGCCGGTGCATGCGGGGCCCGGCGGTGGCCCGAATCTCGAAATGGCGCTGGACGCGCTGCGCTTCGGCCTGCCCCAGGCTCCGGCGCTGGCGCATCGGCTCGATCGGGACACCTCGGGCTGCCTCGTGCTCGGCCGCCATCGCCGCGCGCTCGCGCGCCTCGGCCGCCTGTTCGCGTCCGGACGGGTCGAGAAGACCTACTGGGCCTTGGTGGAAGGCGCGCCGCCGGCCGATGAGGGCCATATCGACGGCCCGTTGCGCAAACGGATCGAGGACAAGCGGCGCTGGCACATGATGATCCACCCGGAAGGGCAGCCGGCGAGCACCGATTATCGCGTGCTGGCACGTGGGCCCCGCCGCGCCTGGGTTGAGTTTCGCCCGCGCACCGGGCGCACGCACCAGATCCGCGTTCATGCCGCGTCCATCGGCTGCCCCGTGGTGGGCGATCCGGTCTATGGCGCGGGCGGCGCCACCATCCTGCTCGGGCCAACCGAGCCCCTGATGCTGCACGCGCGGGCCATTTCCGTGCCGCTCTACGATAACAAGCCTGCGATCTCGGTCGAGGCGCCGCTGCCAGAGATCATGCGCGCCGCGCTCCTGGCCGAGGGTTTCTCGCCGCCCTAAGGCGCGACGTCGATCATCGGGGCGGCGAGGGTGCCGGCGACCCGAACACGGGTTGGCGGCGGTTCGATCACGCCATCCACCAGCAAGGCGTCGTCCGCCACGCCGTGGCTCCCGGTCAGCGTGAGTCTCAGGGGTGCCATTGCTTCAGGGGTCATGCCCAGCCAATAGGCGGCGTTGCCGCGCACGGTGGCAGGCCATTGGCGCGCGACGGCGGCTCGGTCGAGCGCGCTGATCGTGGCGTCGAGGCCGAAGCGCTGGCGCTGGCCATCACCATCGATGTCAAGCCGTCCCGACAGGGTGGTGCTTCCGAAGTCCAGGAAGACCGTCTCGAAGGCGACGTCGCGCGCCGAATCGGCAAGCTGGCCGGCAAGGTGCCCGCTCTCAACCGGCACGTCCAGGCCCCAACCGACATGGCGCAGGCGTCCCGGCCCGAACGTCACGTCGAAGCTGCCACTTCCGATCGTGAAGTACTTGTCCATCTCGAGCGCGACCGTGCCGCTCGCTGGCGCATCGAGCCCGGAGATCGGGCCGAGCACCGGCACCAGCGCGACCAGCTCGCGCGGACGCACGCCGCTGACCTCGACCTCGAGCGCGATGCGCTGGTCCGCCGTGCGGAACAGGCTGCGCGCCAGGAGCCGCGCTGGCGCGCCGGACGTGCCGTCCAGGGTCAGGTCGTAGACCGTTCGGACTCCGGCCCCATCGGGGCTGGCGACGATGCGCGCCGCCGGCGCGTGCAAGGTCGAGCCATCGACCTCTGAACCGATCGTGATGTCGGCGTCCTCGAGCACGAGCGTCGGGGCGGTCGGGCGCTCCTGGTCGACCTCCGGGGCCGAACCCGGCGCGGCCGCGAGGAGGATCATGATGTCTTCGAGGATCTTTCCGGAGATGCCTGGACGAGAGCCGCCGATGTCGAACTTGACGGCGCCGCCGGTGGTTGCGAGCCAACGGATTGCAGGGCGCTCAAGTCGAAGCTCGGTAGGCGTCGTGCGACCCGACAAGAGCGCGCCCAAGGGCACCTCGGCGACGAGCGCCGGCACCTCGCCGATCACCTCCTTCGAATAGTCGTGGATCTTGACTCCCTCGAGACGGAGGCCGAGAGCGCCGCCGCCCTTGCTCCAATCGAGCAGCACGTCCGAAAACTCGACGTCATAGGCGTAGTACAGCCGCTCGCCGAGCCGCTCGCGAATCGAATCGGCCAGCCAGTTGATCGAGAGCGGGCCGACCGCGAGTCGCGCGACCAACGCGCAGATCACGAGCAGCGCAAGCCCAAGCGGCACGCCCAGAACGACGCCGAACAGGCGAAGAGCGCTCCGTTGGGCGTAGGAATAGCCGCGTACCGCCGGCGGTTTCCGCGTGTTCGGCGCCGAACGCGACGCATCGGCGCGGTCCGCGCCTTCTGAGCTTTGAGACTCTTCGACCATGGCGGCGCGAATGATACCTGGGCGCATGCACGGGGCTGGTCAGCGCTGTGACCTGCGTGACCGGCCGATGACCATCGTCCCCGCGACGCTCAGACTGAAGCAAGTGACATTCCCGTGCACCCTACGGCCGGTCACCCGTCCGCGGGCGAACACGAAACGCAACAAAACGGCATCGTTCGGCGTTCACCCCTACCCAAACTGGTTGATGGCAATTGACAAGCACGGCACGCGTCGGCTTAAGTTTCTCCCGGGGAAACGAACTTAATCATTGGGTAATG
>VGET01000339.1 GCA_016869195.1 Alphaproteobacteria bacterium | reverse complement strand
GCGTTCCGCCACGCCGGTCCGACGCGTGGCACGTCACAGCGCGGACGAGGCCGGCCTGCCGCGTCGCTCGAGCCCCACGGTCGTCCGCCGTTCTTGACGCTCGTGCCGGCCGCCTCCTAAGGTGACCCGAGCAGTCTGGTCACCGCGCGGAGGGCGTCATGGCGAAGCATCGACACAGCGAGCCGCCGTCAGACCCGGCACTCAGGATCAAAGCGCTCGAATCGCTGCTCACCGAGAAGAAGTTGATCGACCCGGCCGCGGTCGATGCCCTGGTCGATACCTTCGAGAAGCGCATCGGCCCGCGCAACGGCGCCAAGGTGGTGGCGCGCGCCTGGGTCGACCCGGCCTACAGGAAGCGCCTGCTCGCCGACGCGACCGGCGCGATCGCCGAGCTCGGTTTCTCTGGCATGCAGGGCGAGGACATGGTTGTCGTCGAGAACACGCCCAAGGTCCACAACCTGCTCGTCTGCACGCTCTGCTCCTGTTATCCCTGGCCGGTTCTGGGACTGCCGCCGGTCTGGTACAAGGCGGCGCCCTACCGCTCGCGCGCGGTGATCGAGCCGCGCGCCGTGCTTGACGAGTTTGGCGTCAAGGTTGGCCCTGACGTCGAGGTGCGGGTGTGGGATTCAACCGCCGAACTGCGCTACATGGTGCTGCCCGAGCGGCCCAAAGGCACCGAGGGAATGAGCGAAGGCGAGCTCGCCGATCTCGTCACCCGCGACGCGATGATCGGGGTCGCCAAACTCGCCTCAGGAAAAAAGAAGAAAACGCCCAAAGCCGGCGGGCTGAAATCGCGGAGGCCGAGATGAACGGCGTACATGACCTTGGCGGCATGCAGGGCCTCGGGCCGGTCAATCCGGAGACCGACGAGCCGGTCTTCCACGCGCCCTGGGAGCGCCTAGCCTTTGCGGTGATGATCTCGGTGTTTGCCGGCGGCAACTATAACGTCGACGAGTTCCGCCACGCGATCGAGCGCATGTCACCGGCCGACTATCTCAGCACCAGCTATTACGAGCACTGGCTGCACGCCATGGAGACGCTGTTGATCGAGAAAGGCGCGATCAAGGAAAGCGAGCTGGCCGCGAAATGGGCAAAGCTCGGCAAGGGAGGCGCCTGATGCCGGTGCTGACCAAGGCGATGGTGCCCAGCGCGGTGGCGACCGGCGGCTCGACCCGCGTCAAGGCTAGGGTCGCGGCCAAGTTCAAGAAGGGCGACAAGGTCCGCACGCTCAATCTCAACCCGCTGGGCCATACCCGCCTCCCGCGCTATGTGCGCGACAAAGTTGGCGTGATCGAAACCGACCACGGCGTCTTCGTGTTTCCTGACACCAGCGCCCATGGCAAGGGCGAGAAACCCCAGCGCGTCTACACCGTGCGCTTCAAGGCGCGCGAAGTGTTCGGGCCGAGCGCCGGGGCCAAGGATTCGATCTACGCCGATCTGTGGGACGACTATCTGGAGCGGGCCTGAGCATGCCATGAGCCAGTCCACCGCCATCCTCGCGACGCCCCGTTTGCCCAAGGATCGGGACGGGCCGGTGTTCGCCGAGCCGTGGCAGGCGCAGGCGTTTGCGTTGACCGTGAAGCTGCACGAGGCCGGGCATTTCACCTGGGCCGAGTGGGTCGAGTATCTGAGCCGCGAGATCGCCGCGCCGGACCCGGCCGATGCGGCGGACGCCGAGACCACGTACTACTTGCAATGGTTGGCTGCGCTGGAGAAGCTGAGCGCGGCCAAGGGCCTCGCGTCGTCCGCCGAGATCTCGGCGCGGAAAGGCGAATGGCGCGCCGCCTATGAGGACACGCCGTTCGGCCAGCCGGTGGTTCGTGGCGATCATCATGATGACCACGACCATGGGCACGGCCCGCACGAGCATTGAGCCAGAGGGGAAGACATGACCGAACCTGAGAACAGCGCGAGCCAGGCCCGATCGGGATCAGGCATTGCCTGGGCGAGCTTTGCGCGCACCTGGCCCATCGCGATCGCCGTGATGCTGGGCGTCGGCCTGATTTATGGCGTCGGCTTCGCCGGCTCAGCGACGATCCACGACGCGGCGCACGACACGCGCCATTCGCTCTCCTTCCCCTGCCACTGAGCCTAGGCCGCCCGATGGGTCCGCGCGGGGCCTCGCCTCGGCCAGACAAGCTGCCGCCGGCGCAGGACGCCTCGCGCGGCTTTGTCACCGGCCTCGATCGGTTGCGCCGCCTGGTCTTTGTCGCGGTGATCGCGGGTGTGGCCGCGGGCCTGATCATGACCGGGTTGCAGCGCATCGCCATCGTGCCGCTCATCCTCGAGGCCGAGACCTATGAGAGCGCTGGGACCGATGGCGGCGCGGTTGACCGCGCGCACGATCACGCGGGTCATAGCCACGATGCTGCGCCCGCCGGCGGAGCCGATGCGTCCGCAGGCACAACCGACGAAAGCGCGGCCACGACGGAGGATGACGGCGACGGCTCGCGCACGCTGCTCACCCTGGTCGCCAACATCGTCTCAGCCGCCGCCTTCGCCTTGATCCTCGCCGCCGGCATGGCGCTGGCGCGTGCGGCGGGCCATCGCATCGAGTGGAAGCGCGGACTCGTCTGGGGTCTCGCCGGCTTTGGCGCGATTCAGCTCGCGCCC
>VGET01000338.1 GCA_016869195.1 Alphaproteobacteria bacterium | reverse complement strand
CACGCGGCCGGCTTCATCTCGCCCGCTGATCGCGGTCACCTCCGCCTCGCTCCGCTCCTCGATCGAGATCTCGCTTAACCCATCATCGATCGACCAGTCGATCGTCGTTGAAGGCAATGCGACATAGAACGGCACGCCATTGTCCCGTGCGGCGAGCGCCTTCAAATAGGTGCCGATCTTGTTGGCGACGTCGCCCTTGCGCGTCACGCGGTCGGTGCCAACGATACAGAGATCGACCTTGCCGTGCTGCATGAGGTGGCCGCCGGCATTGTCGACGATCACGGTGTGGGGCACGCCGTGCTTGCCGAGCTCGAAGGCGGTGAGACCCGCGCCCTGATTGCGCGGCCGCGTCTCATCGACCCAAACGTGAAGATCGATGCCGGCATCATGCGCCATGTAGAGCGGTGCCAGCGCCGTGCCCCAATCGACGGTTGCGAGCCAGCCGGCATTGCAATGAGTCAGCACGTTGACGGTCGCGCGCTTCATCTCCTTCGCCTTGGCCGCGATCAACGGGAGACCGTGGCGCCCGATGGCCTCGTTGATCGCGACGTCCTCGTCGCAGATTCTCGCGGCCTCGGCATAGGCCGCCGCCACGCGCGCTTGCGGGCCGACGGCGAGAAGCGCGGCCTTCATGCGCGCGATCGCCCATTGGAGATTGACCGCGGTCGGGCGCGTGGCAAGCAAGGTGACGCAGGCCGCCTCCAGCGCGCGGTCCGACGCGTCCACACGCATGGCGAGCGCAACGCCATAGGCCGCCGCGGCGCCGATCAACGGCGCGCCGCGCACCTGCATCGAGCGGATGGCATGCGCGGCGGCTTCCAACGAATCAAGGTTCAGCAGCACGAACGCGTGCGGCAACCTGGTCTGATCGATCACGCCGACCGTGTGACCGTCGGGCTCGACCCAGATCGAGCGATAGGCCACGCCGTCGATGCGCATGGCCCTACTCCAGCGCCTCGATCAGGCGCGCGCCGCGGGACGCCATGAAATAGAGGCCCATATGATGCGTGAGCGCCTGGGGGTGGCTCGCGGTCTCGGGTAGGCCCGCGTCGCGCACGGCCTGGGGCGGCAGGTCGTAGGTGGCGCAACCCGGCTCGTAGACATAGACGTCTTTGAGGGTGGGCAGCAGGCCGTGATTGCGCGCGGAGAGCACGGTCAACACGAAATCCATGACGCAGATATCGGTACAGATGCCCACCGTCACGATGCCATCGAGCTTGTGCTCGCGCACCCAATCGACCAGCTGATTACCCTCGGGCCGCATCGCGCCGACGAAGCCGTTGATGCAATCCTTGCGCACCTTGAAGACGCCGGGCTCGATCGCCAGCCAGGCGAGTTCGGGCACGAACTCCTCCTCGCCCGTGCCCTCGACACAATGCGGCGGATAGGGCGGCTCGGGCTTGCCGGCTTCGTGGGTGTCGAGGAAGGCGAGGATCGGGCGCTTCGCCGCGAGAAAGCGGCGCGCGAGCTGCACCGTCTCGCGCACCATGCGGTTGACCTGGGCGTTTTCTTCACGAGGCGCCAGGTTGCCGCCACCGACCGAGGCGAAGCCGACCACCTCATCGATGATGACGAGGCCCACTCTGCGATGGCCGAGCACGAGGCGCTCAAACGCGATCGGCGCCGCGGCCGCGACCGCGCGTACTAACGTTTCCGTCATTTGACCTGCGCCGAGCATGCGGCGCACTCTGCCATTCCATGCGGGATGGCGCCAGCCGGGCCCATGTGACGGCGGCGAGGACGGAGGGGTCCATGATCACGCTCTACAGCTTTCCGGGGCGCGGCCCGATTCCGAGCGCGAGCCCGTTCTGCGTCAAGCTGGAGGCCTATATGCGCATGACCAAGCGGGAGTTCCGCACGGTCGTGCCCAAACGCCCTGACAAGGCCCCCAAGGGCAAGCTGCCCTATATCGAGGATAATGGCCGCGTGATCGCGGATTCGGGCTTCGTGATCGAATACCTGAAGAAAACCTATGGCGACCCGCTCGATGGCGACATGAGCGCCACGGACCAGGCGGTGGCCCACGCCTTTCGCCGGCTGTTCGAGGAAGATTTTTATTGGGTGATGGTCCATGCCCGCTGGTTTGATGAAAGCAATTGGCCCGAGGCGAAAAAACAGATCTTCGGCGAGATGCCGTTGCTGGCCCGCCTTATTGCTCCGGGCATCGTCCGCAAGAGCCTCCGGAAACAGATCACGGGCCACGGCATGGGCCGGCACAGCCAGGAGGAGATCTACAAGATCGGTGTTGAGGACCTGAGAGCCGCTTCGGCCTTCCTTGCTGACAAGCGCTATTTCATGGGTGATCGGATGCGCACGATCGACGCGACGGTTTATCCGTTCGTCGCGTCGGTGCTCTGGTCGACGGGGAGCTCATCGATGAAATCCGAAGCGGCCAAGCTCGCGAACCTCAAGCCCTATTGCGAGCGGCTGCACCAGGAGGTGTTCGGCAAGGCGTTGAGCGCCGGCTAAGGCGAATCCGCCGTGCAACGCGGCGCGATCGGGTTGATCAGCGGCCCGGGCCTTCAAGCGCATTCGTCGATTTTGGTGAGCGTTCTGAGACATAGGTGACGTTTTGTTCCGGACACATGGGTAACACCTCGCCCAGGCAATTGCCTGGGGGAGGTGAGGATGC
>VGET01000337.1 GCA_016869195.1 Alphaproteobacteria bacterium | reverse complement strand
CGTCAACGTGCGCCGAGGCCAAACCTTCAGCGGCACCACGCGCGGCTTCTTCGGACGCGATGGCACCGGTCTCGTCGTCGCTTCTCCCGTGGTTGCCCGCTATGACGAGGGAACGACGATTGGCGGCCTGATCGCTGTGCTCGACTGGACGATCGTGCGCGAGGTCATGGCCAAGGTGTACATCGATGGCCATCCGCAAGGGGCGGATCATTTCCTGATGATCCAGAATCAGGACGATGGTCGCTCGCTCTATGTTACGACAGGCTTCGAGGCGGCCGCCGAACTGCCGGCGGTTCGGAGCGCCGAGAACGGCCGGCCCCTGGATGCCGAGATCGGCGGCGTGGCGTTCCTGGCGGGCAAGCATCTCATCACGGTGGGCAGCGCGGATGACCGCGAATCCTGGTCGATCGTTGCAGGCATTGCGGCCTCCGAAGTGCTCGAGGAGACTGCCGAGCTAGGCCGGTATTTCTGGGCGATCGGCCTGATCGTTTCAGTCGCTGTGCTGGTCCTCGCCTGGTGGTTTGCCCGCACGATCAATCGTCCGATCGGCGCGATGACCCAGGCGATGACCCGCCTGGCCTCGGGCGAAAAAGACGTCGCAGTGCCGGCCATGGGTCGGCGCGATGAGATCGGCGACATGGCGAAGGCCCTCGCCGTCTTCAAGGAAACGGCGCTCGATCACGCCAGACGCGCCGTCGAACTCGCAGACGCGCGCGATGCCGCCAATGCCGCCAATCACGCGAAGTCACTATTCCTCGCGAACATGAGCCATGAGATCCGCACGCCCCTGAATGGCGTGCTGGGCATGCTCGAGCTCCTGCTTCGCACCGATTTGCCCGATCGCCAGCGCCGCTACGCCGAGACTGCGCACCGCTCCGGCGATTCGCTGCTGCGGATTCTTAACGATGTGCTCGATCTATCAAAAATCGAGGCCGGTCAGCTTCAGTTCTCTGCCGAGGACTTCGACCTCCACACCCTGATTGATGACTTGGCGGTTTCCTACGTGCAGCTCGTCGAGCGCCGGCCGATCGAAGTTCTGGCACGCATCGCGCCAGATATTCCCCACTCGGCACATGGTGACACTGGGCGCTTGCGGCAGGTGCTCACCAATTTGCTCGGCAACGCGGTGAAATTTACCGAATGCGGCGAGATCGTGGTGTCGGCCAGCCTTGTCGGGCAACAGGCCGACCATCTCACGCTCCGCTTCGTCGTGAGCGACACAGGCATCGGCATCACGGAGGAGCAGCGTCGGCGTATCTTTGAGCCATTCGTACAGGCAGACGCCAGCACGACGCGACGCTATGGCGGAACCGGTCTCGGCCTCACCATCAGCCGCAGACTCATCAAGATGATGGGCGGAAATTTAGAGGTTGATAGCACCCCTGGTAAGGGCGCGACCTTTTCGTTCACGGCACGCCTCGGCAAGAGCAAATCCGTGCCCGAGCGTATTTCGGTCTCGCCCGATTTCCTGCGTGATCGGCGGGCTCTCGTGGTTGATGACAACGCGACCAATCGTGAGATCTTGCGCGAGATGCTCGAGGCACAAGGAGCGTACGTCGTCGAAGCCGTGGGGGCATTGGAGGCGCTCAACGCGGCGGACCACTCGATCGTCGAGCGCACGCCATTCGACATCGCGATCGTCGACTTCATGATGCCGGAGGTCAATGGCATCGAGCTCGCCGCCAAGCTCAGGTCGAAGCATCAAGCGGGCTGCCCTCCAATCTTGATGTTGAGCTCCGGCATCGACGTCGCGCCCGACGACGGCACCGTCGATGCGCTGCTCACCAAGCCGGTGCGGCGCGATGCCCTGTTTCACGCTGTCGCAAGACTCCTGGGCACCAAGGTTCCGGCCGACCATCGCCCGCCGCCGTCGTTGCCGGCAACCGCCGTTGTTGGCACGTCGGAGCGTCCGATCGCACAGTCACTCGGCGCGTCACGGCCGGTCCTCCTGGTCGAGGACAATGAGGTGAACCGGTTGGTCGCAAGCGAGATGCTCGCCGCTCTCGGCCTCAAGATCGAGATTGCGGTGAACGGCCAGGAGGCGGTCGATCGCTTCGCGCCCGGCAAATTTTCGGTCGTTCTGATGGATTGCCAGATGCCCGTGATGGACGGGTTTGCCGCAACCAGACGCATCCGTTCGCTCGATCGAGGTGCACAGGAAACGCCGATCATCGCCATGACCGCGAACGCGATGCCGGAGGATCGCGAGCTGTGCCGCCAGGCGGGCATGTGTGATCACATCGCGAAGCCGTTCACGGCCAAGCGTCTGGCCGAGACCTTGGCGCTTTGGCTCAAGGCGGAGCCGGCGAGCGCCACGCCGCTCGAGTCGGAGGCGCCACATGATGGCGCGGCCGAGTCAAAAATCGTGCGTTTCGACCCAAGCGCGCTTGATGCCTTGCGCGGTGTCGGTGCGTCAAGTGGCAGTTCGTTGGTCGAGCGCGTCGCCAGATCCTATTTTGAATCGACGCCAAAATTGATGGCGGAGTTGGAGCAAAGCCTCGCGGCGGGTGATCTGGTCGTCGCGCGTCGCGCGGCCCATACGTTGAAATCGAGCAGCGCCTGCCTCGGTCTCGTCGAGGTCTCCGCGCTGGCGAAGTCGATCGAGGAGCTGTGTCGCACCGGCGAGCTTGCCGGCGCCGCG
>VGET01000336.1 GCA_016869195.1 Alphaproteobacteria bacterium | reverse complement strand
GCCCGACTCCGATCTGCGAGACACCGAGCAGATACCGCTGCTCGAAGAGGGCGGAATAGAGGCCTTCCTGCGCCGCGAGGTCCTGCCGCACGCCGCCGACGCCTGGTACGTGCCGGACAGCGTCAAGACCGGCTACGAGATCAGCTTCACCCGCTACTTCTACAAGCCGCAGCCGCTCCGCACGCTGGAGGAGATCCGCCTCGACATTCTGGCGCTGGAGAAGGAGACCAAGGGGCTGCTCGGCGAGATCATCGGGGGGAAGGCCTGAGCCATGTCCACCCAGCGCTACTCCGTCACCCCGCACCCGATTGAGACGCTTCTCACCTGGGTCAAGTCGGGCGAGATCGCGATCCCCGAGATCCAGCGCCCCTTCGTGTGGGAGGCGACCAAGGTCCGCAACCTGCTCGACTCGCTCTACCAAGGCTACCCAGTCGGCTACCTGATCGCTTGGCGCAACCCGACCGTGAAGCTCAAGGACGGCACATCATCCGCCGGCAAGCGGATTCTGATCGACGGGCAGCAGCGGGTCACCGCCCTCATGGCGGCGCTCCTCGGCCGCGAGGTGCTGACCAAGGACTACGAGACCGTCCGCATCCGTATCGCCTTCCACCCGCAGGACGAGCGTTTCGAGGTGGCGAACCCGGCCATCAGGAAGGATGCCGCCTGGATCGAAGATGTGTCGGAGGTGTTTGCGCCATCCGCAAGCGTCTTCCAGCTCGTCAACAGTTACTGCCAGAAGAACCCCGGCGTTTTGCACGACGCCGTCTTCGGAACAATCGAGAAGCTGCGCAAGATCATCAACAACCACGTCGGTGTGATCGAGCTCGCCGACGACCTCGACATCGAGACCGTCACCGAGATCTTCATCCGCGTAAACTCGGCCGGCACCGAGCTGTCGCAGGCCGACTTCGCCATGTCGAAGATCGCCGTCAACGAGAGCTACGGCGGCAACCTGCTGCGCAAGGCAATCGACTACTTCTGCCACCTCGCCGTAGCCCCAGAGTTTCTGGCCCGCATCGAGAAGGGCGACGCGGCCTTCGCCGGCTCCGAGTTTCTGCCGCAGATGCGCTGGCTCAAGGACGTCAACGACGACATTTACGACCCGACCTACACGGACATGCTGCGCGTCGCGTTCACCTCGGAGTTCGGGCGCGGCAAGCTGCAGGACCTGGTGGCGCTGCTTTCCGGCCGCAACTTCGAGACTAAGCAGTTCGAGGAGGCCATCGCCGAGCAGTCTTTCGGCAAGCTCAAGAAGGGCGTCCTCGCCTTCATCAACAAGACGCACTTCGACCGCATCACGATGATCCTGCGCTCGGCAGGCTTCGTGACGAGCGATCTGATCGGTGGCCGCAACGCGGTCAACTTCGCCTACATCCTCTACCTGCGCGGGCGGGCCGAGGGCATGCCCGCCGCCGACCTCGAGCGGGTGGTGCGGCACTGGTACGCCATGTCGGTCCTACGGGGCCGCTACACCGGCAGTCCCGAGACGGCCTTCGACTTCGACATCCGTCAGGTCGAGGCGCGCGGTCTCGCGAGCTACGCTGACGCGGTGATCGAGAACGAGATGCCCGAGAGCTTCTGGACCGGGATGCTGCCGCAGCTCATGGACACCTCGTCGTCGAATAGTCCTTACTTCCTCGCCTACCAGGCGGCGCAGGTGAAGCTCGGCGACAAGGGTTTCCTCTCGCGCGACATCACGGTGCTCGACCTGCTCATGAATCGCAGCGACGTGCACCACGTGTACCCGAAGAAGCACCTCAAGGAGCAGGGCCTCTCGCGCGGTCGCTACAACCAGATCGCCAACTTCGTCCTGGCCCAAAGCGAGATCAACATCGCCATCGGCTACAAGGCGCCCGAGAAGTACTTCAGTGAGCTGGCCGAGCAGGTGGACGGCGGCAAGAAGAAGTACGGCGGCATCACCGATGAGGCCGAGCTGCGCGCGAACCTGCGCACGAGCTGCATTCCCGAGTCGATGCTCGACGGCAGGATCCCGGACTACGACGACTTCCTCGAAGAGCGCCGCAAGCTCATGGCGCTCAAGATCAAGACCTGGTTCGAGGCGCTGTGACGATCGACGGCCTCAAGCCCTATCCCGCGATGAAGGACTCCGGCGTGCCGTGGCTGGGGGAGGTGCCGGAGCATTGGGGTGTCCTACCGAATCGCGCGATCCTCTACGAGGTTAAGGAGCGCGATCGCCCAGACGCGGACATGCTTTCGGTGACGATCACTAGGGGTGTGATTCGACAGCAGGCGTTGCTGGAATACAGCTCGAAGAAAGACAGCTCAAAGCTGGATAGGTCGGCCTACAAGCTCGTCCAGCCCGGTGACATCGCCTACAACAAGATGCGCGCCTGGCAGGGCGCCCTCGGGGTCTCCGAATACGAGGGTATCGTCAGCCCGGCGTACGTCGTGCAGCGCCCGCGCGAAGGTATGGCTCCCCGCTACCTGCACTACCTGCTTCGGACCCCGGCGTTCGCGAAAGAGGCAGAGCGATGGTCCTACGGGATTACCTCGGACATGTGGAGCCTGCGGCCCGAGCATTTCAAGATGATCTACTCGTGCGTCCCACCCCTCCCCGAACAAGCCGCCATCGTCCGCTTCCTCGACCACGCGGACCGGCGGATTCGGCGGTACATCCGCGCCAAGCAGAAGCTGATCAAGCTGCTGGAGGAGCAGA
>VGET01000335.1 GCA_016869195.1 Alphaproteobacteria bacterium | reverse complement strand
AATCCGCCATCGACAGGGCAAGGACGCTGGCGACGAGGGCCAGCCCAAAGGCGACGCTACGAAGCTTCAGCATGAACCTACTCCATTCCGTGCCAGACGCCCGATCGATGCGGCGCCGATTATAGCGCAACGGTCTCAATCAACCGTGACATTGTCGCGACCGTGCCTGTCTGAAATACGGCATGAAACGGTAAAGCGTTCACGCCTCACAAAGTTTTGAAGAGGGTCGGTCAGCCGCTCAAGGGGTAGTTGGGCGGCTCGCGGGTGATCGCGACATCATGCACGTGGCTCTCCCGCTGGCCTGCCGCGGAGACCCTCAGAAAGCGGCAATTGCTCCGCATGTCATCCAGCGTCGCGCAGCCGGTATAGCCCATCGCCGCCTTTAGGCCGCCGACAAGCTGGTGCACGACATTGGCGAGCGGGCCCTTGAACGGCACGCGGCCCTCGATGCCCTCGGGCACCAGCTTCAGCTGGTCCTTGATCTCCTGCTGGAAGTAACGGTCGGCCGAGCCGCGCGCCATGGCGCCGAGCGAGCCCATTCCGCGATAGGATTTGTACGAGCGGCCCTGGAACAGGAACACCTCGCCCGGGCTCTCCTCGGTGCCGGCGAAGAGCGAGCCGATCATGGCGCCCGAAGCGCCTGCGGCGATCGCCTTGGCCAGGTCGCCCGAATAGCGGATGCCGCCATCGGCGATCACCGGCACGCCCCGGTCGCGCGCGACGCTAAGCGCATCGACCAGCGCGGTGAGCTGGGGCACGCCGACGCCGGCGACCACGCGCGTCGTGCAGATTGAGCCCGGGCCGATGCCGACCTTCACCGCATCGGCGCCGGCATCGATCAGCGCCTTGGTGCCGTCCGCCGTCGCCACATTACCGGCCATCACGCTCGAGCGGTTCGAGAGCTTCTTGATCCGCTCGATGGTGCGGATCACGCCGGCCGAATGGCCATGCGCGGTGTCGACCACGATCAGATCGCACTCGGCCTCGAGCAACGCTTCCGCGCGACGGACGCCCTCTTCGCCGACGCCGGTCGCTGCGCCGGCGCGCAGGCGGCCCTTGTCGTCCTTGGTGGCGTTCGGGTGGGCCTGGGCCTTCTCAATATCCTTCACCGTGATCAGACCGACGCAGCGATAGACGTCATCCACGACCAGCAGCTTTTCGATGCGGTAACGGTGGAGCAGGCGCTTGGCCTCCTCGCGGCCGATCGATTCGCGCACGGTGACAAGGTTGTCCTTGGTCATGACCGCGCTCACCGGCTGATTGACGTCGGTCAGGAAGCGCACGTCGCGATTGGTCAGGATGCCGACAAGCTTGCCGGTTCCCGTTTCGACCACCGGAATGCCTGAGATGCCGTGGCGCTCCTTCATGGCGAGCGCGGCCGAGACCGGCGCCTCGGGCGAGACGGTCAAGGGATTGACCACCATTCCCGATTCGAACTTCTTGACCTTGCGCACCTCCTCGGCCTGGCGCGCCATGTCGAGATTCTTGTGGATGATTCCGATGCCGCCGACCTGTGCCATGGCGATCGCGAGCGGCCCCTCGGTCACCGTATCCATGGCGGCCGAAATGATCGGGATACCGAGCTCGATGTCGGCGGTAATCCGCGTATGCGTGTCAGTCTGGGTCGGCAGAACGCTCGAAGCAGCCGGCTCGAGCAAAACGTCGTCGAATGTCAGGGCTTCTCGGATTTGCATGCCGCCCCCGGTGCCAGAGTGGCCGGGAATATACACCAAAGACCCCGCGCGCCAAGCGCGCGACGCCAATTATTCGCGCCACGTGCGCAACATCGAAATTTGTGGCCTGCGCGCCGGCCGGTTCAGCTAGTGGCGGCGCAGCACCGGTTGGCACCGCGATAACCCTGTGCCACGACGTAGCTTTCGGCCGAAGCCTGGCGGCTCGAGGGTGGCTTGGCGTGCTTCACGCTTCGAAAGTCGCGTTTCAGGCGCTCAAGCAAGCTGCGCTCCGTGCCACCCTTGAGCACCTTGGCGACGAACGCGCCGCCGGGCGTGAGCAGGGTCTCGGCGATCTCGAGCGCCGCCTCGCACAGCGCCATGATGCGCAAATGATCGGTCGAGGCGTGGCCGGTCGAGGGCGCCGCCATGTCGCTCAGCACGAGATCGGCCCGCGCGCCGCCAAGCGCCGCCGATACCGGCGCCAGAACCGCCGGGTCGAGAGCATCGCCCTGCAGGACGATCACACCCTCCATCGGCTCAATCGGATTGAGATCGATCGCGACCACCACGCCGCCGCCCGATTGGCCCGCCTTCACCTTGCGGGCCGCGACCTGCGCCCAACCGCCCGGCGCAGCCCCGAGGTCGACCACACGACGACCCGGCGCGAGCAGGCCGAAGCGCTCATCAAGCTCGATCAGCTTGAAGGCCGCCCGCGAGCGATAACCCTCCTCACGCGCCGCGTGGACATAGGGATCGTTCAGCTGGCGCTCGAGCCAGCGGCGAGAGGACGGAGTTTTGGCGCCGGTGACCCGGACCGCGGCGCGGCGCCGTCCGGCCGGACCGCCCCGGCTGGTGCGTTGCATCAGCCGAGCGCGTTGTCCGCGCGCATCATGCCGAGCAGCAGGCCTTCCCTGAGGCCACGATCAGCCACGGTAAGCCCGCCGACCGGGCAGGCGCGCATGATCGCTTCGAGGATGGCGCAGCCCGCGATGACAACATCGCCACG
>VGET01000334.1 GCA_016869195.1 Alphaproteobacteria bacterium | reverse complement strand
AATGAGACCGTGCCGGCGCGCGTGCTCAACATGATGCAGGGGCAGGTGAGTCCGCGAATCAATGCGGTCGGCAGCCTGGTGTTCGCGATTTCGATGACGCTCGTGATCGTGGCCCAGTTTCTCCTGATGATGCGCCGTCCGGGCAGGCCGATGTTGAGAAGGACCTGAGCCATGGCGGAGCCGCTCCTCGTGCTCGACAAGGTAGCGAAGCACTATGGCGAGATCACTGCTGTGCACGGCATCGACCTTGAGATTGCTCGCGGCGAGTTCGTCGCGATCATGGGGCCATCCGGCTGCGGCAAAACGACGACGCTACGGATGATCGCCGGCCTCGAGGCGCCGAGCGAGGGCGAGATCAGGCTCAATGGAGAGCGGGTCAATGAGCGCAAGCCCTGGCAGCGCGATACGCCGATGGTGTGGCAATCCCTTGCGCTGTTTCCCTATATGAGCGTGCTCAGGAACGTCGAGTTCGGTCTCAAGATGCGCAATCAGTCGGCCAAGACACGACGCGAAAAAGCGATGGGGTGGCTCGAGCGCATGGGGCTTGCCGCACACGCGGGGCGCAACATAACGCAGCTTTCAGGCGGCGAGCGGCAGCGCGTCGCCATCGCACGTGCGCTCGTTACCGAGCCTGAGATCCTGCTGCTCGACGAGCCCCTGAGCGCGCTCGATGCGCACCTTCGCATTCGGATGCAGTCAGAGATCACCCAGCTTCAGCGCCAGCTTGGCATCACCTTCGCCTATGTGACACACAACCAATCCGAGGCGTTTGCCATGGCGAGCCGCGTCGCGATCATGAATGGCGGTCGCATCCAGCAGGTCGGCTCGCCCCGCGAGGTTTATCGCACGCCCGCAAACCGTTTTGTCGCCGAGTTTATCGGTGCGAACAACATCGTTGATGGCACGTTGCGTGGCAACGATGGCGAAGCGATCCTGATCGAGACCGGCTTGGGCCAACTCCGTGCGCCGGCCCCGATCGGACGCTCGTATTCGCCCGGCGACAAGATCGCCCTGGTAATCAGCGCAGACCGCGTCGCGATCGGCGCGGCGCCCAAAGGCGGAGCGATCAATCACCTGGAGGCCAGCCTGATCAGCGAAGAATTCATCGGGTCGGTGGTGACGCTCCATCTCGACATTGGCGGGGAGCGGGTGTTTCGTGTCCAGAAGCAGGCGCACGAGCTCGACGCGACGGCGTTCACGCCCGGTCAGAAGATCTCCGCGTTCTGGCGGGCGGAAGACATGTTCGTCTTGCCGGCCGACTAGGGTACGGCCGACCTCATGAAAAGGGGGATACAATGTCGATCCTGATCCGCGGCGCCACCATCATCGCGATGGACAAGAGCCACGGCAGCAAGCCGTTCCAGGCTGATGTCCTGATCGAGAACGATCGCATCAAGGAGATCGGCACGATCAAGGGCGACATCCACGCCAACACGGTGATCCAGGGGCGCGACCGGCTGATCATCCCCGGGCTGATCAACTCCCACATCCATACGCCCGAGGCCTTCTTCAAGGGCCGCTACGACAACATGCCGCTCGAGCTGTGGATGACGCTCGCCTATCTCATCCTCGGCACGCCGGCGCTCACCGAGCGCATGATCTATCTGCGCTCGGCGCTCTGCGCCATGGACGCCATCAAGACCGGAGTCACCTCGTTCAGCGACGACATCCTCGAATTCCCGCTCCAGACCATGGGCACGCTCGGCGCCGTGTTCCAGGCCTATGAGGATGTCGGCATTCGCGCAAGCGTCTCGGGCCACGTCATCAACCGCCGTCTGCCCGACACGATCGTCTATCTGAACGAGCTGCTGCCGGCCAGCCTCAGGCGGGAGATCGAGGCGCAGGTGCCGCCGACGACCAATGAATACATCGAGTTCAGCAAGGAGGCGTTCAAGCGCTATCACAACCGTGCGGGGCGGCTCCGGTTCATGGTCGCGCCGTCCGGACCGCAGCGCTGCACGGTCGAGCTGATGCAGGCGGCGGATGAGCTTGCGCGCCGCCATGGCGTGCCTTTCCACACCCATATCCTCGAGACCAAGGTGCAGGCGGTGACCGGCAAGGAGTTGTTCGGCAAGACCCTCGTGCGCTTCATGCACGACAACGGACTCCTGAACCGCCACACCACCATCGCGCACGGCATCTGGCTCACCGACGAGGACATCGAGCTCATGGGCAATGCGGGCTGCTCGGTTGCGCACAACACGCTCTCAAACATGAAGCTCGGCTCCGGCATCTGCCCGGTGCGGCGGCTCCTGGATGCCGGCGTCAACCTCGCGCTCGGCTCGGACGGGTTGTCCACCAGCGACACACCGCGCATGTTCAGTGTCATGTCGGCCGCAGGGCTGCTGCACAAGATATCCTCGCCCGACAGCTATTACTGGCTGACCGCGGAGGAGGTGCTGCATGCGGCCACCATGGGTGGCGCCTACAGCGTCTGCCTGGAAAAGGAGATCGGATCGATCGAGGTCGGCAAGAAGGCCGATCTCGTGGTTATCAACACCCGCACCGCCAATTTCATGCCGATGAACGACCTGCGCAACCATCTCGTCTATTGCGAGGACGGCTCTTCGGTCGAGACCGTGATCGTGAACGGCGAGATCATGGTCAAGGACGGCAAACTGACACGTGTCGACCAGGATGCGCTGCACGATGAGCTGCGCGAGCTGATGCCTGCGATCCTCGCCGATCACGAGG
>VGET01000333.1 GCA_016869195.1 Alphaproteobacteria bacterium | reverse complement strand
CAGGTAAGCTGGGGGTAAGCAGCCGGTCGCTCGGCCAGCCACGACCTTGGCACTGAGCCTGACCCTTGGCCAATATTGCACCTGGATTCGTCTCAGGGGGCCGGGCACCACTCTATGCCCGTATCACATGTGACGACCATCACATCAAAAGATTCCTCCGTCCCTAATAATAAGCTCTACTTTTGGACACCGGCGTCTTAGCCATTGGAGGGGGCTGTGATGAAGTTGGCACCAGCGGGGCTCGTAGGGTTTGGTGTACTTGTCGCGATGGGCGCGAGTGCCGAGGCGAACGAGTATAGGTCCGACATGACGCAGATCGGCGTCACGAAGAAACTCCACAATTCCTATACCGGCAAAAGCGCAGCGATCGGCATCTTCGATGGGTTGGCCGACAAAGGTCACAAGGATTTCGAGGGCCGGCTCTTTAACTTTACCCTCTACCAAGGTACGTACACGATTTACGACGCACACGGCACCCATGTCTCCGGCACGGCTGGCGCAGGCAATAACGGCAGCGGCATTGTCGGCGTCGCGCCCGATGCCCGGATCGACAACTACGCCGTGTTCGACAACACAAAGTGGCGCGCGACCGATAACGGCAAGGCCGCCTTCGATCACGCCGTAAAGCGCAAGGTCTCGGTGGTCAACATGAGCTATGGCCCGTCCGGCGTCGCGGGCGATCTGTTCTCGAACGGCGAGCTCAACCTGTTTGATGACTACAAAGATTCGATGGTGCTCGTGCGTGCCGCCGGCAATACTGGCGCTAACGCGGTCCACGAATATTATAGCGGCGACGCAAGCACCTCACTGCCGCATCTGCTCGTGGTCGGCAGCGTCAATCCCAACAACCAAATCTCCTCGTTCTCGAACAGGCCCGGCGTCAACTGCATCGGGCCGGTCAATACCTGCGACAGCTCCGACATGATCAGAAACTTCTTCATCGTTGCGCCCGGCAACAACATCGTGTCCGACGCACCGGGCAACAAGCTTGCGTCAATGTCGGGCACCTCGATGGCCGCACCACACGTCGCAGGCGCGGTCGCGCTGCTCAAAGACGCGTGGCCGTGGTTGACCCCTGCCAAGCAGGCCGAAATCTTAAAGAAGACGGCGAAGGATCTGGGTCAGAAGGGGGTTGATTCAATCTATGGTTGGGGCCTGCTCAATGTAGCCGCCGCGATGAGTCCCTCTGGCAAGACCGTGGTCGCGACCGGCGGCAATGTGAGCCAAGGCGGCACACCGCTTCTCAGCAGCAATATTGGTGGCAGTGCCTCGACCCTGCCTTGTAAGAAAAACGCGCTCGACGCGCTCGACGGCCTCGTCGTGTTCGACGATTTCGGGCGTGATTTCGGCCTCGACCTCGGTGAGACCGAGGTCGAGGCGCCGCCGCCCTCGCGCGATCTGGCTGACCGCCTAGGCGAGCTCAGTGTTGCACTCAGCGTGGCGCCTGCCGCCAGCGGCCATGACGCGGGGTCAACGTTTGCTTTCCAGTCTAGCACCGAGGTCCCGAGTGGCGAGGCGTTCGCCGTGGCCTCTTTCGCTGGCGACGGCTACGCGATGCGCTTCGGTCAGGGCAGTGCCGGTCTCTATTTCCGGGCGACCGGATTTCCAGGTGGCCCGCACCTGATGCTCGGCTTGGGCGAGGCGGGCGAGGCCTTGGATCAGGGCAGCTTCGCTGATGCCACGTTCGCGCTCGGCGAGCGCGCCTCGATCGGCGCCTTTGTCGCGTCGAGCTCGGCGCTCGTGCAGGGCGCGGCCGAGGGTGGGCTCGCTGCGGCCCTGAGCCAGACGCAGGCCCGGCCCGAGGCCGATCTCTTAGGCCTTCAGGCCAGCTACAGCGTGAGCAAGGGCGTCACGCTGGGCTTCTCCTATGGCCGCCTGATCGAGCAGGATCGCGTCCTGGGCGAGGCCAGCACCGGCGCGTTCGCGCTCGGCGAGGGGAGCACGACCGAGACCTTCGGCGCCAGCCTGTCGGTCGCGCTGGGCGATCAGGTCTCCGCCGTAATGTTCTACGACTATGCGCTGCTCAACGCCTCAGCCGCCCAGGGCTCGCTCTATCAAGGCGCCGAGAACTGGCACGGTCAGAAGTTCGGCGTGGGCCTCTCGTTCGATGGCCCGATTACCGGCTCGGACCAGATGAGAATCGCGCTCATGCAGCCGCTCCACATCACCTCAGGCCATGGAATCGCGAATGTTCCGGTCGGCCGCGATTTGGAGGGCAACGTAATCTATGAGCGCCGCGCATTCGACATCGATTCGGATGCGGTGCCGCTCGAGCTGAGCATTAGCTACCTGGATCGCGGCGAAACGGTCGCGCACGGCATCATGCTATCGCTCGATGATTCAGACGTACGCGACAACGAGGGCATCAACTTCAACGTGGTGGCGGCAATCAAGGTCAACTTTTGATACAGACGCAGCATCTAGTGGTTGCAATCCGACATTCGAATTCCGCGGCTTGCGAATCAAATCAACGGGATAGCGGCTCAAATGGCGGCACCAAATGTTAAACCGCTATTCCTCCCTGGCGGCGCTGATCGCGCTCGGTTCCTCGCCCGGTTTTGCCCTGCTGCTTGGCGAGCGCCAGATCGCCTGGCTCGCCGGCTTTCTGACCTGCCCCTGGGTTTTCGGACCAAGCGAATCGTGAGAGACCGGCTCCCTGGATGGAGGGAGCAATGCGCAAGTCGAGATACACGGACGAGCAGATG
>VGET01000332.1 GCA_016869195.1 Alphaproteobacteria bacterium | reverse complement strand
CGATCCCCGGAAGCTCACCAAGCGATGAGTACGGCACCGTTCCTCTCCATTCGCGATCTCGCGGTCAGCTTCCGCGGCGATGGCCGCGAGACCAAGGCGGTTGACGGCGTGTCGTTTGACGTCGCGCGCGGCGAAACGCTGGCGCTCGTGGGCGAGTCAGGCTCGGGCAAGTCGGTGACGGCGCTATCGGTGATGCAGCTTCTGCCCTATCCGGCGGCGTTTCACCCGCGCGGCAGCATCCTGGTTGATGGCCAGGAGATGATCGGCGCGCCGGAGAAGGAGCTTCGGCGCGTGCGCGGCAACCGCATTACGATGATCTTTCAGGAGCCGATGACCTCGCTCAACCCGCTCCATCGAATCGGGCGGCAGATCGCTGAGGTCTTGATCCTGCACCGCAAGATGAACAAGGTCGAGGCCGAGGCGCGCGCGCGCGAGCTGCTGCAACTCGTCGGCCTGCAGGACGCTGAGCGGCGCCTGAAGTCCTATCCTCATGAGCTCTCTGGTGGCCAGCGTCAGCGCGTCATGATTGCGATGGCGCTGGCGAACGAGCCCGATCTTCTGATCGCCGATGAGCCGACCACGGCGGTCGACGTCACGATCCAGGCGCAGATCCTGAAGCTCATGCGCGAGCTGCAGGAGCGCCTCGGCATGGCGGTGCTGCTGATCACGCACGACCTCAACATCGTGCGCCACATGGCGCGCCGGGTCTGCGTGATGAAGGGCGGGCAGATCGTCGAGCGCGGCGAAATGCGGCAGATCTTCGAGGCGCCGACGCACCCCTATACGCAGCAATTGCTCGGTGCTGAGCCTAGGGGCCGGCCGAAGGTGGCGGACCTGAGCGCGCCGGTCGTGATCTCCTGCGACAATCTCAAGGTCCATTTCCCGATCAAGGCCGGCGTGTTTCGCCACACCGTCGGCTATGTCAAGGCGGTGGATGGCGTCTCGGTCACGGTGCGCGAGGGTCACACTGTCGGCGTCGTCGGCGAATCGGGCTCGGGCAAGACAACGCTCGGCTTCGCGCTGCTCCGGCTCAACAGGAGCATGGGGACGATCCAGTTTGGCGGCACGCCGATCGAGAAGCACGGTTCCAGCCAGATGCGGCCGCTGCGCCGGCGCATGCAGGTGGTGTTTCAGGACCCGTACAGCTCGCTCAGCCCGCGCATGTCGCTGTTCGACATCGTCGCCGAGGGTCTCAAGGTCCATCGCATCGGGGCGAACGAGGCGGAGCGGCGTGCGCTGGTGGCCGATGTGATGCGCGAGGTCGGGTTGGATCCTTCCATGCAGGATCGCTACCCCCATGAGTTTTCGGGCGGCCAGCGCCAGCGCATCTCGATTGCGCGCGCCCTCGTGCTTAAGCCAAGCTTCGTGGTACTCGACGAGCCGACCAGCGCGCTCGACATGTCGGTCCAGGCGCAGATCATCGAACTCCTCCGCGAGCTCCAAACCCGCCATCGCCTGGCCTATCTGTTCATCAGCCATGATCTCCGAGTCGTTCGTGCGCTTAGCCACGACGTGGTGGTGCTGAAGGATGGCGTCGTGGTGGAGCAGGGCAGTGCGGAAGAGGTGTTCGACCGGCCAAAGACCGCCTATACTCGCGCTCTCATGGCGGCGGCCTTCGAGCTTAGAGCGGTCGAAGGCGGTGTCGTGAAGACTTGAAGCCGGGCCGCAAGGCACGAGCTTCGCTCACAGCGACACCACATTCCCTCCATGACTGGCCCGACCGCCCCGACGATCATGACCAATCGCATAAGCCTGGCGTTTCTCGGTGACGTGATGCTCGGTCGCGGCGTAAGCCGGGCACTGCGCGAGAAGGAGCCGGAATATTTCTTCGGCAATGTGCTGCCGATTCTGCGCGGGTCGGATGCGGTGTTGGCCAATCTCGAAGCGCCGATCACGACCTCGGATGAGCGCTGGAAGCGGACCTGGAAGGTCTTTCACTTCCGCGCCGACCCTGACGCAATCCGAATCCTGAAATGCGGCAATGTCCGCTTTGTCTGCCTCGCCAACAATCACATGATGGATTTCGGCGCGCGCGGCGTGCACGACACGCTCGATCACCTCGATCAGGCCGGGATTGCGCGCGCCGGCGCGGGGCGCAATGCGGCGGAGGCGACGGCGCCGACAATTCTCAATCTACCGGGCCTCAAGGTCGGGATCATGGCGGCGACGGACAATATGCCGGAGTTCGCCGCAGGGCCGGAGAGCGCGGGCACCAATCACATCAGGTTTGGAGGTCGCTCGCCGGGGCTTGACTGGGTCGAGCGCTCGGTTGCCGAGCTGCGCGCTCAAGGCGTCGGGCTCGTCGTGCTCTCGCTGCACTGGGGACCGAACATGCGGCTGCGGCCGAACCGCAAGTTCCGAGCCTTCGCGCGTGGTGCCATCGAGCGTGGCGTAGATGTCATCCACGGCCACTCGGCGCATGTGTTCCACGGGATCGAGCGCTACCGCCGCGGCGTGATCATCTATGACGTCGGCAACTTCATCGACGACTACTGGAAGTTCCCGTTTCGCCACACCTTCTGGTCGTTCGTTTTCTCGCTGGATGTGGAGAACGGGACACCGGCGCGCATGCGCTTGACGCCGGTCCATGTTCACGCCTCGCCGCTCGGCCTCGCCACCGGCAAGGTCAAGGTTGCGATCAAGCAGCGGATGAAGAAACTTTGCGCGCCCTTCGGCACGCCGGTCATCGATACCGGCGACGGGCTCGAGATTCCGCTCGAGCCCTAATACCACTCCTCACTGA
>VGET01000331.1 GCA_016869195.1 Alphaproteobacteria bacterium | reverse complement strand
GTCTATAACCAGCGGAATTACCCACAATTTACGGCGCTGCTCGCCGCGCTCGGGGTCGAGACCCGCCCAAGTGACATGTCGTTCGCGGTCAGTCTCGATGACGGCGCGCTCGAATACGCCGGCAGCCAACGTCTGAGTACGATGCTGGCACAGAAATCCAACCTGCTGCATCCACGTTTCTGGCGCATGGTGCGCGACATCGTGCGCTTCAATCGTGAGGCCGCGCAGCTTGATGACAGCGCGTCGCTCGGCGAGGTGTTGGCTACCGCCGGCTATTCGGAAGGATTTGTCCAAGATCACCTATTGCCGATGGTCGCATGCATCTGGTCGGTGCCGATCGACGAGGCCGCGTCGTTTCCGTTTCGCAGCGTGCGCGCCTTCTTCGCCAATCACGGACTCCTTGAGCTGCGTGACCGCCCTGAGTGGCGCGTGGTCAAGGGCGGCAGCGAAACCTATGTGCGGCGCATGCTCGCCATGCGGCCGATCGCGACACGGTTGGCGACGCCGGTGCGCGGCATCGAGCGGCGCGGTCACGGCGTCATCGTGCACACCGCAACCGGCGAGGCCATTCTGCATGACGCGGTGATCATGGCGACGCACGCCGATACGACACTCACGCTACTCGAGCAGCCGAGCGCTGCCGAGCGCGCGTTTCTCGGCGCTCAGCGCTATGCCAACAACATCGGTTATCTTCACAGCGATGTGCGGCTCATGCCCGTGCGGCGCGCCGCCTGGGCCTCGTGGAACTATCTCGGCCGTCGGGGCGGGGGGCGGGGCAGCGCGGTCGCCGTGACCTATTGGCTCAACCGGCTGCAGGGCCTCGACTGCCCCGAGCCGGTGTTCCTGTCGCTCAACCCCGAGCGCCCTCCTTTCGAGGCGATGACGTGGCGCCGGCTCGAGTTTCGCCATCCGCTATTGAGCCACGACCCGCTCGCGCGCCGCCCCGCGCTCGATGAATTGCAGGGTGGGCGACACACCTGGTATTGCGGCAGCTATGTCGGCTATGGCTTTCATGAGGACGCGATCGCCTCGGGCTTCGCGGCGGCGGACTCGGTGCGCACACGCTTTGCGGTGGCAACCGATCATGGCAGGGTAAGCGCGCATGCTTGAGCCTGGCCTCCTGTTTGGCCACGTCGCCCACGCGAGGCTTCGGCCGAAGCGCCACGCATTGCGGCGCCCGATGATCTCCGTCTGCATCGACCTTGACCGGCCGGATGCCACCCGAGCGCGCCTGTTCTCGATCGATCGGTTTAATCTGCTCTCGCTGCGCGCGCGCGATCATGGTCCGCGCGACGGCAGCGCGCTCCGGCCCTGGGTCGAGCGTCAGCTCCGCGCGGTCGGGCACGACGAGCCGCCGGCGCGCATCCTCCTGGTCGCGCTGCCGCGCGTTCTCTTCTATGTCTTCAACCCGATCAGCCTCTATCTCTGCCTCGATCGCGACAACAACATGCGCGCGATCCTTTACGAGGTGCACAACACGTTCGGAGAGGCTCACGTCTATGTCGCTCCGCGGGGCGAGGGCGCGCCGGATGGCGTGCTGCGTCATGCCGCGCCCAAGGCGTTTCATGTCTCGCCCTTCATCTCCATGACGGCGCGCTATCATTTTGCGCTGCGTCTCAGGGCGGACGCGCTCTCGCTGGTCATTCGGGAGGACGAGGGCGGCGCACCGTTGTTGGTCGCGACACAGCAGGCAGCGCGCGAGCCGATGAGCGACCGCGCGATCCTTCGTGCGTTCGCGCGCACTCCGCTGTTTGGCCTCGGCGTGATCCTTAGCATTCACCTGCACGCGCTTCGGCTCTGGCTCAAGGGCGTGGCGCTGCAGCGCCACCCGGGGAGGCCTGCGGCCACCATCACGCTCGCGCACACCGAGCCCGCGCCTCACATGGGACTGTCCGACTGAAATGACGTTGCAAACTCCGATCGCCGAGCTGTCGCCGCGCGTTGCACGCCGTCGCCGCCGCTCGCTCGCCCAGGTGATTGAAGCGCGGCTGGTGGTGGCGCTCGGCCAGCGCCTTGCGCTCGCGCCGCTCGACGTGACGTTGTCCGATGGCGCGACGCTCCAGCTCGGCGACCAAACGGCACCGACCACGGCTGCGCTCAGGCTGAACCGGCCGCGCGCGCTGCGCCGGCTCATCACCGGCGGTGCGATCGGCTTCGCCGAGGCTTATGTGGAGGGCGATTGGGACAGCCTTGAGCTCGGCGCGCTGCTCACCTTGTTGGCGCGCGCTCAGGGCGCGAGCGCGACGCGCTTTGCCGGCCACCCGCTGGCGCGTTTGACGAACGCGCTCACGCATCGACGCCGGCGTAATTCGCGGGTCGGAAGCCGGCGCAACATCCAGCGCCACTATGACCTCGGGAATGATTTCTTCGCGCATTGGCTCGATCGCGGCATGAGCTATTCAGCCGCCCTGTTCGAGGACGAGCGGCGCAGCCTCGAGGCCGCGCAAGACGCCAAGCTCGCGCGCGTCGCGACCCTGTTGGAACCTTCAGCCCATGATCGCGTGCTTGAGATCGGCTGCGGCTGGGGCGGCTTGGCCGGGCACCTCGCGCGCGAATTCGGCTGCCACGTCGACGCGATCACCGTCTCTCGCGCGCAATATGAGTTCGGGCGCACGCGCATCGCCGACGCCGGCCTCGATGGGCGCGTCGATGTGCGCCTGATCGACTATCGCGATGTCACGGGGCGCTATGACCGTATCGTCTCGATCGAGATGCTGGAGGCGGTGGGCGAGGCCTATTGGCCGCTCTATTTCCGCCGGCTCGA
>VGET01000330.1 GCA_016869195.1 Alphaproteobacteria bacterium | reverse complement strand
GCGCGACGCCCGGGAGTAGCGACTAAGCCTGATATCCTCGGCCTGTGGGCCGTTAGCTCAGTTGGCAGAGCAGCAGACTTTTAATCTGAAGGTCGAGGGTTCGATTCCCTCACGGCCCACCATATCTACGCCAGATATGGCATGGCAACCCTAGAATCGTAGTCCTTCCGTGTTGGTGGTGCCAATTCCGGTGCCACTTACCCCGCGGAGGCGGTGCCAGCGGGCAGCGCGGACCCGTGGCCGTTGAGCAGGGCCCCGAGCCTCTCGGCGGCCTCGGCCTGAGCGCCAGGGAGGAATCCCGCGTAAACGCTCAAGGTGAATCCCGCCGTCGCGTGCCCAAGCCGTTGACTCACCAGATGCACCGGGACGCCGGCGGCCAACATGAGAGTGGCGCTTGAGTGTCTCAGGCCGTGGAGCTTCACGGGGAGGCCGAGCTTCGAAGCGGCGCGTCGCCACACCCCGCTGAGGGAATCAGGAGCCCACGGTGCGCCCTGCGCGTTGGCGAATACTGGATCGGTGTCTTTGACCTTGCGCCCGAACATCGAGGCGATCCGGTCGGCCTCGGCCCGCTGGTCGCGTAGCAGCTCGACGGTGTGCGAGTCGAGGGCTATTGCCCGCCGGGAGCGGTCCGATTTGGGCTCTTTGTAGATGGCCTGGCCAGCGATGACGTGATAGGACCGGCGCACGAGCACCCGGCCGTGTTCGAGGTCAACGTCTCGCCACTGGAGGCCGCACAGCTCAGAGCGCCTCATGCCCGAGGTCAGCAGCAGCGACAACGGCCGGACGCCCCAGGGCGCTTGCTCCTGCAGGTAAGCGCGGATCCTCTGCCACTCGTCCGGCGAGAGGACCGCGATCTCACGCCGTGGCACCCGTGGGCGCTCAACGCCTCGAAGCGGCGACTTCCCGATTGCGCCCTGGCGAAGCGCCGCGTTGAAGACCAGGCGCAGGAACACGTACACATGGTCCGCGGTCGCAAGCTGGCCCTTCGATGCGAGACGGCCGACGATACCGGAAAGCTCCGCGCCGGTGATCTTCTGGAGCGGTCGAGCGCCTATCGCGGGGAGCACATGGATATCGAGCATGTTCCGGTACGTGCGGGCCGTCGTTGGTGCGATTGCGGCCGCTTTCGATGGCCACCATGAGGCGATGAACGCCGCGAACGTTTCGGGCTGCCGGGCGACATGGCGGCCGGTGTCGAGGTCCGAGGCGATGGCCCGGCCCCGGCGCTGTGCGTCGGTTTTCGAGCCTTCGAATCGCTCGGAGACGCGCACCCGGCGGCCCTGGTTGTCGGTGCCGGCGCTCACGAACACACGCCATTTGCGCGGACCTAGTTCGACCAGGCTAACGCTCATGTAATGCCGCCTTACCGCCAACACATTTGCTCGCGCCATGCGCGGGCCGTCCGGAGTCGGGATGTTCCCAAATGAGAAATCTCGGGTCACGTGGCTTCACAAAAACCTTGCTGCTATTGGCGCTCCCGGCAGTGATGGAAACTGCGACCTGCGGTTTAGGAAAGCAACAACTCGCTGGAGATCTGGCGGCGAGTTTGAACCCTCGAGGTTTCAAGGAACATAGAAGTTCAGTGGATCGACTGTCTCAGCCTCGCATACTGACACGAAACCCCCGTCGGTAGCGCGAGCGTTATTTGATGCGCGCACGGCTTCATGGAATAAGTTGAACGACGAAGATCCAATCGTACGCGGACAAATGTGCCAACTGGTGTTGTCAATGCGCCGGGTGTCCTTGTTGACCTGAAACTCGAACCGATGGGTGGTCTCGTTCAACGATGTGGCGATCCAGTCGCCCGCCTTCACACGGGCACCCTCGGCAACGTGCACCTTTGCTACATGGTCATAAACCAGCATCCACACGTCGTCTCCAGCAGAGAGATGGAACTCAAGATCGTTGGGTTCTTGGGTGATGACGCGCGTTATCGTGCCATCCATCGAGGCGTAGATCTTGGCATTTGCCCGCAATCGATAGGTGTAGTGAGGTAAGTACTTGTATCTGCCGGCAACCCCATCAAACACCTTGTCGGCAAACGACGAGAAGCAGTAGTAGCGCGCTGTCACCATTGGCTGTCCGGCGTCACAGTTGAGACCCGCGTTGTCGATCGGAGCATGCGTCAGTGTCGGCGGCACGGCAGTCGGCGTAGGCATTGGAGTTGCCGTCGGCACCGCAGTCGGTCTCGCAGTCGGCGTAGGCATTGGAGTTGCCGTCGGCACCGCAGTCGGTCTCGCAGTCGGCGTAGGCATTGGAGTTGCCGTCGGCACCGCAGTCGGTCTCGCAGTCGGCGTAGGCATTGGAGTTGCCGTCGGCACCGCAGTCGGTCTCGCAGTCGGCGTAGGCATTGGAGTTGCCGTCGGCATCGCAGCCGGAGTCGCAGTCGGCGTCGGCACTGGAGTTGCCGTCGGTATCGCAGTCCGAGTCGCAGTCGGCGTAGGCATGGCCGTGGCGGTCGGCGTTGCCGCAGGGGACGGCATGCTGGTCGGGATGGCGGCCGCGGTCGCTGCCCGGAGAGCTGAAACAGTCGCAGCGAGCGAAACCTCGATCGTCGCTGCGATGTTCGGCGTCGGGCTGAGCGTTGGGCTTGGCAGTGCTTTAGCGATCGCGGCCTGGACGGTCGCATCGGTGTCGGCAGTCGGAGGCAGCGTTGCGAACGCCTGCGTGGGAGGTTGCGGCGGGGCGCATCGCACCGCCAGCAGACAGACGGTCAACACAATGCACGCGGCAGCGATTCGACTCATCGGCCATCCCATTCGCGAACGCGATCCGGAGACGATCGCAC
>VGET01000329.1 GCA_016869195.1 Alphaproteobacteria bacterium | reverse complement strand
GCGCTGTTCCTCGTGCGTCCCGACCAGCGCCTGCAGATCGCCTGCGTCTCAAACGCGCCCTGGGCGCGCGCGGATCTCTCCCAGATCGCGGACGGCCTCGACTGGATCCGGAAGAACGACTATCCCGTGCGCGGGACGCTGGCGTAGTGGAGGGTCAGGCGACCACCGGCTCGCGCGCGATCAACGACGTGACCTTGGTGCCCATCCAACCGGCCTCGCGGCGGCGCCAGTACTCAGCACGAAGCTGCGATGTCATCATGCCCGGGCCGCCATTGCCGTAGATCTTGTCCTCGACCTGACCGACCGGCATGAGGCCACCGCCTTCGGTCGACAGGAACACCTCATCGGCGTTGTAGAGGTCTTCCTCGCGGAGGTCGACTTCGACCGCCGGGATGTTCAGCTCGCGCGCGAAGTCGAACACGGTTCGGCGGGTCAGGCCGTGCAGGCAGTTGTCCTTCGGTGTCTTCAGCGTGCCGTCCTTGATGATCCAGACATTGAAGCCCGGTCCTTCAGCCACGCGGCCGTCGGGCGTGAGCAGCACGACATGGTCGTAGCCGCGATCGAAAGCCTCAATGACTCCGCGGCTTAGGTCCATCCAGTTAAAGTTCTTGATGCGCTGATTGATGGCCGAGTCGGGAATCCGGCGGTTCGAGCCAATGGCGATGCGGGCGCCGCGGTCCTGCTTCTCTTTCGAGATGATCCAGATATATGGAATCGCATAGGCATAGAAGCCGTTCTTGCAGTTTCGCGGATCCCGATTCGCCAGATCGACGAAGGGCCCACGGGTGCATACGAATTGGACATAGGCGTCCTCCAGTCCGGCACGGTCGACGCACTCCGCCAGGATCGACTTGATCTCGGCGGCGTTGTGCGGCGGCTTGAGCCGCATGCCCTCGCACGAGCGGAAGAAGCGCGCGATGTGATCGTCGAGCCGGAAGAAGTGCCCCTTCCAGACGGTCGCGGTGTCATAGACCACGTCGCTCCGCGTGAACGCAGGGTCGAGAATCGAGATCTTCGCCTCTTCGGCCGGCATATAGCGGCCGTCATGAAATGCCACGCCCTGAACCACGATTCCATCCTCCCGCGAGCTCGTTTGATTTCCGCCGCACCGCGCGGCCACCTTCTGCCATCATGCCGGCCTCGCGCGCCATCCGCCAGATCGGGGATAGCGGCCCAAGCAAAGGAGCAGGGAGATGATCAAGTTCTACAATCCGCCGGGCATCGCCGCGCCGGCCTCGCGCTACAGCCATGGCGCCGAGGCAGGCCCCGGCGCGCGTTGGCTGCACGTCTCGGGCCAGGTCGGCGTCGCGCCCGACGGCACCATCGTGAAGGGCATCGAGGCACAGATCGAGCGCGCCTTCCGCAACGTCGAGGCGATTCTTGCGGCCGGCGGCATGGGCTTCGATGACGTGGTCAAGATCAACACCTTCCTCCTGACCCGCGACCACGTGCCGGTGCTCCGGAAGATCCGTGATGGCTTCTTCTCGCGCACGGCGCCGGCCTCCACCCTCTTCATGGTGGCGGCGCTGGCCCATCCCGACTGGCTCGTGGAGATCGAGGTGGTTGCGGCGAAGGGCTAAGCCTTGGGCGACGATCTGGCGGGCGAGGACCGCTGGCGGCGCTACTACGACGCCGTCGCGGGTCGCCCGCCGCGCGACACGCTCGTCGGTGCCCTCACCGCGATCGAGGCAGAGGGCGGGCCGCCGGATGGCGCCGTTGCGCTTGACCTTGGTGCCGGCGATGGAAGGGACACGGTCGAGTTGCTCCAGCGGGGCTACCGCGTGCTGGCGATCGACGTAGAGCCGGACGCATTCGTGCGCCTCAGGGCTCGGCCTGACCTGGTTCACCCCGAGCGGTTGCAAATGGTGGTCGCGCGCTTCGAGAACGTTGAGCTGCCGCGCGCGACGCTGATCAACGCCAGCTTCTCACTGCCCTTCTGCCCGCCTGAGCGTTTCGCCGGACTGTGGGCGAAGATCGTCGCGTCGCTGGCGCCGGGCGGGCGCTTCGCCGGTCAGTTGTTGGGCAAGCGCGATGGCTGGGCCGCTCGGGAGGGCATCACGTCCTTCGATCGCGCCGCCGCGCGAGCGCTTCTTGAGGGCCTCGCCGTCGAGCGCTTCGATGAGGAGGAGGTCGACAGCGCCACTGCAACCGGCCACCCCAAGCACTGGCATTTGTTCCACGTGATCGCGGAGAAGCCGCGCTCAGTGGTCACCCGACTTCGGACTTGAAATCGAAGAACTTGCCCGAGGGTTCGCGAGGGATCACGTCCATGTAGGTGAAGCTGACGTCAAAGGGATACTGAAAGCGGTCATGAATCCGTTTGCGCAGGAGGGCCCCTTCGTCGTCGTCGAGCGGAGCACGTACCGAGAGCCGAACCTCCATCTGGGTTTCCGCGGTACGCACGAGTTGGAACTGCCGAATTTTTCTGAGGCCAGCAACAAGGCCGCCAAGATCTTGAGGGTAGAACACGTCACCGTTGGGAAGGCGCACCATCTGTCTTTCACGTCCCAACACCCGGCGAATCACCGGCAAACCGCGGCCACAGGCTGCCGATCCCCCGGCTTCCGCAAGATCGCCATTCACGTACCGCAGAAGCGGCATCGCGAAGGCATGCAAAGGCGTCACTACCACCTGGCCAAACTCGCCAGGCCTGCACGGCCCAACATTCTTTTCGAGAATCTCGACCAGGTTGCTTTCGGCCTGCACGAGATATTCTGTGAATTAGAGCCAATTCCACTTTGATTGAATCGAAGGGGGTTCCAAACCCGGCTTTGTTCTGATTCAAGATGCTGGCTGGATTGAGGAGGCCAGCATGGATGCCAAG
>VGET01000328.1 GCA_016869195.1 Alphaproteobacteria bacterium | reverse complement strand
GAGCGCACGCGCGTCGAGAAGGTTCCGGAGGTGACGTTCTAAGCCGACGTGACCGAAGCGATTGTTACGGGGGCCCTCGAAGCCGAACATGTGAGCGTTCGCTTCGGGGGCCTTCGCGCGCTGGAGGACATCACGCTCAGCCTCGCGCGGGGCGAGCTGCTCGGCTTGATCGGGCCGAACGGCGCCGGCAAGTCCACGCTGATCAACGCGCTCTCAGGTTTTGAGGCGCCTGTCGAAGGCACCATCCGCCTCGAGGGCCGCTCGCTCGCCGGGCTGCAACCGCACGAGGTGTCGCGCGCCGGCGTGGCCCGCACGTTTCAGGCCGTGCGCCTGTTTCGCGGCCTCTCCGTGCTCGAGAATGTCGCGGCCGGTCTGGTGCTCAGGCGCGCGAGCCGCCGCGCCGCGGTCGGGCGTGCGCAGGAAATCCTCGATTGGATGGGGCTTGGTCCGAAGGCCGACCTCATCGCGGGCACACTGCCCTATGGCGATGAGCGGCGCATCGGCATCGCGCGCGCGCTCGCGACCGAGCCGCGCTATTTGCTGCTCGATGAGCCGGCCGCCGGCTCCAATGAAGACGAGATCGGCGAGCTGGTCGCGACCATCGCGCGCATCCGCACCGATTTCGGCTGCGGCGTGCTCGTGGTCGAGCACAACATGGCGCTGATCATGACCTTGTGCGAGCGCATCCACGTGATCGATGGCGGCCGCACCATCGCGATCGGCACGCCGCTCGAGGTGCAGCGCGACCCCGCCGTGCGTCGCGCCTATCTCGGCGAGGATGAGGAGTGATGGCGCCCGCGGCCTACCCCTCACCCGCGCCCCTCGGGCCTTCGCCCGAGGGTCGCCCCCTCTCCCACAAGGGGAGAGGGGAGTGAACGGCAGCATAGACTTCCCCCTCTCCCCGTCGTGGGAGAGCGAGGGGCCCGCGACAGCGTCGCGGGAGGGTGAGGGGCTGCCGACGATACCCCCCACCCCAACCCTCCCCCGCAAGGGGGGAGGGGGTTTCAATGAGCGGCTTACCCACACCTGTCTCGTTCTCACCATCCGATCGGGACAGCACAGCCGCGCGGTTTTTTCGAGCGCTGGGAACGGTCGCTCGCCGATGTTGAATACTCACGCGCTCAACTTCCTACCCCCTCCCCCCTTGCGGGGGAGGGTTGGGGTGGAGGGTCTCGAGAACCGAGGACCAACGGCATCGATGTGCGACGGCCTCGGTGAGGCCACCCGATGCTGAGCGTCACCGACCTCGAGGTGCGCTATGGCCCGATCCGGGCGCTCAAGGGCGTCTCGATCGAGGTGAAGCCGGGCGAATTCGTTGGCGTGGTCGGCCCGAACGGTGCGGGTAAGTCGACGCTCCTCCTCAGCATCGTCGGCGTGGTGCGCCCGCAGGGCGGCGTCATCTCCTATGACGACCGGGCGCTGACCGGGGCGGCGCCGGAGGACATCGTGCGCCGCGGCATCGCTCTCGTGCCCGAGGGGCGCGAGATCTTCGGCGAGCTGACGGTCGAGGAAAATCTCCGCCTCGGCATCACGATTCGCAAGAACCGACGCGCCGCCGAGGCCGATATCGAGCGCATGATGAGCGAGTTCCCGATCCTCGGCGAACGGCGGCGTGGCCAGGCCGGCAAGCTCTCCGGCGGCGAGCAGCAGCAGCTTGCGATCGCCCGCGCCATGCTGGGCGAGCCGAAGCTCCTGCTGCTGGACGAGCCCTCGCTCGGCCTGGCGCCGCTGATCACCAAGCAGGTCTACCAAATCCTGAAACGCCTGAATGAGTCGGGCGTCACCATCCTCGTGGTCGAGCAGAACCCGAAGCGCATCATGCGCGCGGCCGGGCGTGTCTATGTGCTGCGCAACGGACAGGTCACCTTCACCGGGCCGCCGGCGGAGCTGGCGCGCGCGGAGGATCTCGACCGTGCCTATTTCGGCTTCAAGGCGGAAAGTTCGAGCCCGCCATGAGCGCAGTCTTCCAGGTCATCGTCGATGCCGCGAGCCAGGGCTCGCTCTATGCCCTCGCCGCGCTCGGCATCGGCCTCATCTTCGGCATCATGCGACTGGTGAACTTCGCCCATGGCGAGTTCATCATGATCGGCGCCTACATGCTGATGCTCTCGGCGGCGCCTTACGCGCCGCTCGCGATCTTGGCGACGCTTGCCGCCGTCATCCTGCTCGCTCTTTTGACCGAGCGCATCGCCTTCCGCCCGGTGCGCCACGCCAACCCGACCACGCTGCTGGTCACCAGCTTCGCCGTCAGCTTCTTTCTGCAATTCCTATTTGTGCTGCTCCAGGGCGCACGCCCCAAGGGCTTCGATTTCCTGGCGGGCCTCGCCGAGCCGTTCGAGATCGGCGAGGTGCGCATCCCGAAGCTCAATGTCGTGACCATCGGCATCACGCTCGTGCTGCTGGCCGCCCTCGCCTTCTTCCTGAAGCGCACGCACTACGGCATCCAGATGCGGGCGGCCGCGCTCAATTTCCGCATGGCGCGACTCTTGGGCGTGCGCGCCAACCGCATCATCGCGATCGCCTTTGCCATGTCGGGCGTGCTGGCCGCCGTCGTATCGATACTCTATGTCGCGCAGCGCGGCGAGCTCTCGCCGGTCATGGGGCTGCAGCTTGCGCTGATCGGCTTCGTCTCGACAGTCATCGGCGGCATGGGCTCGCTCGTCGGCGCCGTGGTCGGCGGCTTCCTGGTCGGCGCGGTCACGGTCGTGCTGCAGGCGGCGCTGCCGGTCGATCTCCGGCCGTTCCGCGAGGCCTTCGTCTTCGCGATCGTGATCGTGGTGCTGCTCGCACGACCGCGCGGCCTGTTCCGCGGCCGGCAGGCCCGGGAGCGCGTGTGATGCCCCAA
>VGET01000327.1 GCA_016869195.1 Alphaproteobacteria bacterium | reverse complement strand
GACTCTGCGGGGCTGTTGAGACCGCCCTCCGCTTGTGGCGCCCATCCCCTCGCTCTGATCGGATGTTGCTCCGCATGGGAGCAAAAGGCGGTCGGGCGCGGCGCTTGCTCAATTTGTTCAACGCCATGATGGCGCCATGATCCTCGCCAAGCTGAGGGTCGTCAGCAAACAAGGCGGAGGGTGCCATGAAGCCAGTGGTCATCATCGCGACAGTGGCGATCTTGTTCGGGGCGGCTGCTCTTCCGGTCTCAGCCGGCGAGCTCACGCGCGGTGTGTGGCGATCGGACCAATGCGCCAAGCCGATCGCGCCGCCCACCGATCGGACCGATACCCAGGCGCTCAACCTCTCGGTCGCGAACTACAACGATTATGTCCGCGAGGTGGAGCGCTACGTCGCCTGCCTCAAGACCGAGGCCCAAGAGGACATGAGGCTGATCCAGGACGGGTTCAACGCCGCGCAGGATGAGGTTCAGCTCGATGCCGATGCCGCCCGGCCGCGCGGCACCGAGGTCAAATAACGCCGCTGCTCGATCGGGATTTTCAGACCTGCAGGACCGCTCGGCGCCCGAGCGGTTGCAGCCCAATTCGCGCAATCGGCGAGTGATCTTAACCAGTTATCGTCACATCTCGAGAACCTCGCTCGGGCATCCTTGTCTGCAATACGTGTAAGCAGACGGGAAGTCCGGAATGACTCGGCGAAGAAAACGGCCCGATGCCCAGGGGTTACTCGGTAAGGTTTGGGCCGAGCGCATCCACCCGCCGTGGCGTAAGCTGGTGCGCGACTGCAGCGGCGGTATCGCCGTTGTATACGGCTTCGCGGTGCCCGTGCTGGTCGGGCTGGTCGGCGTCAGCGCCGAGACCGGCACCTGGTACGTCGCCAAACGCGCCCTGCAAACCGAGGCTGACGCCGCCGCCATCGGTGGTGCCTGGCAGCTCGCCTATGGCAACACCGGGAACATCGCCTCGATTTCGCTCAATGAGGCCAAACGCAACGGCTTCCCGGATGACGGCGAGATCGACGTCAACAACCCGCCTGAAAGCGGCGCCTATGACGGCGAAGAGAGGGCGGTTGAGGTCGTGCTCCAGACCAACCATGCCGCGCTGTTCTCCGCGCTGTTCCGGCCCGAAGCCACCAATATCTCGGCGCGCGCGGTCGCCACGATCGTGCAGTCGGGCGATGCCTGCGTGCTGGCGCTGAACCGCGTCGCAACCAAGGCCCTGGAGAACACCGGCAGCACCACGGTGAACGCGCCGGACTGCACGGTCGCCTCGAACTCATCGTCCAACAACGCCGTCAATTTCAGCGGCAATGCGGATCTGACCTTCAAGTCGGTCTGGAGCGCGGGCGGCTATCAGGTCGGCGGCAGCGCGACGGTCAATCTCGCGGAGCCCGCCAAGTCCCATATGTGGCCGATCGATGATCCCTACGCAGATTTGGTGTCGAACGCGCCCGCGGGCTGCAACATCAACACCAATCAAAACATCAACGGCTCGAAGACGTTCACGCCGATCAACGGCAATCTCACGATCTGCAATGACATCAAGATCACCAACGGTGCCAATGTGAATTTCCTGCCGGGAACCTACTGGTTCAAGGGCGCGGACATCAGCATCGAAGGCGGCAATGTCCATTGCAGCACCTGCTCGCCCGGCGGCAATGGCGTGACCTTCATTTTCACAACGCCAGCCAGTGGCGATATCACCAAGATCGGCTCCATCACCATCAACGGCAATGGCAGCGTCACCTTGAACGCGCCGTCGGACGGTCCGTTCCAGGGCGTGTTGTTCTTCCAGGATCGCGACGCGCCGGTTGGCGCCTCCGCGCAAACCGCCAAGCTGAACGGTGGTGCCGGCACCGCGCTCAATGGCACCATGTACTTCCCGGGCAACACGATCGAGTGGTCGGGCAATATCGGTCTCAACTCGACCTGCACCCTCCTGGTGGCGGACGAGGTGACGTTCATCGGCAATTCCGGCCTCGATATCAGCAATTGCGCTGAGCAGGGTGTCGACCTCGTGCTCATCCAGAAGATCGTTCTGGCGGAGTAGGGGAAGGGCCATGGCTCGCTTGCTCCGCCTCCTGCGTGATTGCCGCGGCCTTTCTGCCGTTGAGTTCGCCATCATGCTGCCGGTGACGATCCTGATGTTGGGTGGCCTGATCGATTTCGGCATCGCCGCCAACCAGCGCACCTCGCTCGAAAACGGCGCGCGCGCTGGCGCCCAGGTGGCGATGTACCGGGGTTTGGAGCTCGAGCAGATCAAAGCTTCGGTGATCGATGCGACCGATCTCGAGCTCGTGGCCGATGATATCGACGCGAGTGAGTTCTACGAGTGCGACAATGCGATCAACGTCAAGGTCGAAGCCGACCATCAGTGCACGGATGGCTCGGGCCTCGGCAAGTACATCACGGTGACCGCAAGCAAGTCCTATGAGCCGATCTTCACCTTCCTCGACTTCGCAATCCCAACCGAGCTGAAGGGCTCGGCCGTGGTTCGGGTGCCGTGATGGTCGGCGCGGGCATAGCGCGTGCGATGCGGCGTCTCTGGGCGCGTATCGAAGGAACCAGCGCGGTCGAGTTCGCGATCATTGCGCCGGTGCTCATTGTCCTGCTCGCCGGCATCGTCGAGGCATCGCGCCTCATGTGGATCAGAAACTCGATCCAGACGGCGACCGAGGAAGCCGCGCGCTTCGCCATGGTGTCCATCGATGCGACCGACGACGATATCGCGGCCAAGGCCGCCACTTATTTCGACGGCGTGGGCTCTGGTGACCCGGACTTCACGATCAACCACGACACCGCGGATGGTGTGGACTACGTGACCGTGAACGGCGCTTTCGCGTTCGAGCCACTGTTCGGCATCATTC
>VGET01000326.1 GCA_016869195.1 Alphaproteobacteria bacterium | reverse complement strand
CGCGGCCGCCGAGCAGGAACTCGGCTGCGGCCTGAAGGAGACGTCGCCCGACGGGTTGTTCACGCTGGTCGAGGTCGAGTGTCTGGGCGCCTGCGTCAACGCGCCGGTGGTGCAGATCAATGACGAGTTCTATGAAGACCTGACGGCCGAGCAGTTCAAGAACGTGCTGCGGGCGCTTCGGCGTGGCGAGCGGCTGCCGATCGGCTCGCAGACCGGGCGTCAATGTTCGGAGCCCGCCGCCGGCCCGACCACCCTGACCGAGATTGGGCGCTCCTGATGCTGAAGGATTCGGATCGTATCTTTACGAACCTCTACGGCCGCCATGATTGGGGCCTCGATGGCGCGCGCCGGCGTGGCGATTGGGACGGCACCAAGGCGATCCTCGAGAAGGGCCACGACTGGATCACCGAACAGGTCAAGGCATCCGACCTGCGCGGGCGGGGCGGCGCCGGCTTTCCGGCCGGGCTCAAATGGTCGTTCATGCCGAAGCAGGTCGACCCGAAGCGGCCGCATTATCTCGTGGTCAACGCGGATGAAAGCGAGCCCGGCACCTGCAAGGATCGGGACATCATCCGCAACGATCCGCACAAGCTGATCGAAGGCTGCCTCGTTGCCGGCTTCGCCATGCGGGCCAACGCCGGCTACATCTACATCCGAGGCGAGTTCATCAACGAGGCGAAGCAGCTCGAAGCCGCGCTCGACCAGGCCTACGGGGCCGGGCTGATCGGCAAGAACGCCTGCGGCTCTGGCTGGGACTTCGACATTTACGTGCATCGCGGCGCGGGTGCCTATATCTGCGGCGAAGAAACCGGACTCCTGGAAAGCCTCGAGGGCAAGCCCGGGCGGCCCAGGCTGAAGCCGCCATTCCCGGCGGCCGTCGGCCTCTATGGCTGCCCGACCACAGTCAACAATGTCGAGACCATCGCGGTCGCGCCAACCATCCTGCGCCGGGGCGCCGCGTGGTTTGCCGGGCTCGGGCGGCCGAAGAACACCGGCACCAAGGTGTTCTGCATCTCCGGCCACGTAAACCAGCCGTGCAATGTCGAGGAAGAGATGGGCATTCCGCTCAAGGAGCTCATCGAGAAGCATGCGGGCGGCGTGCGCGGCGGCTGGGACAATCTCCTGGCGATCATCCCCGGTGGCTCATCGGTGCCGTTATTGCCCAAGTCGATCTGCGATGATGTGCTGATGGACTTCGATTCGCTCCGCGCGGTTCGTTCCGGCCTCGGCACTGCCGCGGTCATCGTAATGGACAAGTCGACCGACGTGATCGCTGCCATCGCCCGGCTGTCGCACTTCTATATGCATGAGAGCTGCGGCCAGTGCACGCCGTGTCGCGAGGGCACGGGCTGGGTCTACCGCGTCATGCAGCGCATGGTGAAGGGCGATGCGACGGTCGAGGAGATCGACCGTCTCGACGACGTGGTTGGTCAGATCGAGGGTCACACGATCTGTGCGCTGGGTGACGCGGCCGCTTGGCCGGTTCAGGGCCTGATCCGCCATTTTCGGCCGGAGCTTGAGGCGCGCATTCTGAACTATAAAGGCGTTCGGTCGTCGTCGTCGGGCGCATCGCCCGCGAGCGCGGCGGCTTAGGAGCGAAGCGCCCATGCCGAAGGTCACCGTCAACGGGATCGAGGTCGAGGTGCCGGCCGGCGCCACGGTGCTGCAGGCCTGCGAGCAGGCCGGCGCCGAGGTGCCGCGCTTCTGCTACCACGATCGGCTCTCGATCGCCGGCAATTGCCGCATGTGCCTGGTCGAGGTCGAGAAGTCGCCGAAGCCGGTCGCCTCCTGCGCCATGCCGGCGGCCGACGGCATGATCGTACGCACCAACACACCGCAGGTGCGCAAGGCACGCGAAGGCGTGATGGAGTTCCTGCTGATCAACCATCCGCTCGATTGTCCGATCTGCGATCAGGGCGGCGAGTGCGACCTGCAGGATCAGGCCATGAGCTATGGCCGCGACGGCAGCCGGTTCGACGAAATTAAGCGTGCGGTCAAGGACAAGGACATCGGCCCGCTGGTCAAGACCATCATGACGCGCTGCATCCATTGCACGCGCTGCATCCGCTTTGCCGAGGAGGTCGCGGGCGTCGAGGTGCTCGGCCTTTCCGGTCGGGGCGAGCACATGGAGGTCGGCCCCTATGTCGAGGCCGTGGTCAATTCGGAGCTGTCGGGCAACCTCGTCGATCTCTGCCCGGTCGGTGCGCTGACCTCGAAGCCCTATGCCTTCCACGCGCGCCCGTGGGAGCTGCGCAAAACCGAGAGCATCGACGTGCTCGACGCCGTCGGTGCGAACATCCGGATCGATGCGCGCGGCGCCGAGGTGATGCGTGTGCTGCCGCGCCTGAACGAAGCCATCAACGAGGAGTGGCTGGCCGACAAGTCGCGCTATGCATGTGACGGCCTGCGCAAGCGCCGCCTCGATCGCTGCTATGTGCGGCACAATGGCAGGCTCGAGCCAGCGAGCTGGGACGAGGCGTTCGACGCCATCGCGGCGCGGATGAGCGGTGGCGCGGGCGAGCGCATCGCGGCGATCGCGGGCGACCTTGCGGACGCAGAGTCGATGCTGCTCTTGAAGGAGCTGCTGGCGAGCCTCGGCTCGTCCAACATCGATTGCCGCCAGGACGGTGCCAAGCTCGACGTCTCGTCGCGCGCGGGCTATTTGTTCAACACGACGATCGCGGGCATCGAGAACGCCGATGCCTGCCTCCTTATCGGCAACAACCCGCGCTGGGAGGCGCCGCTCGTGAATGCGCGCCTGCGCAAGCGCTTCCGGCGTGGCGGGTTCTCGGTCGGCCTGATCGGGCAACCGGTGGACCTTACCTATCGCTACACGATGATTGGCGATGGACCGCAGGCCTCGTCGGTGCTCCTGGCCGGCAGCCATCCGT
>VGET01000325.1 GCA_016869195.1 Alphaproteobacteria bacterium | reverse complement strand
ATGTCGCTGAATCAGCCGATCGCGCAGCGCGTCCGACACCAATTGGATCAGCCGTTCGATCACGCCAAGCGGCAAGGCCTGGCGCTCGACGATCAGGCCCTTCACGCCATCGTCGCGGCCGAAATCGTCCATGATCCTGCGATACGCCGCGTCCGAGATCGCCGCGCCGTCATTACCGAGCAGGGTCGCAATCACGTCGCGGTTTCCGGTATCGGCCAGCGCAGCGGAGATCGGTTCGCTCACATGTTGACGCCCGGCGACCGCGACCTGTTTCGCCTTGTTGCCGGCACCGATGATCGCGAGGAGATCGTCATCGGCCAGCGCGCCCGATGCACCGATGAACGGCACCGCGATCTCGTCGATGTCATCGGCGATGCGGCGCGCGAGCACCCCGGGCAGAAAGTCGCAATGCCGCACCTGATCGGCGAGCGCGCTGCGCACCTCGGTCTCGACGTCGCCGACGAGCTGCTCAAGAATCGTGAGCGCAATGGCGCGCTCGGCCTGGCTGAGCTCGATGGTCGAGAACAGCGTGCCGACATGGCCGGCTGCATCGGTGCGCGCCGCGGTCGAGCGGTCGCTCCGCAGGCGCTCAAGAATGCCGTTCAGCGTGGCAAGCGCATCGGCACGAGAGGTCGGCAACGGCTTCCCTCAACCATTCGAGGCCGCGCCCTTGAGCCGAGGCGCCGGCATCCCGTACCGATCCTATCATTACAAGTTTACGCAACATTAGCGTGTGAGCCGCGCCACCGGCCCCGGTTAATACTCTCTACAGATATTTCTTCGAGACCGCGGCGCCGACCGTGTATTTTGGGTCGACGAAATTGCCGAGCCTGACCTTGCCACACTGGCTCAGCATCATATAGGCGTCCCACTGGTCGTAGCCGTAATCGGCCGCCATCCAGCGGATCAGCTCGCGATAGGCGATGCGCGCCGCGTCCTCGAGCGGCCGGGTCGAGCCGATCGCCATGATGAAGTCGTCCGCCTCGAGCCGCGGCCACTCGATGGTCCAGCCCTTGATCAGGTCGACCGTGATCGTCGTCGTCGTTGGGTACTCGACCGCGGTGCCGCACACCTCGCCATCGCCCTGGCAGGCGTGCGCGTCGCCGATGAACAGCCGCCCACCCGGCGAGCGCACCGGCAAATAGGTGATCGTGCCCGGCCCCATGTCGGGCAGGTCCATGTTGCCGCCGTGATTGTCCGGCGTCAGCGAGTTGATCGAGTCAATCTCGGGCGAACATGAGAGCGTGCCGATGTGCGGCTTGTAGGGCAGCGTGATGCGCTCGCTCCAATAGACATGCTTCTCGTCGATGCGGATTTTCCTGACTTTCTCGGGCAGCGGCTGGTTGAGCGTCGCCGTGTAATAGGTGCCGGTGAGCGCGCCGAACTCGGCGATCATGCAGCACGTGCCACGCGGCTGCGGCCCGCGCGGCACCATGCTCTCGATGTGCACGGCGAGCACGTCGCCCTTCTCGGCACCGTCCACCATGATCGGCCCGCATTGCGGGTTGAGGAACGGCACGCGCAACACCTTCGAGGGCTTGTCCTGCTCGCTGGTGAGCCGCCCTTCAAACGCATCCTTGGTTTCAACCACCACGCGATCGCCCGGCCTGATGTGGAGCGTCGGCTTCGAATAGGGGCCGATCGTGTAGTGGAAGGTGCCCTGCTTCGCCTCGGTCAGCTCATGCGTCACGCCGGATGAGCCGCCGCCGACGCCGCGCGCATACATGATCGAGTTCTTGACCCAGGCGTTCGGATAGCTCCGCATTTCCATTTCCACGGCGAATCCCCCCTCGTCTTGTTATCTTCTAGGTCAGATCGGCTTGACGTCGACCGCGCTGCTGGTGCGCGCCGAGCGGATCACCGCCTCCATGACAGCGATCGCGCGCAAGGCCTCTTCCGGCGGCAGAGGAAACGCTGGCCCACCGGTGCAGGCGCGCGCGAACGCCTCGGCCTGGAGCCGGAGCGAATTGACCGGCGGCTCGATCGGAAACGGCTCGCGCGCGGGCGCGCCGCTCTTCTGAAACGCCACCTGCTCCTCGTCGATGCCGGCATAGACGCTGGCCTTCGCGCCATAGAGGTTGAGCATGGTCACATCGGCCGCCGCGATGCTGCCGCCGATATAGCCGGTCGCGCCCGAGGCGAGCTCGACCAGCATCGAGGTCGTGTCCTCGATCGGCAGAGGCGCGGCGCGATGCTTGCTCCGCGCGCCGACCACGCGCTCGATCGGCCCGAGCAGAAAGTGGAAGGCGTCGATCATGTGGATCAGCGTCGCGGTCATCGCGCCCGCCGGCGCCTCGGCCGGATCGGCGCGCCAATAGCCTTTCTTGAACTCCATCGCGCCCGGATAGGAGAACTGCCCCTCGGCGTGCAGGATGGTGCCGAGCGCGCCCTGATCGACCAGGCTCTTCACCGCCTTCAAGGGACTGGTGAAGCGCCGGTTGAGACCGACCGCGAGCACGACGCCGGCCTTGCGCGCCTCCTCGATCGCGCTCCGACCGCTCTCTACCGTGATCGACAGGGGCTTCTCGACCAGCACGTGCTTGCCGGCGCGCGCGGCCGCCACAATCTGCGGCACGTGCCGCGAATGCGGCGTGGTCACGAGCAGCGCATCGATCGACTTGTCGCGCAGCACATCGTCAAAGCGCACCACCGGCCGCGCGCCGAAGCGCTCGGCATAGCTCTTCATCGCCGCGCTGTCATACGCCGCGTCACCGCAATCATTGTGACAGGCCTCGATGCGCAGGAGCTCGGAGCCCTCGATCGCGCTCGCATGCATGCCGCTCCACCAGCCGAGCCCGATCGCCGCCACCCACAACATCGCTCCCCTCCCCCAAGGTCTTGGTCCCACTATGGCGAGGGTGACGGGCAAACGGCAAGCGGCCTCGGCACGGGCCGAA
>VGET01000324.1 GCA_016869195.1 Alphaproteobacteria bacterium | reverse complement strand
TTGGAGCGGCCGACCACGACCGCCCGCTTACCCTCGAGCTTGCCGAGATAGTGCTTGAGCATGAGGAGCGAGCCAAGCGGCGTGCACGGCACCATGCTGGACTGCCCGGTGTTGAGCCGGCCGACATTGACGACGTGAAAGCCATCGACGTCCTTCATCGGGTCGATCGCGTTGATCACCGCGCTCGAATCGATCTGCTTCGGCAGCGGCAGCTGCACGAGGATGCCGTGCACGGAGGGGTCCTTGTTGAGCGCGTCCACCCGCGCCAGCACCTCCGCCTGGGTCGCGCTTGCGGGCAGGCGGAACTCCTCCGACTTCATGCCGGCCTCAACGGTTGCCTTGCCCTTGTTGCGGACATAGACGTGGCTCGCCGGATCATCGCCCACGAGCACGACGGAGAGGCCGGGGATCAGCCCGTGCTTCTGCTTCAGCGCGGCGACGTGGCCGGCGATGCCGCTCCTGAGGTTCTCGGCGAAGGCCTTGCCGTCGATGATGTTGCCTGCGGTCATGATCTCCCCTTGAGCCAAGGTCTCAGTTTTTCCTCGAGGAGCGCCGGTTCGCCCTCGATATGGAGCAGCTTTCGCCGATCCGCCGCCCCTTGCGCAATACCGATTCTGGAGGGGGCGATTCCGAGCGTCTTGGCGAGCAGCCGGATCAGCGCCTGATTGGCCTCCCCCTCGCTTGGGGCCGCGGTCACCCGCACCTTGAGCCGATAGGTCTCATCGCCTGCGCGCTCGATACCGACGATACGGCTGTCGGAGGCGCGCGGCTGCAGCAGCACGGCGAGCGCAATGCCGCCGGACCTCGGGCCGATCGGGCCGGCAGAGCCCATCGAAAGCCAACCGATCGATCAGGCGCCCGAAAGGGCGAGCTCGTGCAGATAACCGACCAGCAGGCGCTGCCCGACATAGTGCAACAGGAGGATCAGGATCAGCGGCGTCAGATCAACCCCCGCGATCGGCGGGATGATGCGCCGCAACGGGCGCAGGACCGGCTCGGTGACGCGATAGAGCAAGGAGAGAATGTAATAGACCGGGCGGCTTCGGACATTGATCACGTTGAACGCGATCAGCCAGCTCACGATCGCAGAGGCGATCAGCACAAAGATGTAGATCTGGATGAGCGTGTCGATGATATCGGCTAGGACGTCCATCGCCTCCTCGATGCGCGCGGCGCGGCGCGACTCGGCCGGCAGTATATCGGATCGGAGTCAGGCCACCACAAGAAGCACTGTGCGGAAAACCGCAGGGCGTGCCATGCCTTAACCCTTTTCGACGCGGGGCCGGCGGGGCGCTTTACTTGACTTGAACGGTTGCGGGCCCACATTATCCCGGCGCGCCGGCCGGGCCTGGCGCCGATGTCCGTTGCGTGGGGCAGTAGCTCAGCTGGGAGAGCGCCGCGTTCGCAATGCGGAGGTCAGGGGTTCGATCCCCCTCTGCTCCACCACTTCCTCGGACTCCTCTCGAAGCCGCGCCCGTCAGGACGGCTGATCCAGCGCCTTGAGCGCGTTCTCGACCGAAATATAGGAATCCGAGCCCGGCTTGAGCAGGCCGAGCAGCTTCTGCCAATGGCCGCGCGCTGCGTCCTTGTCGGGTGTAGCCGCGGTCGCCTCGGCGTAACCCACGAACCAGAGCGCGTCCATGTTGTTGGGGTCGAGCGTCAGCACCTGACGATAGTTCTCGACCGAGGCCGGGGGAATCGGCGCGCCGGCGGGCGCCGCATCGAGGAGGGCGCGGGCATAATCGGCCAGCACCGCCGCATCTTTGGGCGCGAGCGCGGCGGCACGCTCAAAGGCGTGCCGCGCCTTGTCCATCTCACCGAGCACGCGATAGGAAAGCCCAAGGCGCTTCCAGCCTTCGAGATCATCGGGCGATGATTCGAGCCGCTTGGCCAGGCCCTCCACCATCGTGCGAATCATCGCCGTCTGTTCCTCGGCCGGCAGCTCGGCGGCGGCCTTCATCTCCTCTTCGGTCGGGCCCGGCGCAGGCGCGCCGGCGGATGAAGCTGCGGCACCCGACGCACCCTTGGCTTCGAGCCGCGCGATCTCGGCCTCGGCTTCCTTGGCCTTCGCCTCCTCACCGAGCACCCGATAGGCGTTGGCGAGGCGCTGCCAGCCGGCGAGATCGTCGGGGTTCTCTTTCAACTTGCCGGCGAGCCGCTCGACCATCCCGCGGATCATCGCTTGGCGATCCTCGGGCGACATGTCGGCTGCAGCCTCCATGTCTTCCGCTGACGGGCCAGGCGCGCTTTCCGCGGCTTCCGCGGTGACCGGCGGCGCCGAGGGCAATGGCGGCAGCACCTTCGGCTCGACGCCGAGCTCACCCGCCGCCTGCTTCATGACGTTGACCAGATCATCACGCCAGGGCGCATCGCCCGGCGTGATGGCAGCGAGCTCTTCCCATGTAGCGAGCGCCTCTTTCGGCTTGCCTGACTGCGCATCGGCCATGCCGAGGTAATAGAGCGCTGCCGTATTCTTTGGATCCTTCTCTCGCACGCTCTCGAATAGCGCGCGCGCGTCTGGCGTCACCTGCCCTTGGGCCTCGAACACTAAGGCCTCGGCCAACATGGCGTTGATCTCGGGCTTGCCGCCCTCGATCGCCGCCGCCTGCTTCAGCGCGGTAACCGCATCGGTGAAGCGCTGCAAGAAAATGTAAGAGCGGCCGAGGAGCAGCCAGCCCTCCGTGTCGCGTGGCTGCTTGGCCAGGCGCTCCTTAAGGCCGGTGATGGCGGCTTCGATCGTCTGGCCCTGAAGCTCGACCGCCTCGCGTTGAGCCTCTGAAAACGGCTTTGAAGGTAGGTGGGGCGAGCCGAGCGCGGCATAAAGCCCGAGCGCGATCGCGGGCACTGCGAGGCCGAGCGAGCCCATGGAGGCATAGCGGAATAAGCGATGGCCACGAGGCG
>VGET01000323.1 GCA_016869195.1 Alphaproteobacteria bacterium | reverse complement strand
TGCGGCTGCTGCAACGCGCTGGTCCATGGCATGGCGATCGCCGACGGCGCCGACGAGGTGCGCAAGACCGTGCGCGAGCAGATGCGCCAGGGCGCCGACCAGATCAAGATCATGTGCTCCGGCGGCGTCGCCTCTCCCTACGATCCGCTCGACAGCCTGCAGTACTCGCCGGCCGAGATCGCCGCAGCGACCGACGAAGCCGCGAATTTCGGCCGCTACGTGCTGGCTCATGCCTATACGCCGGAGGCGATCACCCGCGCCGTCACCAACGGCGTGCGCACGATCGAGCACGGCAACCTGATCGACGCCAAATCGGCGAAGCTGCTCGCCTCCAAGGGCGGCTTCATGATCGCCAACCTGGTCACCTATTTCGAGATGAAGGAGCGCGCAGCGCAGTTCGGCATGAGCGCCGACATGCTGGCGAAGAACGAGATCGTGCTCGAAGGCGCGCTGCGCTCGCTCGAGATCTGCAAGAAGGCCGGCGTCGAGGTCGGCTTCGGCACCGACCTCCTGGGCCAGCTGCAGACCGAGCAGAGCAAGGAGTTCATCCACCGCGCCAAGGTGCTGAAGCCGATCGAGATCATCCGCCAGGCGACCATCATCGGCGCCAAGATCATCCGCCAGGAAGGCAAGCTCGGCATCGTCGAGCCCGGCGCCATGGCCGACTTCATCCTCGTCGACGGCAATCCGCTGAAGAAGCTGGAGCTGTTCCTCGACCAGGGCGCCCACCTGCCGATCATCATGCAGGGCGGCAAATTCCATAAGAACGAGCTCGCCTGATGCCCAAGAGCGCCGCGCCGTCCTCGCTGCTCTTCCGCAATCTAAACCTGCTCGATCCGCGCTGGAAGGAAGCGCGCGGCGGCTACGAGGTCCTGGTCGAGGGCGAGAAGATCAAGGAAGTCTCGGACAAGCCGATCAAGGCGGCGAAGGCCCAGGTGGTCGACTGCGGCAAGCGCACGCTGATGCCGGGCCTGATCGACTGCCATGTGCACACCATGCACAGCGAGGTCTATATCAGCCGCCTCGAAGGCATGCCGCTGACCCTGATGGCGGCGCGCTCGACCCAGCGGCTCAAGGCCTTCATCGACCGCGGCTTCACCACCGTGCGCGATGCCGGCGGCGCCGACTGGGGCATCAAGACCGCGGTCGAGACCGGGCTGATCAAGGGCCCCCGCATGTTCATCGCCGGCCGCTCGATCGGCCCGACCGGCGGGCACAACGACCGCAACCGCCGCACGGATGCCGGCGCGCTCTGCAACTGCACCAACGCGATGGTCTTCCTGCGCCACCTCGCCGACGGGCCGGACGAGGTGCGCAAAGCCGCGCGCGAGCAGATGCGTCAGGGCGCCGACCACATCAAGCTGATGTGCTCGGGCGGCGTGGCATCGCCCTACGACCCGATAGACTCGCTCCAGTTTACGGTCGAGGAGATCACCGCGGCGGTCGAGGAGGCGCATGCCTTCGGCCGCTACACGCTGGCGCATGCCTATACGCCGGAAGCGATCACGCGCGCGGTCTCCTGCGGCGTGCGCACGATCGAGCATGGCAACCTGATCGATGCCAAGTCGGCGCAGCTGATGGCGAAGAAGGGCGCCTTTATGGTCGCCAACCTCGTCACCTACTACGCCATGCGCGAGCGCGCCGCCGAGTTCGGCATGACCAAGGATATGCTCGACAAGAACGAGATGGTCATCGATGGCGGCCTCAGGTCGCTGGAGATCTGCAAGAAGGCCGGCGTCAAGGTCGGCTACGGCTCCGACCTGCTGGGCCAGCTCCACTACGAACAGAGCAAGGAGTTCATCTGGCGCCGCGAGGTCCACACGCCGATCGAGATCATCCGCCAGGCGACCCTGGTGGGGGCGGAGATCGTGCGCATGGAAGGCAAGCTCGGCGTGATCGAGTCGGGGGCCTTCGCCGACCTGATCGTGGTCGACGGCGACCCGCTGAAGAAGCTGGAGCTGTTCCTGGACGATGGCGCGCACCTCTCGGTCATCGTCAAAGGCGGGGTTTTCCACAAAAACCGCCTTACCTAGAGGCATTCATCCGCGCGCTGTGATTTTTCCGTGATCGAGTACGTGATTTCTCGGTGACTTCAGGGCGTTAAGCATAGGCGCCCGTCCTTAAGTGGCGTCCACTCCGCTAGACTTGCCGCCTTCCTCGCGGGCGAAACCCTGCCCGCACACAAAACAGAAGAAGGTCCGGCGGGTGAAGCAGGGTGGCGGCCTCACCACAATTCGGTTCCTGCTGAGAGACGCCTCGCGGCGCCTCCAGCCTCGCCACGTCATTTCGTCAGCCCGTCCTGTCGCGAGCCACCGGCTCCCGACGACCGGCGCGTGCCGATAGCGGCACCATCAGGGAGCGCAGCGATGCAAAAGAGCACTGACGCCGTTCGCACAGAGAAGCTGCCGCCCGCCGCACCGCCGGAAACCAACGGTAACGGGACGCATGCCAACGGCACCGATACGAATTCGGCCGAGCTCTACGATCTCCTGCATGCGCTGCAACAGATGCTGGTGGGCGATTTCTCCGTGCGCCTGCCCGGCCATCAGGTCGGCCTGATGGGCAAGATCGCCGACACCTTCAACAGCATCGTCGCCTCGAACCAGCGCATGGCCCAGCAGCTCGAGCGCGTTGGCCAGGTCGTCGGCCGCGAAGGCAAGACGCGCCAGCGCATCCGTCTCGCCGCCTCCGCCGGTGCCTGGGGCGAGATGGAGAACTCGGTCAACACGATGATCGACTGATCGGCCCCCATCGAGTGGTCCAGATGGAATGTTAGTTCAGAGTTGGCCGTTGCGCTAGTTGGAGCGTGGCCGGCGAAGCCGATCGGCGTAGCGCAGCCGGCCATGCGGCGAATGCAGGCACGAACACTTCCGGTGCAGGCGGTTTGTAGCCGAGCGATTCATGCGG
>VGET01000322.1 GCA_016869195.1 Alphaproteobacteria bacterium | reverse complement strand
CGCCGACTGCCGGGCGTGAGGTCCCTATCGAGCGCGGCCACCGGACAGCCGACCATATGTTCGCGGGGCGGCTGGCGGACGACGAAGCGCACAAAGAGTGTCCTGTGCGTCTCGGGCGAGAGCCGTGCCTCCTCGGCCACGCCGCGCCAGGCGACATAGCCGGCATAGCGTGGCAGGCAGTGCGGCCAGAACTGCGCGCGCACGGTCGAGCGAATCCCGTCGGCGCTGACCAGGAGATCGGCGTCGGTCATCGAGCCGTCGGCGAAGTGGGCGTGGACGCCCGCGCCGCTCGGCTCGGCCCGCACGAACGCCGAGCCCGCGACATAGTGCTCGCGCGGAAAGGCCCGGTGCAACACGCGATAGAGATGCCCCCAGGTGGCCAGGATCTGTCGCTTGTGGAAAGTCGCGAGCACCTGCCCGTCGCGACCGAGCATCAGGCGCTCCTCGATGCGTACCCCGAAGCCGTCGTCGATCGGAATGCCGACGCGCTCGAAGGCCTCGTGAAGCTCGGGGTGCGTCGCGATGCCGGCGCCGCGCTCGGCGAGCGGCTCGGCCACGCGCTCGTGCACCGTCACGTCGCAGCCGATCCACTCGAGCATGATGCCGGCGAGCAGGCCGCCGAGCGACCCGCCCACGACGACGACGCGCAGCCTGGAAGCCGACCTTGCCATGGAGCGACCCTGCCGCTCGGCGGGGTGCCCGATCAAGCCGGAATGCGGCGCGGGCGGCGCTCTCGACCCAAGGCCGCGCCCGGGCGCTAAGGCGCGTGGGTGCGCGTCTTCTCCGGGTCGTAGAACGGCACCGGAGCGACGGTCGCGCCGCAGCTGATCGACGCGCCGCGCACATCGAGCCTGGTGCCGGTCGCCGCCAAATCGCGCTCGACCTGCACCATCGCGAGCGACTTCTTCATGCGGTGCGACCAGGCTGGGCTGTTCACCGTGCCTACCCGTCGCCCGGCATGGTAGAGCCCGGCGGTCGCCTCGAGCGCGTCGTGGTGGTCGGCGACGATGCCGGTCATCGCGAGCCGCGCCGTGCGCTCTTTGGCCAGGGCGGCATCGCGCCCGCGATAGGGCATCTTGTTGCGCCCGATCGCCCAGCCGAAGCCGACCTCCCAGGGCGAATAGCTCTCGTTCATGTCATAGGGATAGAACAGGAGCCCCGATTCGACCCTGATCTTGTCGATGCAGGTGAAGGAGCAGGGCAGGATGCCCCACGATTTGCCCTTCTCCAGGATCGCCTCCCAGAGATCGATCACTGCCGGCGGATGGCAAAAGATCTCGTAGCCGCGCTCGCCCGAATAGCCTGTGCGCGAAAGCAGCACCTTGTGGCCGAGCAGCGTGGTCTCGACATGGTGGAAGTATTTCAGGCTCCGCAGCGCAAACGGCGTGTATTGGCTGAGGAAGTCGACCGATTTCGGACCCTGCAGCGAGATATCGTGCAGCCCGTCGTCGAACTCGACCGTGACTTGCCTGCCCGCTGCCGATTCGCTCAGCCGCTGGAACCCCTCGCCGCTGCCATGCACGAACAGATAGGCGTTCTCGTCGAGATGAAAGATGATCGCGTCGTCGCACATTTCGCCATCGTCCTTCAGGATGGCGCCATAGGCCGACTTGCCGCGATAGATCTTGGTCATGTCGCGGCTAAAGACGTGATCGACCACCTTGGCGGCGTCGGGGCCGCGCACGAACACCTTCTTGAGGCCGGAGACGTCGAACAGCCCGGCCGCGTCGCGCACGGCGTCGTGCTCTTCGCACGGGTCCCGGGCATAGAGCCAGGCCACGCCCATGCCGTTCCAATCGCCGAGCTCCGAGCCGAGGGCCCGATGGTGGCCGGCCAGCGCTGATACCCGCTTGCTCATGGATCGCCTCCCGCGTCTCCCGGCCGCGCCGCGGCCGCGATTGCCTCAGTTGAATTCCTTCTCGAGCGCGTCGGCAAGCGCGTGCACGTCGAGGCAGGCGCCGTAATGCGCGACGCCGAAGATCGGCGCCTCGGGGTCGGTGTTGACCGCGATGATGGTCTCGATGTGCTTCATGCCGGCGAGGTGCTGCACAGCGCCCGAGATGCCGAGCGCGATATAAAGCTTGCAGCTCGCCGCGATCGTGCCCGACTGGCCGACCTGATGGGCCTTGGGCAGCCAGCCGGCATCCGCGATCGGGCGCGAGCAGCCAAGCACCGCATCGAGCCGCTCGGCCAGCGCGGCGAAGCGTGGAATGGTCTCCTCGGACACCGCGCGCCCGATCGAGAGGATGAACTCGGCCTTGCCGATATCGACCGAAGCGGGCGGCGCCGGCTCGTAACCAAGATGCCGCCCCGCCCCGGCGATGCCGCCCGGATCGAGCGAGAGCGCGCTGCGATGCGCGGACCCGGGCGCCTTCGGCGCCGCGAAGGTCGCGCCGCGCAGCGTGCAAACGACCAGCGCCTTGCCGGGGAAGCCGACCTCCATGTTGACCTTGCCGCCATAGGCGCTACGCGTCGCAAACAGCTCGCTGCCCTCGAGGCCGAGCGCCACCACGTCGGCTGCGAAGCCGCTGCCGAGCCGCGCGGCGAGCGCCGGCGCGAAGGCCATGCCGCTCGCGCTGTGACCGATGAGGACAAGCCGGGGCACGCAGGCCTGCACCAGCATCAGCGCGGCCTCCTCGTGGACGGCGGCATCGAACGCCGCCGGCGCTTCGACCACGATCAGCTCATCGACCCCCTCGAGATTGGCGGCGTCGGCGAGCGCCTCGGCGCCCTCGCCGATCACGCCGACTGTGAGCCGCCCGCCGAGACCTGCCTTGAGCGCGCTCGCAGCACCGATCATCTCGGCGGTGAGATCGGCGAGCCGGCCGTTCCTGACTTCGGCGACGACGAGCAGCCCGCTCATGGCGCGGCCCCCCGCTTCTCCCGGATCAGCGCGGCGATCGCCTTAGCGACCGCCGCCGCGT
>VGET01000321.1 GCA_016869195.1 Alphaproteobacteria bacterium | reverse complement strand
TATTACCCGGCGCCGGCCGAGCGCTTCGCGGTCACCAAGATCGCGGCGGCCGAGGGCGTGGACGTCGTGGCCGAGCTCTATTTCGACCTGCCCTATGACGATGACGGCACGATCATCCTGAAGCGCGCGAACGAGGGTGCCGACCTCGCCGACACGCGCCATCGGCTGGATCACTTCCTCGCGAAAAGCGAGGCGATCAGCGTGAACGACAAGAAGGTCAAGATCGGCGCGCGTAGCATCTGCCTGCACGGCGACGGGCCGAACGCGGTCGATCTCGCGAAGACGGTCGGCGCCGGGCTCAAGGGCAAGGGCTACAGATTGAAGGCGCTCGCGCCCGCGCCGAAGCTGAGAAAGCGCGCCGCGGAATAGGGGCGTCCACCATGTTGCTTCGGGGCAAGGTTGGGCTCGTCACCGGCGCGGCGTCCGGCATCGGCCGGGCGAGCGCGATCGCGATGGCGCGCGAAGGCGCGTCGGTGCTGCTCTCCGACATTGACGCGAAGGGCGCCAGTGCTGCGGACGAGATTCGCGCCGAGGGCGGCCGCGCCATCTTTCAGGCGGCCGACGTCACCGACGATGCGCAGGTCGCGGGCCTCGTCGCGCTTGCTGAGCGTGAGTTCGGCGGGCTCGACGTCGCCTACAACAACGCCGGCATCGAGGGCGCGCAGGCGCCCTTGGAGCAGCAGGACATGGCGGGCGTGCGCAAGGCGTTCGACGTGCTGATCACGAGCGTCTATCTCTGCCTGCGCCACGAGATTCCGGCACTGCAGCGGCGCGGCGGCGGCGCGATCGTCAATTGCGGCTCGATGTGGGGGCTGAACGCCTGGCCCAATTGGTCGCCCTACATCACGAGCAAGCACGCCGTCTCGGGGATGACCAAGACGGCCGCGCTCGAGCAGGCGCGCAACAACATCCGCATCAACGCGGTGGCGCCTGGCCCGATCCTGACTCCCCTTCTGCTCCGCGGCTGGAAGGGCGACCCCAACAATGCCTCGGGCCGCGTGCCGATGGGGCGCATCGGCCAACCCGAAGAGGTCGCCGATGTCGTCGTCTTCCTGCTCTCCGAGCGCGCCAGCTTCGTCAACGGTCACGTCATGCCGGTCGATGGTGGCATGATGGCGCAGACCGGTTGAAATCGATCACCCTTAGCGAGGCGAACAATCATGAGTCTCACCCTGACGGCGCCCAATGGCGCGCCGAGCCGCATCAAAGCCAAGCGCGCGCGCCGTGCGGGCCCGCCCAAGGGCTTCGTCGTGACCCACGCCAAGGGCGCCAAGTTCGACACCGGCCTGCGCGCCTACATGGCCTATCGCGACCTCGGCATCAAGCAGGCGACCGACGGGCGCATCGTGGCGCATGTCATCAGGGCCGCGACGCCGCTGCACAAGAGTGTGCCGCATTATCACGTCACCGAGTTCCAGCTGGTCTATGTGCTGAAGGGCTGGATCGAGTTCGACTATGAGGGCGTCGGCAAGGTCAGGCTCGTGCCCGGCAGCTGCGTGCATCAGCCGCCCGGCATCCGCCATGCCGAGCTCGGCCATTCGGACGATCTCGAGCTCCTCGAGGTCGTGATTCCCGGCGAGTTCGAGACCCACGAGTGTGATTCGGTCGAGCGGGGTGTCGCGATGAGGCCGAGCCGCAAGGCCGCGGCCGCCAAGTCTCGTTCCGCAAACGGGCCCGCGAAGACGAGGCGGGGGTGATGGCGATGCCGAGGTTTTCAGCGATCCTCGGCGTCACCCTTGGGCTTGGCCTGCTCAGCGGCGTGGCCGATGCGGCTGATCGCGATTCGTTCAATGCCCTGATTGGCCAAGGCTATGAGTTGAAGTCGGTTGCCGTGGTGGCCGTGGAGTTGGCAAAACGGATCAACCCGAATGTCGAGTACGACACGGCGGTGATATCGCTTCAAAAGGGCACCTCCGTCGCGGTCTGCTATTTCGGACTCGCCAGTTGGATCGAGCTCAACAAGGAATCGCTTGCCAATCCCACCACCTGCGACGTGCGATGACGGTGACGAGCAACACGCGCCGGGTGAGCGCGCCAGCCATCCTTGCAGAGGGGTGAATGCGATGCGTTTTGCAGCCCTGGCAGCAGCGCTCGCCGCCATCTTCGGAGTCTCGTTCGCCGCCGCGGCACAGGACATCGGCCAGCCGGTCGCCTTTACGGACCTTTTGCGTCAGGGCTTCGAGGTGAAGGCGGTGACCTACATGCCGCCAAACTCAATCGACAATGTGCGCGGCCAGATGATCACCACGGCCTCGATCATGGTCACGGTGCAGAGGAGCGACATCGTCGCGGTCTGCATCGTGCCACCGGAGGTTTGGGCCTATCAGGGCAAGCTGCTCGACAATCAGTGGTCCTGCCAGACCATGGCGCGCTTCAACTGACGCTCCGATGCGCGAGTTCTATGTCGCGTTCTCGAAGACACTCACCGAATGGGGCGACGAGGTCGGGCTGACCAAGCACCTCTTTCGCGTCGGTATCGGCGAGGAGGGCGCGGCCGCCGCCATCGAGGCGCTTAATGCCGAGCGCTCGCTCGGCGTCGATGACTGGAAGCTCATCCGCAAGGCGCCGGCCGAGGAATTCGATGCGGCAGAGGCGATTGAGCGCGTGGCGCGCAAGGAGCGCCTCGTTGATCCCGACTATTATCCGAGGCTCAAGGGACTGCGCGGCCTGTTCAAGGTGAAGCCGCAGAACGTCGAGCACCGCATTCTGGTGCGTCGCGCGATGGCGGGCGAGCAGGAGATCGTGCCCAAGCTCAAGCCCGCCGACATTGGCGACTATCTGATCAGCCACGCCAAGGGCGGCGAGGCGGAAGCCTAGCCGTTCTGTTCGGCATGCGAGGCTTGCGACCCGGAATCCAGAGCCGCACACCGAGCGCGTGTCACGTTGGATCCCGGGTTGACGGTCTCGGCCTGGCTCGACCGTCCCCCGGGATGACGAGCGCAAAAGTCG
>VGET01000320.1 GCA_016869195.1 Alphaproteobacteria bacterium | reverse complement strand
GATAGTGTCATCGGCGTCATGGCGACAGCGACGATGCCGATGGTCGACGCGTTGCGCACGACCGCGAGGATGTTGCTCGAGGTCAGGAAGGTCGGCGTGACGATGATCGCGATGATGATGCCAGCCGCCGCCGGCCCCAGCACGAGAAGCGGCAGCAGCCAGTCAGGCCGATGGCGGGGCAGGGCAACCGCGGGCGAGGCGGCGGAGGTTTCGGCGCTCACAGCTCACGCGGCTTCCTGGTGCATGACCTCGCGCACGAGCGCGTCCTCGCTCCATTCGTGGTGCGGCTTCAGCGCAGTGACACGGCCACGATAGAAGGTCGCGATGGTATCGCACAAGCCCAGCACCTCGGCGGTATCGGAGCTCGCGATCACGATGCCAAGTCCGGCGGCGCAAAGATCGCGCAAATGCTGGTAGATCTCGGCGCGCGCACCAACATCGACGCCGCGTGTCGGCTCCTCGAGCAGCATGATCCGGGGTGCGGCGCCGAGCCATTTGCCGACCGCGACCTTCTGCTGATTGCCGCCGCTGAGCGCGCCAACCGCGGTCGCCATGCGCTTGACGTCGATGGTGAAGCGGCGGGCGATGTCACTGGAGCGATCGCGCTCGCCGCGGACCGAGATCCAACCGGCACGCGCGACCGCGCGGATCCAGGGTGACGAGAGGTTTTCGCGGATGGAGCGCACGGCAAAGGTGCCATCGCGCTTGCGATCGGCCGAGCAATAGGCGATGCCGCGCTTGAGCGTCGCCGAGCGGCTCTTCAAGGAAATGTCCTGGCCATCGAGCCGCGCGCGACCGGCCTGAAGGGTGGCCATGCCGGCGAGCGTTTCGACGACCGTGCTCGCCCCACTGCCCAATTGCCCCGTGAGCCCGACGATCTCGCCGGCACGCACGTTGAAGCTGACCGGCTCGGATAGGCCTGGGGCCTGCAGGCCTTCGATTTCGAGCAATGTCTCCGCTCGCGCGGTGCCACGTTTGGGGAACATGGTCTGCAGCTCGCGCCCCAGCATCATGGTGATCACCGCATCGACATCGAGGTCGCGCGTCGAGCGCGCCGGCAGGCTCCGCCCATTGCGGAACACGGTCACCCGATCGGCGATGCGAAACACCTCGGGCAGGCGATGGGTGACGTAGATGACGCTGCGGCCTTCGGACGCGAGACGCTTGGTGACCCCAAGCACGCGCTCGATCTCGCGATCGGCCAAGGCGGCGGTCGGCTCATCGAAGATCAGTATCTTGGAATCGCGCACGAGCAGGCGCGCGATCTCGAGCAGCTGCATCTCGGCCACGCTCAACCGCTCAACCAGCGTGCCCGGATTGATGTGATCGAGCCCAACGGCGTCAAGCAGGGTGCGGGCACGCGCCTTCAACCGCCCTGGCAACCACAGTGGCGACACCCCGGTTTGGCCAAGGACCAGGTTCTCGGCGACCGTCAGGGTCGGGACGGAGCTGTACTCCTGATGGACGACGGCAACGCCCGAAGCCTGCGAACGCGCGCTCGGATAGAGATCCCTGGCGACGCCGTCGATCTCGATGGTGCCGGAATCAGGCTGAACCAGGCCCGACAGCACTTTGACCAGCGTGCTCTTGCCGGCGCCATTCTCGCCGAGCAGGGCCATGACCTCGCCGGCCCTGAGCTCGAAATCGACCTCGGCCAGCGCCTGAACATTGCCATAGCGCTTCGAGAGCCAACGCACGAGGAGGCGCGGCGTCTCTGCCGCGCCTCCCGCGCCGGTGCTGTCGTCAACCGGCGTCACGCATGCGTCCGCTAGTTGCTGGCGCAGATCTGATCCGCGTTATAGCCCCAGATCAACGTCTTCGCGACGCCGTCCGCGCCGATCGCCGGCGCGTGCGGCATGTAGTTGAGCTTCGCGGGCGGCGTGGCGTCGATGGCCGGTGCCTCCCCCGTTACCTCAAGCTGAATCACGTCGCCTTCGATCTTGTCATTGGCGACGTACTTGGCTGCGGTGCGCACCGCGAGCGCGCCCTCAACCGCGGCCGGCTGAATGCCGGTGCCGAAGGTTTCGCCGTTCTTAACCGCCTCAAGGCTGCCCGAGCAGTCGCCCGAGACGATGTAGACGTCCTTGCCCGGGGCGATACCATTGTCCTTGAGCGCGCGAATGATGCCATTCGCCGCCTGTTGATTCGACACGAACAGGAAGTCGAACTGGCCCTTGAACTTCGGAATCACCTGGCTGCCGATCTCGTAGCCCGACTCCGGGCTGTTTGGGCCAAACTCGGTGTGAATGATGTCGAACGGCGTGTCCTTGGTGACCTCGAGGAAGCCCTTCATGCGCTCGGTGCCGGTCTTCTCGCCGGCGGGGTGCTGAAAGACAAGAAGCTTGCCATTCGGGCTCTTGAACTTCATGCCGGCCTTCTCGGCGGCATCGCGGGCCTGCAACATCATGTGGCCGAGCGTCTGGCCGATCAGGATCTGATTGGCGCCCGAATAGGCCTTCACATAGGGCCAGGACTTCTCGTTCGGCTCCTGGGTGAGCTGAATGACTGGTGCAAGCTGCGAGAGCAGGCGAACGTCATTGATCGCGGCATCCGCAACCCACGGCCAGAAGATGATCGCCGCCGGCTTCATGCCGCTCGCGATCAGCTGCTGAACCTGCTGATCCTGCTCGGGCTGTGAGAAGTTGTTCTGGTAAACCGTCAGCTTATAGCCGAGCTTCGCCGCTTCGGCTTCGGCGCCCTTGATCTGATTGGCGCCGTACACGTTGGAGGCTGTGATCGTGAACATCACGAGGTCTTTGCCCTCGCCCTCGACCTTGCCGGTCCCCCCGGCATGAGCAAGCGAAACCGAGCCCATCAGCAACGCGGTCAACCCGAAGACCGCGGCAATGCGTTTAACTGGCGACATCCCTGTTTCCTCCTGGCGCTGTCTGTCGTTGGTCGTTATCAGCGTATCGTCGTGACGAAAAAGCAGAAGGCTTAACCTTTGTAGAGGCGGCTCCCGGGGCTGTCAAGACAGCC
>VGET01000319.1 GCA_016869195.1 Alphaproteobacteria bacterium | reverse complement strand
GGGCGAGGTTCGCACGATCAAGCCGCACAACCCCTGGATGGTGACGATCGGCCTGTTCCTGATCTTCACCGGCTTCTGGGGCTTCTACGCGGCCTGCAACATCCCAATCTTCGATATCGATGGCACGGACGGCGTGTTCTACTCGGCTACCAACATCTACCTGATGCCGACCACGCTCTCCGCCATCACCTTCAACTTCATCCTGTCGTTCTCCGGCGGGTTGATGGCCACCTATCTGATCAGTCGCGGCGATCCGTTCTGGACCTATTCAGGCGGTCTCGCCGGGATCATCGCGGCGTCTGCCGGCAACGACCTCTACCACCCGATCATCGCCTTCGGCGTGGGTGGTGCGGGCGCGGCCATCGCCTACCTGCTTCACAACTTCGTTGAGCGCCGCTTCAAGATTGATGACGCGGTGGGTGCGGTCGCGGTTCACGGCTATTCCGGCTTCTTTGGCGTGGTCGCCGCCGGCTTCATCCTGTGGGGTTACCCGGCCGCCAATCCGACGGGCGAAGGTGCGGCTTGGTTTGCTACCGCTGAAGGCCAACCGATGGTCAATCCGCTCGGCAACTTCATCGGTGCCATCATCATGTTCTGGGTGCTTGGCTTCGTTCCCTGCTACGCCATCGCCCGCCTGCTGAACGCGTTCAACCTGCTGCGCATCCCGCGCGAGGTCGAGCTTGTCGGTCTCGATTCGAAGACGCTCGGCGATCCCTACCCGTACGTGCCCTATCGCGAGACGGCGTTCGACGCCGTGGAGCGGCAGAACGGCAAGGGCATGAATTAGGAGGTGGCAATGTCAGCCTTGGTATCCGTGCTTTCGACCGGACTCAGCTCGTTCTCGAATCCCTCCCAGATCGGCCCGATGTATCCGGGCGTCGGGGTCGAGTGGCTGCTGGTGCTCATCCTGTTCCTGGCCTGGGTGATCTTCCATGTCGTCCAGTTCCGTGGCGAGACGAAGGAGTTCAAAGAGATCGCAGAAGAAGTCCGCAAACGCGGCGTCGACAACATGATGAACGCCGCCAAGACGAAGGATGACCCCTTCGCCTGACGAGACGCCTATGGATTGACCAGGGGGCGGGTCCAATGGGCCCGCCCCTTTCCTTGCGGGTCGAAACAGGCCCGTCATGTCAGGAAAAATGTTTGAAGCAGATTAAACTCGCGACTATCGTGGCCGCTCTTTCCAGCCCGGCCAGGCCAAGAACGAGGATCGTCTAATGGTGAGCTCGCCTGTCTCTTTGCATGAGCGCTACAAGACCGACATCGAGATCGCGCGCGAGGCCAAGAAGCGCCCGATCATGGAGCTCGCCAAGGACAAGCTCGGCATCGCGCCGGAGCATCTCGAGCCCTACGGCCACCACAAGGCGAAGATCTCGCTACCCTACATCCGCAGCCTCGAAGGCAGGAAAGACGGCAGACTGATCCTGGTCTCGGCGATCACGCCGACACCCGCGGGCGAAGGCAAGACGACAACGACCGTCGGCCTCGGCGACGGCCTCAATCGCATCGGCAAGAAGGCGCTCATCTGCCTGCGCGAGCCGAGCCTCGGCCCCTGCTTCGGCGTCAAGGGCGGCGCGGCCGGCGGCGGCTATGCCCAGGTCGTGCCGATGGAGGACATCAACCTTCACTTCACCGGTGATTTTCACGCCATCGGCACGGCCAACAACTTGCTCGCCGCGATGATCGACAACCACATCTATTGGGGCAACGAGCTTGGCATCGATCCGCGGCGCGTGTCGTGGCGGCGCGTGCTCGACATGAACGATCGCGCGCTCCGCTCGGTTGTCTCCTCGCTCGGTGGTGTCGCCAACGGCTTCCCGCGCGAAGACGGCTTCGACATCACGGTCGCTTCCGAGGTGATGGCGATTTTCTGTCTGTCACGCGACGCGGCGGATCTGCGCCAGCGGCTCGGCAACATCGTGGTCGGCCAGACGCGCGATCGCAAGCCGGTGCGCGCCAAGGCGCTCAAGGCTGACGGCGCCATGGCGACGCTCCTGAACGACGCGATCGCGCCCAATCTCGTGCAGACCATCGAGAACAACCCGGCGATCATCCATGGCGGTCCGTTCGCCAACATCGCCCATGGCTGCAACTCGGTGATCGCCACGCGCGCGGCCCTGAAGCTCGCCGACTATGTGGTGACCGAGGCAGGCTTCGGCGCCGACCTCGGCGCCGAGAAGTTCTTCGACATTAAGTGCCGGAAGGCCGGGCTCTCACCGGCCTGCGCGGTGGTGGTCGCGACCATCCGCGCGCTCAAGATGCATGGCGGCGTCGCCAAGGACGACCTCAAGAGCGAGAACCTCGCCGCGCTCAAGAAGGGCCTCGCCAATCTCGAGCGCCATGTGAGGAACGTCGCCAAGTTCGGCGTACCGGTGGTGGTGGCGATCAACCGCTTCTCGGCTGATACCAAGGCCGAGCTCGATCTCGTGCGCGAATCCTGCGCGGCGCTCGGCGTTGAGGCGGTCCAGTGCGATCACTGGGCGCTCGGCAGCGCGGGCACGGAGGAGCTGGCGAAGACGGTCGTGCGCACGATCGAGGCCAAGCCCGCCAACTTCAAGCCGCTCTATCCCGACGATATGAAGCTGTGGGACAAGGTTTCGACCATCGCGCGCGAGCTTTATGGAGCGAGCGAGATCGTCGCCGACAGCGCGATCCGCAAGCAATTCGCCGAGTTGCAGGAGGGCGGCTTCGGCCACTACCCGGTGTGCATCGCGAAAACGCAATACAGCTTCTCGACCGATCCCAATCTCAAGGGCGCGCCGAGCGGGCATGTGGTGCCGGTCCGCGAGGTCAGGCTCTCCGCCGGCGCCGAGTTTGTGGTCGTCATCTGCGGTGAGATCATGACGATGCCCGGCCTGCCCAAGGTGCCGGCGGCGAACTCGATCGAGCTCGACGCCAGCGGCAATATCGTGGGTCTATTCTAGAGCCAATTCCACGCTGATTGAATCGAAGGGGGTTCCAAACCCGGCTTTGTTCTGATGCAAGATGCTGGCTGGATTGAGGAGGCCAGCATGG
>VGET01000318.1 GCA_016869195.1 Alphaproteobacteria bacterium | reverse complement strand
AGTTGGGTAGGGAAGACATTCCGTAGTCGTCGTCACTGAGCATTCATAGCCACCCCCACCCCAACCCTCCCCCGTCAAGGGGGAGGGGGCAGAGCCTATAATCCTGCTTCTCCGCCTTGAACGGCTAGGTCGGTATTCGTTGCTGCATCGCTCTAGCACGATCGAATCGACGCACCCGTCCTGGGAGTAACGCCGATGGCGGAAGCGGCGTGCACGATGGAACCGGCGCGAACCTCAATATTCTCGCCCCTCCCCCCTTGAGCGGGAGGGTAGGGTGGGGGGACTATGTTTGGCTGTTGAACGCCAAGTCCGAACGATCTCCCTTCCTGCACAATGCCGAAGAGTCCGAACCCCAAATCCCGCCTCGATGCCTTGCTCGTCGAGCGCGGGCTCGCGGAGAACCGGACCAAGGCGCAGGCGCTGATTCTGGCAGGGGTGGTGTTTTCGGGCGAGCGCCGGCTGGACAAGCCGGGCACGACGGTCGCGTACGATCTGCCGATCGAGGTGCGGGGCGCCGCCCACCCCTATGTCTCGCGCGGCGGCTTGAAGCTCGCTCACGCGCTCGATCTTTTCGCGCTTCCCGCCGAGAGCCGCATCGCGCTCGATGTCGGCGCCTCGACCGGGGGCTTCACCGACGTGCTGTTGCGGCGCGGCGCCACGCGGGTCTACGCGGTCGATGTCGGCTATGGTCAGCTTGACGCGAAGCTCAGGGGTGATGCGCGCGTCGTCGTGCTCGAGCGCACCAATGCGCGTTACTTAAGCATCGAGCAGGTGAAGGAGCCGGTCGACCTCGTTGTCTGTGACGCGAGCTTCATCGGGCTCCGCACGGTTCTGCCGGCGCCGCTCGGGCTCACACGGGCGGGCGCGCATCTCATTGCGCTGATCAAGCCGCAATTCGAGGTCGGGCCCGAGCGTCTCGGCAAAGGCGGCATCGTGCGCGACCCCGACCTGCACCGGGAGGTGTGCGAGATGATCTCGGCCTGGATCGCCGGGCTGCCCGGATGGGGCGTGCTCGGCCTCACAACCAGCCCGATCACCGGCGCGGACGGCAATGTCGAGTTCCTGATCGCGGCACAGCGCGAGGGTGCGCCATGAGCGCGCCGCGCCCGGAGATCGTCATCGGCTTCGAGGCCGCGCCCGACATCCGCGCGGTGATCGAGCGCGTGCTCGGCGGCCTCGCCGGAATTCATTACCTTCATGGCGCGCCGCCGGCCGAGCGACAGGCGGCGCTCAAGAACGCGCGCGCTCTCCTCACCTGGCGGCCGCATGTCGAGCTGAGCGCGGACGAGCTCGCGGGCCTCGATCATCTCGGGCTGATCCAGTGCGCTGCGGCCGGCATCGATTTCGTGCCGTTCGATCGTCTGCCTCAGGCCGTGCCGTTCGCGTGCAACGCCGGCGCGTTCTCGGGCGTCATGGCCGAGCACGTCATGGCGCTGATCCTGGCGGCCGCGAAAGCGTTGACCGACCGCTATGAGAAGCTGAAGCGCGGCCAGTTCGATCAGTTCGACCCGACCAAATCGCTCGACGGCGCGACCTGCGCGATCCTCGGCTTCGGCGGCATCGGGCAGGCGCTGGCTCAACGACTGCGCCCGTTCGGCACGCGCGTCTATGCGATCAACCGCTCAGGCCGCACCGAAGAACCGGTCGAATGGGTCGGCACACTCGCCGATCTCGACGTCGCGCTCCGGGCTGCTGACGTCGTGGTGCTGACGCTCTCGCTCAACCGCGCGACCCGCGGCGTCATCGATGCGCGCGGGCTCGGCCTGATGAAGCCGGATGCGTTTCTCGTCAATGTCGCGCGCGGGCCGCTGATCGATCAGGCTGCGCTCTACCACCACCTCGTAGCAAACCCACGTTTCTTCGCTTGCCTCGATGCCTGGTGGGTCGAGCCCTTCGTGCACGGGCGTTTCCACCTCGACTTTCCGTTCTTCGAGCTGCCGAATTTCCTCGGCTCGCCGCACAACTCGGCGGTCGTGCCCGGCAGCATCGCGAAGGCAATCGAGCACGCCGCGCTCAATGTGGCGCGATTTCTCAAAGGCGAGCCGGTGCTGCACCTGGTGGGGGAGCAGGATCAGGTGTAGTCGGCATGCCGGCTCAACACCAATCAGGCGTCCTGGCCGGACAAAAGTCGTCATCCTCCGGCCGTGCGAAGCGCGGACCGGGGGATCCAGAACTGTCACAATCTTTGCGCTGGCTCTGGATGGCCCGGTCAAGCCGGGCCATGACGAAATTTTTCTGACGGCGCTTGGCGCGCCTTACCGTCCCGCGTTGAAATATTCCGGGTTCGGGCGCATCTCGACCGCAGAGGCGAGGCGGTTGGTCATGTTGTAGAAGCCTGCGACCTCGGCGATATCCCAAAGATCGGCATCGGAAAAGCCGGCGCGGCGGAGTGCGGCGCGATCCTCGTCCACGATCTCGGCCGGCGTCGAGGTCAGCTTCCACACGAAGTCGAGCATCGCGCGGGTGCGCGCGTCGAGCTTCGCCGTGCGGTAGTTGGTGACGAGCTGATCGCCGAGCACCGGATCGCCCGAGATCTGCCGCACCGCCGCGCCGTGCGCGACGAGGCAATAGTGGCAATGGTTCACGCAGCTCACGACGACCGCGATCATCTCGCGCTCGAGCTTCGAGAGCCCGGACTCGCCCAGCATCAGCTCGTTGTTGTACTGGCGGAACAGCTCGAACTTCTTCGGGCGCAGCGTGTAGGCCCGAAGCACGTTCGGCACAAAGCCGAGCTTCTCGACGCACTTGTCGTAGACCGCCCTGACCGGCCCGGGCAGCGCCGATTCATCGGGCAGCGCGAGAGCCATGACGTCGTTTTGCGTGGGCTTGGCGGGGAGCTTCGCTTTGGGCATGGGGCCTCCGGTCATCGGCCTCATCCTTCGACAGGCTCAAGATGAGGCCCGAAACAGAACCCTCATGCTGAGTTTGTCGAAGCATGAGTGCGGGCGGCTGTACAAGGCGGCCTTCGGCCGCTTGGATCGACCCTCCAACCCTTACCCTTCCTCGCTGTTTGTTGCCATCGGCGCCGCTCAGATCGGAGAGCAAATTGGG
>VGET01000317.1 GCA_016869195.1 Alphaproteobacteria bacterium | reverse complement strand
CACCATTCTCGGCGGCAGCGGCCCAATGGGCAGCGGCCTCGCGCTACGCTTCGCCTCGGCCGGGTTCAGCATCGCCATCGGCTCGCGGGACGCCGCGCGGGCCACCGAGGCCGCGCGTGAGCTCGCCGCCAGGCTGCCATCGGGCGCCGGGCGCATCGAGGGATTCGAGACGCCCGAGGCGGTGAAGCGTGCAACTGAGTTCGTGATCCTTTCCGTGCCCTATGAGGCGCATGCGGCGACGCTCGCCACGATCAAGGATCAGCTCGCCGGCAAGATTCTGATCGATGTCGTGGTGCCGCTGAGCCCGGGCGATCCGAAGCGTGTGGCGATGCCGCCCGAAGGCTCGGCCACCGAAGCGGCCCAGGCCTATCTCGGGCCCGCCGTGCCCGTGATCGGCGCGCTGCACAATGTCTCGGCCCATGTGCTGAATGCGCTCGGCACGACGATCAATTGCGACGTGCTCGTTGTGGGCGACAGCCTGGAGGCGCGCCAGAAGGTGATCGCGTTGATCGAACGGCTGGGCGTCAAGGCCTACAATGCCGGCGCGGCAGAGAGCGCGCGTTGCGTCGAGGCGATCACGGCGATCCTGATCCGCCTCAACATCTCGAAGACGACGGCCTTCAAGCACGCCGGCATCAGGATCTGGCCGGAGTGAGCGACGCGAACTCCGGCGCGGCGTCGATCAGCCAGGCGGCGACGTAAGCGGCAAACGAGGCGCGCACATAGAGCCGATAGCTCGGTGCCTCGTCGGTCTGTTCCAGCAGAACGCCGATCTTGGCGAACACGGTCTGGGCGCAGCGTGGCGCGGTGAAGGCGCTCGGGTGCAGATCGAGCGCCAGGCCTTTGGCCAGCACGTCGCGCGCGCGTGGCCCGCGCAGCCCGATTACCGCTCGGCTCACCGAGACATCGACAAGCGCGTGATGGCAGCCGATCAATGTGTCAGCAAGGGACGTGATCAGAGCTTGTCGCGCCTCGTCGGGTGCGACCAACAGCCACTCATCGGGACCGAGGCAGATCGCTCGGGTCGAGGAACCGGTGACCGCGCCAACCTGACTTGGCAGCGGAATTCGCGTAGCACTCTCGACCGCCGTGACAAAGCGCACGTCATTTTCGTCGCCGCGCAAACTCAAATGAGTCTCGAAGGGCACAGCCTCGAGCGTGAGCGCCGGTCCCGACACTTGGCGGAACGCGGCGACGCTGGTCTCGAGCGGCGAGCGGCGAAGAGCGGGCTCAGCCATGGGCGTTCCCCTGCCCCTCATCGAGAAACGAGGACTTGACGATCTGCACCGGCACGGTACGCCCGTCAAAGCGCGCGACGATGGTTTCGCCGAGGCGCGCCCGCCCGCCCTTGACCAGCGCGAGCGCAATCGAGCGCCCGAGCGCGGCGCTCCAATAGCTCGAGGTGACATGTCCGATCATCGGCACCGGCGGCGCGGCACGGGCATCGCCTTGCGCGACGAGTTGCGCGCCTTCGGGCAGCACGATTTTCGAATCGTTGGTGATGAGGCCGACGAGCTGCTTGCGGTCCGTTCGGGCCGTGTCGGGACGGCTGAGCGAGCGCCGGCCGATGAAGTCCTTTTGCTTCGAGACCAGACGATCGAGCCCAAGATCGATCGGCGTCACGCTGCCGTCCGTCTCCTGCCCGACGATGATGTAGCCCTTCTCCGCGCGGAGCACGTGCATCGCCTCGGTGCCATAGGGCTTGATGCCATAGGGTGCGCCCGCCGACATGACAGCCTCCCACAGCGCGAGGCCATGATCGCGCGCGACGTGGATCTCGAATCCCGGCGCGCCCGAGAAGCTCACGCCAAAGAGTCGCGCCGGAATGCTGCCGAGCGCCGCCTCGCACACGCCTAAGGGCGCGATCGCGCCGAGGCCGGGAGACAGGGCGTCGAGCACCGCGCCGGCCTTCGGGCCTGCGAGTGCCGCGACCGCCCATTGCTCGGTGACGGAGGTGCAATAGACCTTGAGATCGGGCCACTCGGTTTGCAGATACTCCTCAAGCCAATCGAGCACGACCGCGGCATTGCCGGTGGTCGTCGTCATCAGATAGCGCTCGGGCGCGAGGCGCGCGGTCGTGCCGTCGTCGAACACCATGCCGTCCTCGCGGCACATGAGGCCGTAGCGCATCTGCCCGACGGCCAAGGTCTTCCAGCCGTTCGTGTAGATACGATTGAGAAACTCGGGCACATCGGCGCCGGAGAGCTCGATCTTGCCGAGGGTCGAGGCATCGAGCACGCCGACCGCGCGTCGCGCGGCAAGGCATTCCCGATCGACCGCCTGCTGCATGGTCTCCTGGCCGCGCCGGTAGAACCAGGGTCGCTTCCATTGCCCGACATTCTCGAACTCGGCGCCATGGGCCTCGTGCCAGGCATGCATGGGGGTCAGACGCACCGGATCCATCTGCGTGCCAACATCGCGCCCGGCAATCGCGCCGAAGCTGACTGGCACGTAGGGCGCGCGGAAGGTCGTGGTGCCCGCGCCGCCCATCGCCTCGCGCCGCTTCGCGGCCAGAATCCCGAGCGCGTTGATATTGCCGGTCTTGCCCTGGTCGGTGCCGAAGCCGGTCAGCGTATAGCGCTTCATATGCTCGACCGCGCCGAAGCCTTCGCGCTCGGCGAGCAGGATATCGGCGGCCGTCGTGTCGTTCTGCAAATCGACGAAATGCTTCGCTCGGCCGTGGCCAACAGGTCGTGTCGAGGGCGCGAGCCATAGTGGCTCGATCGCGCTGCCGGTCAGTTCCTCGACCGATGGTGCTGCGATCGTGCCGGTCGGACTTAAGCCGATTGCGCACAGCGCCTCATGCCCAGCCCGCGTGCCGTCCTCAAGGCAAGAAGCCGTGGTGACGAGGCCATTGATCGCGCCGGCAAGTGATTGGAAGGCGTCGGCCTGCTCCGGCAGAAACGCGCACGCCGCTTCGTCATAGCGGAGCTTGCCCTGCGACTGGGCAAACAGGTGCACCGCCGGTGACCAGCCGCCCGATACGGCGAGCAGGTCGCAGGGCAGACCGGGGCCATCCGAACTCGCGAGCGCCTGACCTTGGTTCCAGCGGCCAAGGCGCACACCGCGAACATGCGACCGGCCTCTGACGCCG
>VGET01000316.1 GCA_016869195.1 Alphaproteobacteria bacterium | reverse complement strand
GAATCTTTAACGTCTCGACCGGTGAGGGCCATGCGATCAAGGATGTGTTCGACCAGGTCGTTCGGCACCTTGGACTGACACTCGCCGAGCCGGTTCCGGTGGTGCCGGTCGGCGCCGACGACGTGGTGGCAGTCGTGCTCGACCCGAGCGAGACGGAGCGGGTATTCAAGTGGCGCGCGCGCTATAGCTTTGAGGAAACGATGGGCCGCATGCTGCAATGGTATGACGCACACGGCGTGACCGACGTGTTCAGCCATCTCCACGCGCCGGTGGAGGCCCGCTCATGAGCGCGACACTCGATGCCAATTCGTTTCGTGCCGCAAAGATTCTGGTCGTTGGTGGGGCCGGGTTTGTCGGCGCCAATCTTGTGGCGACGCTGCTCACACACCAGCCGTCACGCATCACGGTCGTCGACAATCTGTTGTCGTCAGACATGGCGAACGTGCCGGCACATGACCTGGTGCGTTTCGAGCTCGGCTCGATTGCAGACGATCGCGTATTGGCCAAATTGCCGACCGATATCGATTTTGCCTTTCACCTCGCCTGTTTTCACGGCAACCAGTCGTCGATCGCCGATCCGTTTGCCGATCACGACAACAACACCATCACCTCGCTCAAGCTGTTTCATTGGCTGAGCGAGCGAGCCAGGCCGAAGAAGGTCGTCTATGCCGCAGCCGGTTGTGCGGTCGCGGCAAAAACTTGGGACGAGCCGGCCGCGACCTCAGAGGACGCGCCGATCACGTTGTTCCATGACAGCCCCTACTCGATCTCCAAATTGATCGGCGAACTCTACGGCAATTACTTCTTTCGTCGCGGCGGCCTGCCCTTCGTGCGCGCGCGCTTTCAGAACGTCTATGGCCCACGCGAGATTCTTGGCGCTGGAAGGTGGCGCGGCACGCCGCACACCGTGTGGCGCAATGTGACGCCGACCTTCATCTGGAAGTCGCTCGCCCGCGAGGCTCTGCCCCTGGACAATGCGGGCCAAGCGAGTCGCGACTTCATCTATGTCGAGGACCTGGTGGAGGGCCTGCTGCGCTGTGCGCTCGATGGCGAACCGGGCGAGGCCTACAACCTGGCCTCGGGCGTCGAGACCAGCATTCGCGATCTCGCCGAAGCGATCAATCGTTTGACCGGCAATGATACGCCGGTCGATCTGCGCCCGGCACGCGATTGGGACAATTCGGGCCGGCGCTATGGCGACCCGAGCAAGTCGCAAGCCAGGCTCGGCTTCAGCGCGAAGACTCCGCTCGAGGAAGGCCTGCGCCGCACCATCGAGTGGACGCGCGCCCACCGTGATTTGATCGCGCGCTGCATGGCCCAGCACGAGGTCTTCATGCGAGTGCCGGCTAAAGACTGATGCCAGCGCGACTGATCTCGATCGTCGGGGCGCGCCCGCAATTCGTGAAGGTCGCCGCGGTCGCCCGCGCGCTCGCGAACGTCCCCACGCTTGAAGGCCGCCTACTCCATACCGGCCAGCATTTCGACACGATGATGTCGGACGTGTTCTTTTCCGAGCTCGGGATTCCGGCGCCCGACTGGCATCTCGGCATCCATGGTGGCAGTCATGGCGACATGACCGGTCGCATGATGTCGGCGTTGGAGCCGGTGCTTATTGAGGCCACGCCCGCCGCCGTGATCGTTTATGGCGATACCAACTCGACCCTCGCGGGCGCGCTGACCGCGGCCAAGCTCGGCATCCCGATCGCGCATATCGAAGCGGGCCTGCGCTCGTTCGACCGGCGCATGCCCGAGGAGATCAACCGCATCGTCGCCGACACGCTGTCGACCTTGCTGTTCTGCCCGACGCGCACGGCGGTCGAGAATTTGGCGAAGGAAGGCATCAAATCGGGCGTGCATCTGGTCGGTGATGTCATGTACGACGCCGTGCGGCACGCCGCCTCGCATGATGCGCGCACATCGATTGTCGAACGCTTGGGGCTGAACCCGAAGGGCTACCATGTCGCCACCGTGCACCGAGCCGGCAACACAGACGATCCCGCGCGACTGAAGGAGATCCTCGACTATCTGCGTGGCGTTGGTCGAACGACGCCGGTGGTCTTTCCCGTTCACCCGCGCACGCGTGCCGAGATTGCACGACACCACCTTTCCCTCGATGGCCTGCGGGTGATCGAGCCTCTCGGCTTCATTGACATGCAGCGACTGGTCGCGAGTGCCCTCAGCGTACTCACCGATTCCGGCGGCCTGCAGAAGGAAGCCTATTTTCACCGCGTGCCGTGCGTCACCTTGCGCGACGAGACCGAGTGGGTCGAAACCATTGCCGCCGGCTGGAACCGACTGTGGCATGGGCCGGACTATGGCGCGCGGCGAAGCATCGAGGATTATGGCGACGGCCACGCCGCGGATGCGATCGCCCGTGTTCTCGCGGCTCATTTTGCCGGTACAGCCCCGCCGCAAACGTCGCATTCCTGAGCTGCACGAACGGCCTACTCCGCTTTCTCGCCAGGCGCGACCAGGTCACGATAGGCGTGGAAGCTCGCATGACCGATGAGCGGTAGCGTCACGATCAGGCCGGCATAGATCACGACCAGCCCGGCGATCGAGAAGATGACGATCAGGCCCGCCCACAGAACCATCGGCCACCAGTTTCCTTTGACCGCCTTCAAGCTGGTGAGCACGGCTTGCGTCGCGCTTGTGCCCGGGCGGTCGATGATCATCGGGAAGGCGACGGCGCTCATCGAGAAGACGATGGTGGCGAAGAACGCGCCCACCGCGACGCCGACGATCAGAAACCAGATGCTGGTGAAGGAAAAGAACGTCTCGGCGAAGAAGGCATCCATACTGATGCCGACGCGCCCATAGAAGATCGCGAACAGGAACATCGCGACATAGACCCAGAGCAGCACGGCAAGCGTGAGCATGATGCCGAGCGAGAAAAGCGGCTGGCGATTGCGCTTCCAGGCGTCAATCGCAGTGCCAAAGGTCACCCGCTCGCCCGCCGCGTGGCGTCGGCTCACCTCGTAGAGCCCAACCGCCAGGATCGGCCCGAGCAGCAGAAAGCCGGCGGCAAGCGGCAGAATCACATACCAGGCATCGAGGCTGACAAGGCCATAAGTGAGCAGGCAGCCGGCGATGGCAT
>VGET01000315.1 GCA_016869195.1 Alphaproteobacteria bacterium | reverse complement strand
GGCGCCGGCCAACACAAGCGCAATCCGGAGCGGCTGGTGCTCGCATCCGTGGTCGATGACAGCCTTCGCTTCGTTCGGGGCCGCGCCGAGGAGGGCGGTATCTCCCTCGTGAATGCGGTGGCGCGGGATATGCCCACACTCTTCGCCGATGCGCGCGCCGTGCGGCAGGTCCTGATCAATCTCGCAGGCAATGCTGTCAAGTTCACGCCGCAGGGCGGCACGGTCTCCGTCACGGCCTGGCTCGACGATGGCGGCGATTGCGTACTCGCCATCGTCGACAACGGCACTGGCATCCCGCGTGAGACCCTCGCGCGCCTGTTCCAACCCTTCCAGCAAGGCGACAACACGCTCACCCGCCGTCACGAGGGCACCGGCCTCGGGCTGACGATCTCTCGCGAGTTGATGGCCCTGCACGGCGGCTCGCTGACCATCGAAAGCGAGGTGGGCCAGGGCACACGGGCGTTGGCGCGCTTTCCGGCGGGGCGGGTCATTCATCTTGGTCGGGGAAGCCGTGACGATGCCGACACCTCAGCCGATGCGGCCAGTGTTGGCGCGGAGGCAGGCGAGGCAACCGGTGGCCTGCCGACCGACTCGCCCGATGATCGCCTGCGCCGCACGGGCTGATAGCGCAGCATTCGGGAAGCCTCTAGTCTCGCGTCCGTCCATGTGTGGAGGCGGGAATGGGCGAACGCACCGCGCTGGTGACTGGTGCGGCGGGGTTTCTGGGTCTCAATCTGGTCGAGCAGCTGCTCGCCGCCGGTTGGCGCGTCATCGCGCTGCATCGCCCGAGCAGCGATGTCACCGATCTGAAGCGCTTCAAGGTCGAGCCGCTGGTCGGCTCGATCACGGATCGTGATTGGCTGTTTCGCGCGGTGCCGAACGATCTCGACGCGATCATCCATGCAGCGGCGGACAAAAGCCTCGATATACGCGGCGATGCGCAGCAGACCGACACCAATGTCGGTGGCACGCGCAACATGCTCGAAATCGCACTGGCCCGTGGCACAAGGCGCTTCGTGCAGACCTCATCGGTCGCGGCCTTCGGGGTTCGGCACGGCGAAACGATCAGCGAGACCTCAGCGACCAATGCCGCCACCAACCGGATCAACTATTCGCGCTCGAAGTGGTTGGCCGATGAGGAGGTGCGTCGCGCCGCCAAGGCCGGGCTCGATACCATCATTCTGCACCCGGCCAACATTCTCGGCCGATACGATGCGCGCAACTGGGCAACGATGATCTTGCTGGTCGCGAAGGGAAAGCTGCCCGGCATCAGCCCGGGCGGTGGCGCCTTCTGCGATGCGCGCGAGGTGGCAAAGGCACACATTGCGGCAATCGACCGCGGACGTTCAGGCGGGAGCTATGTGCTTGGCGGAGTCCACGCCAGCTACGTCGAAGTGGCGCAAATCATTCAGTCGATCGTTGGCGGCAAGGCGCCGCGCCGCCCCTTGCCCGCATGGCTCATGACGATGATGGGCCAGATCATGCCGCTTTTGGCGCGCGTCACGGGCGGCCATGCCCTGATCACGCCGGAGGTCGCCGCCATGGTCAATCTCGACTTCAGGACCGACAGCCGAAAGGCGACGTCAGAGCTCGGTTATCAGGAGATCCCCCTGCGTGCCATGATCGAGGACGCCTGCTCCTGGCTCAAGGCCGAGAGCAAGCTCCCTTGAGGTTTCCCAGCGGCGACGCCCGTTGTAAGCCTGCCGGACGGGGTGTAACGTTTGACGATCAAAAAGAAGAAAAAAGTATTTCCGCTAGCCAAGGTCAACTCAGGAACCTTCAGCAGACAGGGAGTCCAGGAGATGATGGCGAAGGTCATGTTAATGTCGGGCGCGGCGGTGGCCGCGCTTTGTGTGTTCACGCCCGTTCGGGCCGAGACGGTCGACTTCAACGCGAAATACGGCATCACCGATGTGCCGGGCGCGTGCTCCTACGCCGAGACCGACAAGAAGGACTATTCCGGCAAGAAGATCACGATCCTCACCCACGCGGTGCCGGTGATGGGCGAGCCGGTCGCCCTGCACTCCAAGCAATTCGAGGAGCTGACCGGCGGCAAGGTCGAGGTCATCCACGCGCCGTTCGGCGAGCTCTACCAGAAGGTGATGATCCCGTTCCAGACCGGCCAGCACATCTATGACATCGTCTATGGCGGCTCGTACTGGATCGGCGACTGGGCACCGCACATGGAGCCGGTGCCGCAGAAGTATCTCGATCTCGCCGAGATGAAGGACGTGACGCCGGCCTATCAGGGCGTCGCGAGCTGGAATGGCCAGCGCCTGCAATACACGTTCGACGGCGACCGCAACTACTTCAAGTATTATGTGCCGCCGTTCCAGAACGAGGAGAACAAGAAAAAATTTAAGGAGAAATATGGCCGCGACCTCGAAGTGCCGACGACCTGGGAGGAGTATGACCAGGTAGCCGAGTTCTTCTCGGGCTGGGACTGGATGGGAGATGGCAAGACCCATTATGGCTCGACTGAGATCGTGAAGCGCGATGACGTCGCGTTTTCCAATTTCATTACCCGCGTCGCCTCCTACGCGAAGAACCCGAACGTGAAGGGCGGCTTCTGGTTCGACCTCGAGACCATGACGCCGCAGATCAACAACCCGGGCTTCGTGCGCGGCCTCGAAATGTGGGTCAAGGCGCTGCGCTACATGCCGCCGGGCGGCATCAACTATGGCATCGGCGACGAGATCTTCTCCTGGGGCGGCGGTGAATCGCTCATGAGCGTGACCTGGGACGACGCCTTCGTGCAGGCGCAGCAGCCGGATTCGCCGATCCGCAACAAGGTGCTGGTCGGCACCAAGCTCGGCGCCTCAATGGGCTCGAAGGAGGTGTGGAACCGCATCACCAAGCAGTGGGACAAGTTTGAGACGCCGAGCATCGCCCCCTATTACACCTGGGGCTGGGGTGCCGGCGTGTCGAAATACTCCAAGGAAAAGGAGATGGCGTTCGACTGGTTCTGCTTCTTCTCGAACTATGCGAACACCAACAGCGATCTCTTGATCGGGCGTTTCGGCGTCAACCCGTTCCGCACCAGCCATATGGATCCGAAGTACTGGGAGAAGGGCGGCGGCTGGACGCCAGAGGTGGCCGAGAGCTTCACCAACATGCTG
>VGET01000314.1 GCA_016869195.1 Alphaproteobacteria bacterium | reverse complement strand
CGAGCCGCTGGAATCCCCGACGGGTCTTCACGCTCACGAGTTGCTCGGCGACGAGCTGCTTGACCCACTCCGCTTCGAGCCCGCGCGGCAGATGCACGAAGCCCGCCGGATATTGCGCGCCCTCCACGATTTCCTCGTCGGTCGGACGGGCGAGCCGCAGATACCGATAGGTCTCGCTCTTGAAGGTCGCCACCGCGACCGTCCAAAGCCGGGCGCCGCGGCGTAACTTGCGGCCGGCTTCCGTGACGTCGACGAAACTCGGGCCGACAACGGGAGCCGCCCGGTTAAAGCCTTCGACGCCTTTCACTGGCGCCACCTGCGCCTGACCTGCTGCGCGGGCCCAGGCATAGACAGCTGGTGACTCGTAGCCAGTGTCGACGCCGAGCTTGGCAAGACCGAGCCTGACTCCGTGTTCATGTGGCCAGGTGCGATCGAGCAGAGCCGAGAGTTGCTGCCAAGTCTCGGCATGTTCCGGGCCGCCGTCGATGACGATATGGTCGACGAACCAACTCGTGAGCCCGCGCCCCCAAGCCCAGACCGAGACTTCGATCCGGTCCTTCTGCACGTCGGCGCCTGCGGTCAGGAACAGACCACCGCTCGGCACCGTTCCGATCTGCCAATCCTCGCGGCGTTCATAGAGACGCTGCCAGTCGGGCGCTTCGCCGGTCTCGACCCAGGTCTCGCCCAAGACACTGTTCTTGAAACTGCGCTTGGCCTCGTCGGTGCTCTGTGCCGCCTCCCACTGTCGTGCGATGGCCTCCCAGGAAAGCCAGCCGACCGGCGAATAGAGCGCCGAGAGATGAAAGCCGATGGTGGCTGGATCACTTGCCTCGGCGGTCGATCGCCACTCACCCGCGGATAGCATTTCGATCTTGTGATGCTCCGCGATCGAGCCATCACAAGCTTCGCACTCGTAATGCGCCGTATCAGGCTTTCCCTTATCCCAGCGCAACCGCTCGAACCGAAGCCACTGCCGGTGCTGGCAATGGGGGCAAGGCACGAAAAACCGCCGCTGGTCGGACGCCTCGAACTCACGCTCGATGCGCGAGAACCCATGAATCGTCGGCGTCGAAGCGAGAAACACCTTCGAACGCCACGAGAAGGTACGCGTGCGCGCCTCGGCGAGCGCGACCGGATCGCCTTCCTCGTCGGCCGAGGGCGGATAGGCGTCGACCTCGTCGAGAAAGAGATAGCGCGCCGGCATCGAGCGCAGGCCCACCGCGCTGTTGGCGCCGGTGATCACCAGCAGACCGGCCGGAAACTCCTTCGACAAGACCGTGTTGCCGGCGTCCCGCGCGCGCGCCGGTTTGACGCGCTCGCGCAACGCCGGACTTTCGGCGATCAAGGGCTCGAGGCGCTGGCGCGAGAAGCGTTTTGCGAGTTCGACGGTCGGCTGCACCGACAGCATCGGACCCGGCGCATGATGGATCACGTAGCCGATCCAGTTATTGCCGGCCTCGGTTGCACCGACCTGAGCGGCTTTCATGAACACGATGCGTCGCGCGGCGTGCGACGGCGACAGCGCGTCCATGATCGTGCGCATGTAGGGCGTGCGATCGGTTCGATAACGTCCAGGCTCGGCCGATGCCCGCGGGCTCAGCATGCGGTGCTGATCGGCCCACTCGGACACGGTCAGCAACGGATCGGGCTTGAGGCCCTCACGCCAGGATTGCCAGAGCTCTTCGCTGCCCTCGAACCCAGTCAGATCAACGGAACTCGGGTCGAACCTCGGCGAGGTCGGCGAGGTGTGCGCGGACATGCGTCTCCAGAACCTTCTGCATCGGGTGCGCCTCCACGCCGAGCTCAGCCGCCATCAAGGCGGCGACGCGTGCCGGCCAATTGACCCAGACATCCCGCTCTTCGCGCGCGAGGCGGAACACCAGCGCCTGAGCCTTGGCCCGATCGATAAGCTCGCTCTTCATGCGCTGCAGCCGAAGCCGGGCGAGATGGGCTTTTGCGATCTCATGCGCCGTGCGGGCCTGCACAAAGGTGATGTTGCCGCTTGCCGGGAGCCCTTGCTCCTTGAGCGTCTCGCGGACGGATCCGACGGCCTCCTCGGCCACTGGCTTCAGGCGCCGGGATTTGACCGCACGCTCAGGGTCGGTGGACCGACCCCACGCAATGTCGGCCTTGTCCGGATCGACCGTGCCGTCGGCCTCCAGTTCAATGCGGCCAGTCTTGGCCGCGCGCAACACGGCCACGTGGCTGACGCCGCGACGCCGGGCGTATGCGCGGATCGATAATCCCATGATCGGAAGGGCCCGCAGATAGCAGTTTGATTACACGCTAATCGAGTTGGCTTCCCGCCGAAGTGAAGCATTCATGGGCTCATCACAACGGGAGACCACCATGCGCAACAGCAAAGAAACCCGCACCGCCCTCGAAGCCTTCGTCGGCCGCAAAGCCGAGATCGACACGATGCTCGATCGCCTGAAGTCGCTCAGCGATGAGCACTTCGGATACAGCCCGGATGACATCAACTGGGGCCATGTCGGGACGCTTGCCCACTACGCCGAACTCCTCAAGCGCATCACCGACAGCGCCTTCAAGGAGGGCGAGCACGCCGAATAGGACGCTCGCGCCCCCGACCGCCCCGACCGGCTGGCCGGCGGGGCTCGGGGCAGTAGCAGGGCCGCGATGCTCGCGAGCCCGCTCAGACCGAAAGGGTCAGCCCCATGAAACTCTCCGATACCCAACTCGTCATCTTGACCGCCGCCAGTCAACGCGACGACCGCCTGGCGCTTCCTCTACCCGAACGCCTCAAGGGCGGCGCTGCGACCAAGGTGGTCGCGAGCTTGATCGCAAAAGGCCTGGTCGAGGAGGTCGACGCCAAGCTCGGCGATCCGATCTGGCGCAAGACCGGCGATGCTCACGGCGTAACACTCGTCGTCACCGACGCCGCGCTCGCCGTCCTTGGTATCGAGGCGGATGCCAATCCTGCCAAAGCGGGTCGCCTTGCCGCTGCCATCGATGACGGCGGCTTGGTCGGCGGCACTCCTGCCGACAAGGGCCGGGTTGCCGCGATGGTCGAAGCAAACGCCAAGGCGCGTAAGCAGCGCGAACCGCGCAAGGACAGCAAGCAGGCTCAGCTCATCGCCATGCTGCGCCGGGCCAAAGGCGCCACGATCGACGAGATCG
>VGET01000313.1 GCA_016869195.1 Alphaproteobacteria bacterium | reverse complement strand
TCATGCCGCTCTCATCGGATTTCGCTGCCATTGGTTCCCCCCCGGTTTTTGCCGCGAATCGGCCACGGCTCGACGCGCAGCGGAGTATCCGAGCGCCGTACTGAGCCGTCAACTGACGCTAGTCGAGAAGAGGTGAAGAGATTGTGAGGCCAAGCTTCCTTAACCGGCTGGCGCGACACTCTTCCGATGGCCTCGGCTCAGCAATCCCTGCCTCAACGGTCCGACCCGGCCGACCTGACCCTGGATCAGCAGATCGCGGCGCTCGGCGCGGCGCTGGAGCGCGAGCCGACGCGCCCTGATCTTGCGGTGCGCCTGGCCGGGCTGATGCGCGCAAAAGGGCTGACGATCGAAGCGCGCGCCCTTCTGGAGCTTTCGCTCGCGCTCGACCCAACGCTCGCTGCCGCCCATCTCGAGCTCGGCAATCTGGCGCGCGCCGACGGCAATCCGATGCTGGCACTCGAATCCTATGCCAAGGCGGCGGCGCTCGCGCCCGACGCGGTCGAGCCGCTCGGCAATCGCGCACTGGCGTTCAAGGACCCCGGCCAGATCGACGAGGCGATCCGCACTCTCAATGAAGCGCTCGGCCGCGCGCCCAACAATATTTAACTGCTCTACAATCTCGGCAATTGCCGCTATGCCGCGGGCGATCTCGACGGCGCCGAGGCGGCCTTTAAGGCGGTGCTCGGGCGCGAGCCTTTGCACCACCATGCGCGCATCAATCTCGGCCTCGTCTATCGCGATCGCGGCGCGGCCGAGGCCGCCATCGCTACGTTTGACCAAGTGATTGCCGAGCGGCCTGACCATCCGCTGGCGCACTGGAACCGCGCGCTCGCGCTCCTCCTCGCCGGCGACTATGAGCGCGGGTTCCCCGCCTATGAGTGGCGCTGGCGCGCGACCGCCATGCAACCTCGCGGCTTCACCGCGCCGCTTTGGGACGGCAAGCCCCTCGAGGGCCGCACGATCCTCTTGCACGCCGAGCAGGGGCTCGGCGATGCCATCCAGTTCGCCCGCTACGCGCCGATGGTGGCGGAGCAGGGCGGGCGGGTAATCCTCGAAGCGCCGGCTGCGCTCGTCCGCCTGTTCGGCTCGCTCGGATGTATTGCAGAGATCGTGGCGCAGGGGGCGAGCCTGCCACCATTCGATTGCCACGCGCCGTTCATGAGCCTGCCGGCGTTGTTCGGCACCACGCTCGAGTCCGTGCCGAACCCGGTGCCCTATCTGAGCGCACCCATGCCGACCAAGAAGGCGATTGGCAATGCCCTGTCGGGCCCATCAGGGGTCAGGCGCATCGGGCTCGTCTGGGGCGGAAACGCCGCGCGCCAGGGCGATCGGGTGCGGAGCTGCCGCGCGGTTGATCTTCTGCCGCTGACAGCCCTGCCGCACGTCCGCCTCTACAGCCTGCAGAAGGGTAGCCCGCACGCCGAACAGCTCAACGACCTACCCGGCGTCGTCGACCTTGCGCCTTTGTGCGACGACATGGCCGACACCGCCGCGGCCATCGCCCAGCTTGACCTTCTGGTTTCGGTCGATACCGCGACCGCGCATCTTGCCGGCGCGCTCGGCCGACCGGTCTGGACCTTGCTCGCCTATGCCGCGGACTGGCGCTATCTGCTGCACCGGAGCGACAATCTCTGGTATCCGACCATGCGGCGCATCCGTCAGCCCGCGCCGGGGGATTGGGCCGGCGTGATGTCGCAGGTGCGCAAGGGCATCGTATCGAGCTTGCTCTGAGCGCGGAGCTTGGCCACCTTGGGCGCCACGCGTTGTTGGCGCGACCAGGGGAGATTCATGGCCGGATCCGCAAGCTTCCGCGCCCTTGTGGCCGACCAGGCCGAGGGCAAGACGACCACTTCCATCAAAAATCACAGCGACGCTGACCTGCCGCAGGGCAACGTCACCGTGCGCGTCGCCTATTCCACCTTGAACTACAAGGACGGTCTCGCGCTCACCGGCAAGGCGCCGATCCTGCGCGGCTTCCCCATGGTGCCGGGCATCGATTTCTCAGGGACCGTCGAGGCCTCCGACGATGCGCGCTTCAAGCCGGGCGATCCGGTGATCCTGACCGGCTGGGGCGTGGGCGAGCGCCACCCCGGCGGCTACACCCAGAAGACGCGGCTCAAGGCCGAGTGGCTGGTGCATCTGCCGCAGGGGCTCGATCTCAAGCACGCCATGGCGATCGGCACCGCGGGTTTCACCTCGATGCTTTGTCTCCAGGCCTTGGAGCGTGCGGGCGTGACGCCGGGCTCGGGTCCCATCGTCGTCACCGGCGCGGCCGGCGGCGTCGGCTCGGTTGCGATCGCGCTGCTCGCGCGCCATGGCTATGAGGTGGCGGCGGTGACCGGCCGGCCCGAGCTCGACGGCTTTCTGAAAGGCCTCGGCGCGACCCAGGTGCTACCGCGCGCCGAGCTCGCGCTCAGGCCCGACAAACCGATGCTAAAGGAGCGCTGGGCCGGCGCGATCGACACGGTCGGCGGCGACACGCTCGCCCATGTCATCGCGGAGACCCGCTATGGCGGCGCGGTCGCGGCCTGTGGCCTCGCCGGCGGCACCAGCCTTTCGACCACCGTTCTGCCGTTCATCCTGCGCGGCGTGAGCCTGTTGGGCGTCGACTCGGTGATGTGCCCGCATGAGCCGAGAGTCGCGGCCTGGGCCCGGCTCGCGACCGAGCTCCCGGCCAAGACGCTCGATGCGCTGACCGAGACCATCGGGCTCGACCAGCTCGCGGACTATGGCGCGAAGATTCTGAAGGGTGAGGTGAGGGGGCGCGTGGTGGTGGACGTGAATTGAGTGAGCATTATAAAAATGGTGCCGAAACTGGCCGATGAAAATTTTTGCGATCAAGATCTTGAGTTCGCTCGGACGCCCGATCATCAAAGCCGTCGGCAGAGCTGTTGATCGGCTCTTGGTGCGCCGCACGGCAAGAAAGTTCTTCGAATGGTGTCAATGCGTTGATCAGACTGAGGCGCCTAGCGGAGCGTTGGGGGTATCAGGAGACCGCGCGATAGGCCTAAAGAGGCGGCTTGCGTCTTTTACAAATTCATACAGCAAATCGTTTGAGCAAGGTGAGCCAATAAACGTCCAGCTGAATCCCGACAGTGAGCCTTGGCCGCTCGTTTCAATAGAATGGGAAAAAAATCAA
>VGET01000312.1 GCA_016869195.1 Alphaproteobacteria bacterium | reverse complement strand
GCGCGAAGCCGAGATCGAGCGAAGTGGGATTTCCCATTACGCGCGGGCTCCTGCCTCGGTCGACGCGCGCAGCGCCATGTCCCAGAACCCCGTCTCGAGACGAACGGCCTCATCGAACACGCGCTGAAGCTGAGGCAGGCGCGCCTCGGCGCCGCGGCTCTTGCCAAGACGACCGAGCATCGCGCGCTCTCCCTCTGCCACCGCCTGATAGGCCTTGCCCGCGTACATCTCAATCCAGTCCCAATAGCGATTTCCGTCACGCCGGGCCTCTGCGCTCATGGTCAGCCTCGTGCCGATTTCGGCATAGCCGACGACGCAGGGCGCGAGCGCGGCGTGGAGATCGAGCAGGTCGCCGGCCTGCCCGACATCCAGCACATAGCGCGCATAGGCCGATGTGGCGAGATCCTCGGTGCCGGCCTCGAGCGTCGCCTTGTCGACGCCGTGGCGCGCGCAATAGGCAATGTGATGGGAAATCTCGATGTCGGCAATCGCGCGCATCGCCTCGCCGGCTTGGCGCAATTCCTCCAGCGATGACGATTTGTAGGCAGCGAGTCCATAGGCGCGCGCGAGGTGGCGCAGGAACAGATAATCCTGCACCAGATAGTACCGAAAGAAATGGGGCGCGAGCGTGCCCGCCCCGAGCTGGCGCACAAATTCATGGTCGACATAGCGCGACCAATGGGGCTCGGCGGCCGCCCTCAAGCGCTCATAGAGCGCGGCCTGGACCATCGCCTAGGCCATCATATTGCGGACTTCGCGTGGCAGGCTGACGACGAGGCCGTCGAGCGCCTCGGTGATGATGATCTGACAGCCGAGCCGCGACGTCTTGGTCAGGCCGAAGGCAAGATCGAGCATGTCCTGCTCGTCCTCGCTGGGTGGCTTCAGCTTGCCATACCACTCGGGTGCGACGATGACATGGCAGGTCGAGCAGGCGAGCGAGCCCTCGCAGGCGCCCTCGATGTCGATGTTGTACTTGTGCGCGAGCTCAAGGATCGAGGCGCCGAGCGGCGCGTCTACCACCTGGCGCGAGCCGTCTGGATTGACGAACGTAACCTTGGGCATGGGGTGTCACGCGGTGAGGCGGTGTGGCGCGCCTCGCGGCGCTATCGCGCGCCTGAAATGCCGGAGCGAAACCGGTTGGTCAAGCCCGCATAGAGCGCGCGCCAAGCCTCGATGAAGGCGTCGACGTCCTCGGGCTTCGTGCCCCAGCCGAGGCTGACCCGGATGGCGCAGCCCGAGATCGCATCGCTCACCCCGGTCGCGCGCAGCACGTGGGACGGCTCAACCTTGCCGGATGAGCAGGCCGAGCCCGCGCTGACCGCGACACCCGCGAGGTCGAGCGCCATGACCTGGGTCTCGCTTTGCACCCCCGGCATGTTGAGGCAGGAGGTATTGGGCAGGCGCTCGGCCCGCGCGCTGAAGACGTGGACCCGCGGCTCGATCTCGATCACGCGTGACTCCAGCGCATCACGCAAGCCACTCAACCGATCTCGGTTGGCGAGGTCATCGGCCGCCAGTTCTGCGGCACAGGCCAAGCCCGCAATGCCGGCCACGTTCTCTGTGCCGGCGCGCCGCCCGCGCTCCTGCCCGCCGCCGATCACGCTCGCCTTGAGCGGCGCGCCGTCACGCGCAATGAGCGCTCCCGCCCCCTTAGGCCCCGCGAATTTGTGGGCCGACAGGCTCAGATAATCGACGCCAAGCTCCGCCAGCGTCACGGGAAGCCGACCCGGGCCTTGAACCGCATCGCAGTGAATGAGGGCGCCCCGCCCATGGGCCAGCTGAGCGGCCTCGGCGACCGGCTGAACCGCACCGGTCTCGTTGTTGGCCAGCATGAGGGACACCAGCGCGTCGGCCCCGCCCTCCTTGAGGGCAGCCTCAAGCGCCGCCAGTTCGACCACCCCGTTCGCGTCCACCGGCAGCACGACAACCTCGCCGCCGACCGCCCGCGCGGTCTTGAGAACGGCCGGGTGCTCGACCGCCGAGACGATCAGCCGGTGCCGACCGGCACCCGCGAGAACGAGGTTGTTGGCTTCGGTTGCGCTTGCGGTGAAGACGATTTCGCTCGATTTGCACCGGACAATCTGCGCCAGTGTCTCGCGTGAATCCTCGACCAGCTTGCGTGCCGCGCGGCCGAAGCTGTGCACCGAGGACGGATTGCCAGTCACCTCGAGCGCTCGGCCGATCGCCGAGGCGACCGCCGGCTTGATCGGCGCGGTCGCGTTGTAATCCAGATAGACCGGGGTCACGCGGACGCGCTCACTCCGCCGCTTCAGTGTTGCCTGTGATCGGCTCGGCGCGTGCGAGCTCACGCCGCTCCGGACCGACCCGCCGGGCGCATACGTCAGCCAGCGTCACGCCATTGAGGAACGTGTAGATCTGATTGCCGAGCTCTTCCCACAGGTCATGCGTCAAACAGCGACCGCCATCGGCCATGCAGCCCTGCCCGCTCCCGGGGCGGCACCGTGTGGCCTTGAGCGGCTCATCCACCGCGATCACGATATCGGACACGCGGAGCTCGTTCGCCGGTCGCCCGAGCACATAGCCCCCGCCCGGACCGCGCACGCTTTTCACCAGGCCAGCCTTGCGCAGGCGGCTGAAGAGCTGCTCCAGATAGGATAGCGAGATCTCCTGGCGCTCCGCGATGTCAGCCAGGGTGACCGGCCCACGCTTTGGATCGGCGCTCAAATGACGCGCCAGATCAACCATCGCCATCACGGCGTATCGACCCTTGGTTCCGAGCTTCATGGCCCCTTCCTCGACGCGAGCGACGTTCAGGCTTCAATCGCTCCGGTTACCCGGCGATCCAGCCGAGCCGAGATGCTTGAACCGACCCGACCCGCTCGTATATCTATGCCGTTGCGAACCCGCTGATCTCAGCGGGGTGGCCTGCTCCAACACTTAGGATAGCCGACCAATTTAGTCAAGTATGTTCACCCCCGGGCGCCCGACCTGCGCTATTATGGCGCGGCCTAAGGAGCGGACACGGGCAACGGGCGGGTCGAGCGAGAACAGGGCACCCCATGGTCGAGGTCATGATCAACGGGCCGGAAGGCCGTCTCGAAGCGCGGTATCACCACGCCGAGACGCCCGGCGCACCGGTAGTGCTCGTGCTGCATCCCCATCCGCAGCACGGCGGGACGATG
>VGET01000311.1 GCA_016869195.1 Alphaproteobacteria bacterium | reverse complement strand
GCTGCCCATTAACGTCACGGTCGTTGCCGCCGTATTGGCTCTGGAGGGAATCCGACGGTGCATAACTCGCAGCCACACTGAAGCCGTTGTACTCCGGCGAAATGTAGACGATCTTTATTGATTTATCGGCGCCTATCTGGTCGTCATGGGTATTGATATGTTCGATATTTACTTCATTGCCAGGGTCAGCGAATAGGAAGGTCGGGTCGTTGACGCCGAAGATCGATGCACCATTTGGCGCGGCAGTGGTGAATTCCTCCCGCGCGCTTTCGATCTTACCTAGGCGAATCTCACCTAAATTCCCTTGGAAGAAGACGAAGCTTTTTTCTCGTTCCGCGATCTCGACCTCGAAGCCGACGGTCAGGCTATTGTCAAATGTGGTCGAACCCCCGACGATGATCTCGATTTCCTGGCCGAAGGCCGTCGGATTGGTATTGTTGGCGAACTCGCCATCGGCTGATTTCTGGTTGATCACGGCGATCGCGGCCTGATATTCGCCCCCGACGGTCACCTGAAGGGGCTGGTTCTCCGCGCGGACCAAGCCCGCGCCCAGCGCTAGTGCGCTCAGCGCGGTTGCGCCGAATAACACAATCGTCCCCCCGGACCAGACAGTCGGACGCTTTTCCGAATCCTTCATCGCCGTACCTTTCCTGAGCATCTCGTCCCGTTCGGCCGAAACCGGGGCCCTTGTTTACCCCGATCATGGTTAATAGCGCGTTAAGAACCGGCCCGGTTTCAGCCACCCTGTTTGCACCGGGGCACATGTCTGCCTTTTTTCGTATAAGGGATGTTATTACATTAAGTATACTTTCTTTGCAATAGGTTAGTGAGAACATCGGAGCCTCGAATGCCACGTCTGGGCCATCTGGGCCGTCCGACTTCGATCTAAAATATCATGCAAATAAGTCGCAATTTCATCTTCCGGCCGACCCGGGCGAAGGCAACCTTTCTACGCGATCACGGGGCCCTATTGCGGGCGCGTGCGGCCCGGGGCGAACGGGTTTTCGCCTCTCCGGAAGCTCAACCGGATGGGAATGCCGTCGAGATTGAACGTTACGCGCAGTTCGTTGATCAGATAGCGCCGATAGGAATCAGGCAGAGCGAGCGGCTGGCTCACGAAGATGACGAACGAGGGCGGCCGCGCTGACGTTTGAGTCATGTAGCGCAGGCGCACGCGCCGGCCTTTGACCAGCGGCGGCGTGTGCTGCGCGGCCACGCGCTCGAGCCAGCGATTGAGGTCGGAGGTACGCACGCGCATGTTCCACGCGTCATAGCTCTCGAACACCGCCCCCATGAGACTGTCGAGGCCTTCGCCGGTGAGCGCCGCGATCGGGATGATCCGCACTCCCTTGGCTTGCGCGAGAGTCTCTTCGATCGCATGGCGGAACTCGTCGAGCACCGCGCGACGCGCTTCGACCAGGTCCCATTTGTTGAGCGCGATGACCAGTGCACGGCCCTCTTCGACCACGAGCGCCGCGACACCGAAATCCTGTCTCGCCGGCGGCACGCTTGCGTCAAACACCACGATGACGACCTCGGACAGGCCAAGCACGCGGAGCGCGTCGGCGACCGAGAGCTTCTCGAGCGATGTCTGCACGCGCGCCTTGCGCCGAAGGCCCGCCGTATCGACCAGCCTGATCGCGCGGCCGCGATAGCGCCAATCGACCGAGATGGCATCGCGTGTCAGCCCGGGCTCCGGCCCTGTCACCACCCGCTCCTCGCCGATGAGCTGATTGAGCAGCGAGGACTTGCCGACATTGGGCCGCCCGATGATCGCGAGGCGCAGCGGCCTCTCGCTCACGGCGCCATCAGCGGCGTCAGCCTCGGAGTCATCCGCCGCCTTGGCGTCGGCATGGGGCGCTATCACGTCATAGAGATCGACGAGCCCTTCGCCATGAGCGGCGGAGACGGCAATGGCCTCGCCGAGACCCAGCTCAAAGGCTTCGAGACGACCGGCTTCACCCGCACCGCCTTCGCATTTGTTGGCGATGACGTGAACCGGCTTGCCGGTGCGCCGGAGGTGCTGCGCGAGCGCGCGATCATCCGCCGTAACGCCGGCGCGTCCGTCAATGACGAATAGCGCAATATCGGCCTCGGCCAGCGCGCGATCGGTCTGCACAAGGGTGCGCGACGCGAGGCTGCCTGGGTTGCCTACATCGAACCCCGCGGTATCGATGACCGAAAATTCGAGCGGGCCTATGCGCGCGATGCCCTGCCGACGATCCCGCGTGACTCCCGGTTCATCATGCGTAATGGCCTCGCGCCTGCCCACCAGCCGATTGAACAGCGTTGATTTGCCGACATTCGGTCGGCCGACAATCGCAACGGTGAGTGTCATCGAATGAGTTTCTAGCGGAGCGCGACGATGTCAGCGCCTTCGGTCAACACATAGACCGTGCCGCCCGCGGCAACCGGTGCGACATAGACCCCATCCGGTAGCGCGCTCTGGCCGAGCACCGCACCGTCATAGGGCGAGATCGCCACCGCAAGACCGTTGGATGACACAAGCACCAGCCGGTCGCTGAGCAGGATCGGACCGCTCCAGGAGATCGGGCCCTCCCGATCTTCCGGATCCTCGAAATTGGGTAAGGCGCGCACCCACCTCACGCGCCCTCGATCGCGCGACAGACACACAACCTCGCCATCCGCCGCGACGACGAACAGGAAATCACCGGCAACCCATGGCGTGTTTTGCCCCGAGAGCGCCTGGTCCCACCGGCGGCTGCCGGTTGCGAGGTCGAGCGCGGCCAGACGTCCGCCGTGGCTGATCGCGAACACCACGTCACGGTCGATCACCGGGCTGCCATTGATCGTGTTGAGACTTGCGAGCCCTTCGGCGCCGAGCTGCGGCGCGCTCAGCGCCTCCGACCAGATGACCCGGCCGGTATCGACCCTGAGCGCGTAAATCTCGCCCGAAGAATAGGGCACGATGATCGTGTCGCGCTCGACCGCTGGGCTGGCCGCGCCGAGCAGCCGCGCGGTCTCGACGATGCCGGCGTGCTGCCAGATCACCTCGCCATTGCGGCCATCGAGCGCCCAGGTCTGATTGTCGTAACTCACCACGAACACGCGCTCGCCGCTCACGACGGGGGCCGCGCGCATCGGCACCAACAGCGGACGGCGCCACACCACCTTGCCGCTCGAGGGCTCGAGCCCC
>VGET01000310.1 GCA_016869195.1 Alphaproteobacteria bacterium | reverse complement strand
GCGATCGGTCGTGCGTCGGGGAATTCGAACGCAACGCGCCAACTCGATCCGTCTTCGCTTGCCATCAGGCGACCGGCGCGGCCGTCATCGATCGCGGCATAGAGCGTGTCGCGCACGACCGTGAACGCCTGAACATGGGTGCCATCGAGTGCCGTGACACGCTCCACGTCCGCGCCATCGCTGCGCCAGGTCGACGCTTCATCGCGCGACCGGTGCGCGCCATAGACCCAGCCCTTGAAGCTCGTAAGCGCGATGTTCGCCCCGCGCTCGGGCCAACCGGCCACCGGCGCAAAGCCGTCCTTCGTCTGGATGAGGAGCTTCGGCGCGGTCTCGCGCTCCGCGGTCACGCCAGCGAACAACCGGCCGTCCAACGCGGCGAAGGCGGTGATGCGCGTGACGTGCTTCTCGGGCGTTGGATGGCGATAGACGATGCGCCAGGTGACGCCGCCATCGTCGGAACGCGCGATCACCGCCTGCCACGCTGAGAGGCCGGCATAGAGCGCGCCGTCATGAGCGATGAAGGCATGCGCATGGAAGCCCAGCACGCCCGGTATGGTGCGCCAATCCCAATGCGTGCCGTCGGTTGCCATGAACTCAGCCACGCCAGCCGAGCCACGGGCGTCTTCGAACGGCCAATAGAGCCGGCCGCCGAGGACGGCAGGATCGCCGGAATCCTGGCTGAACAGATGGCGCTCGAAGCGGGTGTTGCCGCTGGCGGGGCTGTATGAGTAGAGATCGGCCGAGTTGTGGTTGACGTATTTCACGCTGTTGACGAACCACAACCGGTCGCGAAAGCCGATGAGGCCCGAGACCGATGACCACGGCCCGATCTCCGCGAGCTTGACGAGCGGGAGATCGTCGGCGCGGGCCGAGGCCGCGATCGACATACACGGAAGCAGGATGAGCAGAACGAGACGGAAGGCTCGGAGCATCATCCGATCATCCGGCAAGCCGGGCGTCGGTGCACCTCACGTCGTGGTGATCCGATCGGCCCTCGTCCTTCGACAGGCTCAGGACGAGGCCATGAATTTTCTTACGTCAATCAACACACCGCATGCTGAGCTAGTCGAAGCATGAGTTTGTCGAGAGACGAAGGGCAAAGCATGAGGCCTGCCAGGCACGTCCACCATCTCGCGTTAGCGCAGCTCGCCCGCGAGGCCCCGGCGGATCAACGTGATCGTCTCCGCGATGCCGTAGAGCGCGATGAACGAGCCCATGCGCGGGCCTTCGCTTTGGCCGAACAGCACCTCATAGAGCGCCTTGAACCAGTCGCGCAGGTTCGCGAAGCCGTGCCGCTTGCCGACCTCGTAGACCTGGTTCTGGATCGTCTCGGCATCGGCTTTCGGGTCGAGCGTCGCGAGGGTGGTCGCAAGCTCTTCAAGCGCCGCGCGCTCCTTCACATCGGGCGCGCGGTACTGCTTCTTCGGGCGCACGAGGTCTCGATAATAGTTGATGGCGAAGCCAACGAGCTGGTCGAGGAAGGGCGCGCTTTTGGGCGAGGCCCCCGGCACATAGCGGGTGATGAAGCCCCAGAGGACGGCCTTGTCCTCGGTGTTGCACACCGCCGCGAGGTTCAGGAGGATCGAATAGCTGAGCCCGCTCTCGGGCGTCGGCGGCTTGCCCGAATGGATGTGCCAAACCGGGTTGGCGCGCTGCATCGCCTCGTCCTCCTCGCGGAACTTGGCGAGGTGGGTGAGGTAGTCATCGACGTGCTTCGGGATCACGTCGAAATAGAGCCGCTTGGCGCGCCGCGGCTGATTGAACATGTAGAGCGAGAGACTCTCGCGCGGGCCGTAACGCAGCCACTCGTCGATCGTCAGGCCGTTGCCGCGCGACTTCGAGATCTTCTCGCCGTTCTCGTCGAGGAAGAGCTCGTAGGTGAAGTTCAGTGGCGGCTCGGTGCCGATGAGGCGGCAGATCTTGCTCGCGAGCTCGACGGAGGGGATCAGGTCCTTGCCCGACATCTCATAGTCGACCGTGAAGGCGTGCCAGCGCATCGCCCAATCGGCCTTCCATTGCAGCTTGCACTTGCCGCCGGTGACCGGCACCTCGACGAGCCTGCCGTCGTCATCGCGGTAGCTGACCGTGCCCGCCTGCACGTCACGCGCGATGATCGGCACCTGCAGCACGCGCCCGGTCTTCGGGCAGAGCGGCAGGAAGGGGCTGTAGGTCGCGCGGCGCTCAGGGCCTAGCGTCGGCAGCATGACCGCCATCACGTCGTCATAGTGGCGCAGCACGTCCAGTAGCGCCGCGTCGTATTTGCCCGCGCGATAATTGGCCGAGCTCGACTGGAACTCATATTCGAAGCCGAAGGTGTCAAGGAAGGCGCGGAGCCGCGCATTCATGTGATGGCCGAAGCTCTCATGCGTGCCGAACGGGTCGGGGATCGCGGTGAGGGGCAGGCCGAGATGCGTGCGCACCATCTCCGGGTTGGGCACGTTGTCGGGCACCTTGCGAAGCCCATCCATATCATCCGAGAACGCCCAGAGGCGCGTCGGAATGTCCGACATCGTCTTGAACGCATGGCGCACCATCGTGGTGCGCGCCACCTCGCCGAACGTGCCGATATGGGGCAGGCCGGAAGGGCCATAGCCGGTCGCGAACAGCACGAAGCCCTTGGGCGGCGCCTTGCCGCCGATCCGCTCGACGATGCGCTCGGCCTCCTGGAACGGCCAGGCAATCGGGGCTTGGCGGGGGGCGGGTTGCGGGCTCGCGGTCATGGGCGGCGTCCTTGGGCACTGAAGTGGGCGGCACCATGAGCCACTTGGCAGGCCGGGTCAATCGAGGCGGACCCTCACCCCAACCCTCTCCCGCAAGCGGGAGAGGGGGCTCATTGTGGTGGTTGGCCCAATCGTCGAAGCCGCCAAGCCATGACCCGCATAGACAAGACGACGATGTGCCTTCTTGTGCCCTCTCCCCTCGGGGAGAGGGCGAGGGTGAGGGTGAGGGTGAGGGCGAGGGTGAGGGCGAGGGTGAGGGTGAGGGCGCTACGCTCGTCCGTGCACTACCAGCGTCGCCATGCCCTATACTCGCGCGATGTCCGCCATCACTGAGATGAGCCCACGCATCTCCGGTCCCGCGCTCGCGGTCGGGCTGAAGCGCGCGCTGTGGCTCGATGGCGCGGGCGAGCTGTTCAGCTTGAGCGCGGCCGAGGCCGCGACGCGCCTCGCCCAGAGCGAGACGCC
>VGET01000309.1 GCA_016869195.1 Alphaproteobacteria bacterium | reverse complement strand
GCGGTGCTGAGCGAACTCGACGGAGAAGCCGTGGTACGGGCTCTTGTGCTGCCCGGAGAGATAGCCCTCGACGATGAGCCGAGCCTTGAGTTCGAGCGACCGCACCTTCGCGAGAGTGCGCGGGTCGAGATATTTGCGAGGATCGTCTTTGGTTGCGGGAGTCATGGAGTTGCTCGCGGTCGGATGATTCGGATCAATTGCCCGTGAGGATCGGGTGTCTTGGCTAGCGCGTCGTGAATCCGCTGGGCCAACGCATTCGTATCGGGGTCATGAGTGCACACGATGATGCCTGCGTGTGCTGTCGAGGAACGATGCAGCCGAATGTAATCCCGCCGATTGTTGTCAATACAGCCCGATCCAGCGCGGTAGCGTGGGCGAGCACCTGCGCATCGGGAATTTTCTGGTTTGCTTGTCCCACATCCAAGGCGGTTAACACGTCGTGGCCGAGCGCTCGCAGCGCATCAACCACTGGCTGCGAGAAGTTTTCATCCGCATAAAGCATCGCCATGGGCGTCAGGCGTCCTCGTTTTCTTGGATTTCTTTTTCGATTTCATCGCGATAGGAATCAGCATAAGCCCAGGCGGCATTGAGGTCGGCTTGATTCAGTGTGGGAAACATCTCCAGCAGCCGCTCGTCCGAGACCTTTTCGCGCCGCCAAGCAACGAGGCTCCAGACCGGAATGCGCGTCGTGCGCACGCAAGCGCAGCCGCCGCAGACTCCCGGCGTCTTGACGATAGGTACTTCGACGACAATCGGCGTCGATTTGATGCCCATGATTCTGTTACATCCTCCTTGTCATGGATTCTATCGGGCGAGTTCAAGCGACGCAAGCATGAGGGCACGCCAATGCCTGTGCCCGGATCAATTGCGAGTGACCGCTCGAATTGCCACACCCGCGGCACCCCCAAGGATAGACCCAATGACCACTCGAAAAACCAACCCGTCCACGAGGTTCCATGGATCGACCAAGCAAATGCACCCAAATCCGTGCGGTGCTTGGCGGACCACCATCCAGTCGATGATTGAACAGCCGCCGCCTAGCACGACGGCGCCGAACAACCCACCAACGATCCCAGAGATCATGGTGCCGACGCCCTGGACCGGGTGCACTCCCCGACCGACCTTGTGCTCTGCAAAACTCCAGCCGCAGTCACACCGCTCTGTCGACGGCGGATTCACGAGCCCACAATTCGGACACTTCTGGTCCATTCGTCAGGCCGCATGCGACGCTTGCTGGTCGACATCCTTCAAGCTCTCCACCAGAACCCAAAGAATCTTACTGACCTCGTCAATCGCAAAGCGTTCCGGATGAAGTTGCAAGTCAATCCCATGGAGCTTGAGGAAGTGCCAGGAAACGCGGTTCGTGACGCAGCCGTAGAGCCAGCGCAGCGGCTTGCCGTCTTGTTCGTTGTACCGTAGGGCGGCGAGCATCTGGGCAGCACATTGAGGGAGCTCTTCGTCGATGTCGTGTTTCTTGGCTTCGAGAATCAACATCAGCGGCGACTGCAACGCGTAGCGCGACGCGCTGCGTGCCAAGATGAAATCGCATTCGCCATAAAGACCGTTCTCTTTGTCGGCTTCGAGCGTGATTCCCGAGAAAATGTTGATTCCCGGTTTGACGCGATCGCGGCATTCGATGAGGATCGGCGCCACGATGAATTCCCCGCGGGCCTTTTCGCTAACACGCGCCGGGGCTTCGCCCTTTTGCAGTGATTCACGCAATCAGGTCGACGGCATGAGGTCGCCCACGGGATCGAAGAGGGCTTGGTCGCGCACGGTCATCCCGAATTCGTGCCGCAACGATTCGAGAGTGAAGTCACGAAATGCCATTGGATCCTCCCGTTCGCGCTCGCCAGAGGCGAGCGGCCAATCACTCACGCCGATGCCTTACCCCTGGCCAGCGCCTCCTCGTTCGGGTCGCGCGGGATGATGTCGGCCAAGCGGCGGATGATCGTCTCCGGCTTGATGCCTTCGGCTTCGGCGTTGAAGTTGGTGATGATACGATGCCGCAACACCGGGATGGCGACTTCGCGGATGTCTTCGCACGACACGTAATATCGGCCATGCAGCACCGCGCGGGCCTTGGCGCCGAGGACCAAGTTCTGCGAAGCACGCGGACCGGCGCCCCAGGTCACGTATTCCTTGATGAAATCGGGCACCTCGCCTTTTTCCTTGCGCGTCAGGCGGGCGAACTTCATCGCATAGCGGATGACGTAGGGAGCGACCGGAACTTTGCGGACGATTTCTTGCATCTCCAGAATGTCGGCGGCCGACAGGATGCGGTCGAGCTTGGCGGAGTGCGTGGCCGTCGTCATCTCGACGATGCGGAATTCTTCTTCTTCGGACGGATAATCGACGAGGACGTTGAACATGAAGCGGTCTTGCTGGGCTTCGGGCAGCGGATACGTTCCTTCCTGCTCGATCGGGTTCTGGGTGGCGAGGACGAAGAATGGCTCCGGGAGCTTATGCCGATTACCGCCGACGGTGACCTGCTTTTCCTGCATCGCTTCGAGCAAGGCAGCCTGCGTCTTGGGCGGCGTGCGGTTGATTTCGTCGGCGAGGATGACATTCGAAAAGATCGGGCCATGCAGGAATTTGAAGACACGTTGCCCGGTCGCCTTGTCTTCTTGTAACACTTCGGTGCCGGTGATGTCAGATGGCATCAGGTCGGGCGTGAACTGAATACGGCTGAAGCTCAAGTTGAGCGCATCGGACAGGGTGCGAATCATCAATGTCTTGGCCAAACCGGGAACGCCTACCAAGAGGCAGTGTCCTTTGGCAAAGACGGCGATCAAGAGTTGTTCGATGACCTCGGTTTGGCCAACGATGATCTTGTTGAGTTCCTTGGTGATTCGGCGATAGCCTTCGTTCAGGCGTTCGATGGATGAGAGATCGCCTTCGATCTTGGGCCAGGTGGTCGCAGGTGGTGCTTGGCCGGCGGCCGGGATCGATTCGGGGGGAAGCTCCGGCTTGACCGGAGGCGTGGCGTCTTGCACGGGAATGACGATCGGCGGCGCTTCAGTTGGCGCCAACGGCGCCGCGACCCATGTGCCACAAGCGCACAGACGTTTGCCCCCCGCGGGGACCTGCAGGGGTGTGGTGCACGACTTGCATCGAACCGTAACGACTTCGGGATTCATGGATTAACGACCCATTGGTGAGTAGTGAGTGGTGAGTGGTGAGTGGTGAGTGGTGAGTGGTGAGCGT
>VGET01000308.1 GCA_016869195.1 Alphaproteobacteria bacterium | reverse complement strand
CAGCACGAAGTCGCGCGGGTCGAGGCCTTTGCGCACCGTCACCTTGCGGATCAGGTCAGCCATCTGGAACTCGACGATCTTCGCGACGCCGCTCGCGCATTCGAGCACGCTCATGCCGATCTGCTCGCCGACCTTCCTGATGCCGGCTTCGGCCGCGGCCTTGTCGAGCGACATCGAGCCGCCGGCGAAATTGTCCGGGTCGAGATAGCCGAGCACGACATCGGCGTCGGTCACGGTCGGCACCGTGCCGCCGCGCCGATAGCAGATCGGGCCGGGCTCGGCGCCCGCGCTCTCAGGGCCAACCTTCAGAACCCCGCTCGACGGATCGACCCGCACCAGGCTTCCGCCGCCGGCGCCCACCGTCTGCACGTCCACCTTGGCAAGGTAGTACTCGTATTGATGCACGAGGCTGCGATAGGAGAAGCCGGGTACGCCATTGTGGATGACGCCGACATCGAACGAAGTGCCGCCCATGTCGGTGGTGATGACGTTGGGATAGCCCATCAGTCCGCCGGCATAGGCTGAGCCCATGACGCCCGCGACCGGCCCTGAGTCGAGCGTGAGGAGCGGCGCGCCCATCGCGCGCGAGACCGAGATCGTGCCGCCGCCGCATTGCGTGATCTGCAACGGGTGGTGATAGCCGAGGCCCTTCACATCGCCCGCGACACCCGCGAGATAACCGGTGACCAGCGGGCCGATATAGGCGTTGAGCGCGACCGCGGCGGTGCGCTCGTACTCGCCCCATTTGGGCACGAGATCGACGCTCGTGGTGACGAACACGCCGGGTGCGAGCCGCTCGATCATCTCCTTCACGCGGCGCTCGTGCGCGGGCTCGAGGAACGACCAGAGGAAGCACACCGCGATCGCCTTGACGCCCTTGTCGACGAGCCGGCGGATCGCGGCCTCGGCCTCGGCTTCGTTCAACGGCACCACCACCTTGCCGAAGCAGTCCACCCGCTCGGACACGCCCTCGACGAAGGACTTGGGCACGATCGGATCCGGCTTTTTGCTCTCGGGGATGTGCACCACCTGCCGGATGTCGGCGCCGGTCAGGCCGCGCGAGCCGCGCATGATGTGGATGACGTCGTTGTGGCCCTTGGTCGTGATCAGTCCGACCTTGACGCCCTTCTTCTGGATGATCGCGTTGGTGCCGACGGTCGTGCCGTGCGAAAGCCGGCCGATCGAGGCGCAGAGCCCGGCCAGACTGACGCCGCGCGCTCTGGCGCCAAGCTCAAGCGCCGCCATCATGCCGCGCGCGAAATTGCCGGGCGTCGAGGGCGCCTTGGTGGTGGTAACGCCGCCTTGGTCATCGATCAGCACGCAATCGGTGAAGGTGCCGCCGATGTCGATTCCGCAGAGATAGGAGGGCATGGAGATTCCGAGGTGAGGGCCGAAGCAGGCGTCCAACTTAGCCGCCATGCCGAATCGCGGCAACGCGGGCAATCGCCGAGGACATCGATGAACGCAAATTCCTCTGCGCGATCGCCGGACCCTCACCCCGCCCCTCTCCCGCGAGCGGGAGAGGGGGACGGTGACGGAGACGGAGACGACGGCCAGTACCCCACCATATTGGCCCCCCTCTCCCCTTGGGGAGAGGGCAGGGGTGAGGGGGCTAACCCCGCCCGTATTTGGTCTTCGGGCGCTTCTGCCAGAGCTCGCGCGCCAGGCGATCGGCCGCCTCGGGCCCATCAACCTTGCCGAGCAAATGCAACGCGATCGCGGCCGTGCCAACCACCGCGGCCTCGGGCACCGCCGCAGCCCATGTGCCGCGCCAGAGCGCGACCACGCGCGAAGGATCGAGCGGCTCCTCGCGCCAGGCATAGGGCGCGCCATCGTGCAAGGCGGGCCAGCTCTCCTCGGTCAGCTTGGTGCCGCGCAGCAGCACCACGCGGCACGACTTTTGCGGGTTGCGTTGGGCCTCGCCGGCGCCGCCCTTGAAGATCGCGGCATTGGGCTGGCGCAGGCGCTCGGCCGCACCCCGATGCTTCTCGATGTAGTTAGGGTGGAACACGCCCTGCATCTGGTATTGCGCGCCGAACGGGTTCAGCTCGCGCGCGATCGTGTTGGCGCCGGTGCGCAGGCCGAGGATCGGGCGCAGGCCGAACAGCTTGCGCAAAGGCGGGCACGCGACGCCGAGTGGCAGATAGGCGAAGCGCTCGCGCTCCAACGAGCGCGCGGCGGCATCGGGCGTCGCGCACAGGCTGATGCCGAGCGCGCCCAAGACCGCGACCGTCGTGGCCGGGCCGGCGCCCTCGATGCCGTGCATGAGGACGCGCGTGCCGTGCTCGGCGATCAGGAGCGCCGCCAGCGCGAAATAAGGCAGCTGGCGATGGGCATCGGCATAGGACGGCCAGTCGAGCTCGGCCTTGGCCTTCTCAACCGGCGGGCGCATCGCCCGCGCCGCGCGCACGAAGCCCGCAATCTCCTCCGCGGTCTCCTGGCGGAAGCGCAGCACGGCCAGAAACGCGCCGATCTGTACCGGCTCGGCCTCGCCGCGCAGCACCATGCGCATGGCCTCATTGGCTTCGGTCTCATCAAGCGGGCGCGAGCGCGTCTCACCGCGCGCGACGATGCGCAGATAGTGCGCGAAGGGGTGCAGCTCAGTGCCCTTGGCGGTTTCGGGCTTGCCGTGCCGGCGCGCTGGCGTCTCGCCGCCGCGCGGCCCTTTGGTCGGTTCGCTCACGGGACCTCCCATCGAGACTCGGATTGACTCGAACATAGGGCGCGATCATGGCTCTGTCACGGCCGGAGGGCCTTGACGGAGGACGCGGGCCGGGCGAGCTATCCGAGACCGTTGAGGAGATCATCATGAGCAACCGCCCGCTGAGCCGCGCCTGGCACCTGGCCTCACGACCGGACGGCCTGATCCGGCCGGAGAACTTCGCGCTGCGTGAATCCCGCGCGCCCACGCCGGGCGAGGGGCAGGCCCTGGTGCGGATCATCTATGTCTCGCTCGACCCGACGGATCGCATTTGGGCGAGCGCGCGCGAGCAATATATGACGCCGGTCGACATCGGCGAGGTGATGCGGAGCGTCGCGCTTGGCGTCGTCACCGAATCCAACCAGCCGGGGCTGAAGCCGGGCGACATCGTCTATGGCCTGCTCGGCTGGCAGGATTATGTGCTCGTCGACAAGCGCTCGCCGGTGATGAAGGTCGAGCGCCGGCCGGGCGTGCCCCTGACCGCGCAGCTCGGCCTCACCGGGTTCATCGGCATC
>VGET01000307.1 GCA_016869195.1 Alphaproteobacteria bacterium | reverse complement strand
TGATTCCCGACCCGAGCCACCGCGAGATCATCTTCGAGCTCGACAATGCACGGCGCATGATCTTCGAGAAGGATGGCAAGTCACCGGCGTTCGACCTGGTCTCCAAGTCGCACGCCAACCTCATGCGCATGTGGTCTGATCTCTGAACGAAGCTGACCGGTCGCTGGCCTCAGGCGCCGACACTCTCTCGTGCCCGCCTCGCGGCCGCGTGGCGGTTGATCAGGCTCGCGGTGATCACGCCGATGGTCACGATGCCGATCAAGATGGTCGAGATCGCGTTGATCTCTGGCGTCACGCCGAGCCGCACCTGCGAATAGATGCGCATCGGCAAGGTGGTGGCGCCGGGGCCGGTGGTGAAGGACGCGATCACCAGGTCATCGAGCGAGAGCGTGAAGGCGAGCAACCAGCCGGCAATCACCGCCGGCGCGATGATCGGCAAGGTGATTGATAGAAACGTTCTGAACGGCGGGCAGCCCAGATCCTGCGCCGCTTCCTCGACTGAGCGGTCCATGGTCGCGAGCCGCGATTGCACGATCACGGCGACATAGGCCATCGAAAAGGTCGCGTGCGCGATCAGCACGGTGAGATAGCCGCGCGCGAGCCCGAGCGCGATGAACATGAGGAGGAGCGCCAGGCCGGTGATCACCTCGGGCATGACGAGGGGCGCGTAGATCATGCCGCTGAAGAGGGTGCGGCCGCGGAAGCGCCCGAAGCGCGCGAGCAGCACGCCCGCCATGGTTCCGAGGATGGTGGCGAGGGTGGATGACGCGATGGCGACCTTGAGTGTCATCAGTGCGGCATCGATCAGCTGGTCATTTTGGCCGAGCGCGCCATACCACTTGGTCGAGAAGCCCGACCACACGGTAACCAGTTTTGACTCGTTGAACGAATAGATCACGAGCAGGAGGATTGGCAAATAGAGGAAGGCGAAGCCGATGGTCAGGGCAACCAGGTTGATCGAACTTAGGCCGTGCCTCATCGCGCGGCCTCCTGGCGCGCCGCCTGATGGCGCTGGAACAGCACGATCGGTACGACCAGAGAAAGGAGGAGGATGATCGCAACCGCCGAGGCGACCGGCCAATCATGATTGTTGAAAAATTCGCTCCAAAGCGTCTTGCCGATCATCAGAGTCTCGGAGCCACCGAGCAGATCGGGAATCACCACCTCGCCGACCACCGGAATGAACACGAGGAAGCAGCCGGCGATGATACCCGGCATGGCGAGCGGCACCGTGATCACCCAGAACGCCTTGATCGGTCGGCAGCCGAGGTCGGCGGCGGCCTCGAGCAGGCTCAGATCAAGTTTTTCGAGGCTGGCATAGAGCGGCAGCACCATGAACGGCAAATACGAATAGACGATGCCGATATAGACCGCGATGTCGAAGTTCATGATGGCGAGCGGCTCGTTGATGATGCCGAGCCATTGCAGGAAGCCGTTGAGCAGGCCCTCGTTCTTGAGAATGCCGATCCAGGCATAGACCCGGATCAGGAACGACGTCCAGAACGGCAGGATCACCATCATCAGGAGCGTGCCGCGCCAGCGCTGCGGCGCACGCGCCATGGCGTAGGCGAGTGGCAGGCCGACCGCCAGTGTCAGCGCGGTCGAGATCGCCGCGATCCTGAGACTGTTGAGATAGGCGCGATAGTAGAGGCTGTCTTCGACCAGCAGCACATAGTTGCTCAGGTTCAGCTTGATCTCGACATAGAGGCTCTCGAGGTCGTCGACGAAGCCGAAGATCGCGGTGTAGGGCGGGATCGCGACATCGGCTTCGGAGAAGCTGATCTTCAAGACGATCGCGAAGGGCGCGAGGAAGAAGACGAGAAGCCAGGCATAGGGCAACGAGATGGCGAGCGCCCGGCCCGAGGGGCCCCTGCTTGCGACCAGGTGCATCAGCCAGCGCGACGGCGGCCAAGCGCTGAGCGTTGCCCTGAGCGCACTCAAGATGACGGCGGCGCGCGCCGACCAGCGCGCCTTTGTGGCCTCTTGGGTGGCGCTGCCGAAGCTCAAGAGAGGAGCGCGACGCCGGCCTGTGGCGTCCAGCGAAGGGTCACGCGATCCTCCCAGGTGATGGTGCGCTCCGTGAGGCGGGTGCGATTGGCCTCGGTTGCGATCACGATCTTGCCGCTGTCGAGCTTCACCCTGTAGGTCGACAGATTGCCGAGATAGCCGATGTCCCACACGACGCCACTTACGCAATTGGTGGCGCCGCTCGGGGTGGTGTCGCGCGCAATCTCGAACTTCTCGGGCCTGACCGCGACCCAGACGCGGTGGCCGGCGGCGAGGGCAGGGGCCTGGGCGAGTGCGATGTCGCAGCCGGCTTCAGCGCTGCGCACCAAGGACTTGCCGCCCTCGACGACGAGATTGCCCTCGAAAATATTCACGCTGCCGATGAACGTCGCCACATAGCGCGAGTTCGGCTGCTCGTAGATCTCGGTCGGCGTCGCGACCTGGGCGATGCGGCCGCGATCCATCACCGCGATGCGGCTCGCCATCGTCATCGCCTCGTCCTGATCGTGGGTGACGATGACGAAGGTGATGCCGACGCGTTCCTGAATCGTCATCAGCTCGAACTGGGTCTCTTCGCGCAGCTTGCGGTCGAGTGCACCCAAGGGCTCATCCAGCAGCAGCAGCTTCGGTCGTTTCACCAACGAGCGTGCCAGCGCCACGCGCTGCTTCTGGCCGCCCGAGAGCTGATGGGGTTTGCGCTTGCCGTAGGTCTCCAGCTGCACGAGATCGAGCGCCTCCGCCACGCGCCGCTTGATCTCGCGCGAGGGTGTGCCTTCCTGCCTCAGGCCGAAGGCGATGTTGTCCTCGACCGTCATGTGCGGGAACAGCGCGTAGGACTGGAACATCATGTTGACCGGGCGACGATAGGGCGGCACCTCGGTCATGTCGGCGCCATCCAGCGTGACCCGCCCGGATTGCGGCCGCTCGAAGCCGGCGAGGATGCGCAGCAACGTGGTCTTGCCACAGCCGGAGGGTCCGAGCAGCGCGAAGAACTCGCCGGCATAGATGTCGAGACTGACCTGATCGACCGCGGTCACCGAGCCGTAGGACCGCGACACGTTCGAGATGCTCAAGAGCGCCTTTGCCTGCGAGTCATCCCACGGCTCATATATCCGCCGCGGCGCTGGCCCAGCCGGCAAGCCGTTGCTCATGGCGGGATGTGCGGCGCTCGCGCGTCGAGCCTGGGCCGAGGGCTATTGATTTCCCTTAACCGAGGCGAA
>VGET01000306.1 GCA_016869195.1 Alphaproteobacteria bacterium | reverse complement strand
CACCTTGTGCCACATCGCATGGGTCTGCGGATAGCCATGGAGAAGCAGCACTGGCTGGCCCTTGCCGCCGACGCGGCAGTGGATCGCGACGCCATTGACCTCGACCACCCGCCGCTCGAAGCCCTCGAACATCTGATCACTCCTTCTCCGTCTCATCGGCCTCGGGATGGTGGCGCGCGCTGACATAATCCTCGGACTGCATCTCGGTCAGGCGCGAGGCGGTGCGCTCGAACTCGAAAGAGCCATCGCCCGCCGGGTAGAGCGCCGAGGGCGGCGCATCGGCCGCGCACACAAGGTGCACCTTGTGCTCATAGAGCACGTCGATCAGCGTGACGAAGCGCTTCGCCTCATTCCGCTTCTCCTTGGAGAGCTTCGGCACATCGCCGAGCACGACGGTATGGAACGCGTTGGCGAGAGCGAGATAGTCCGCGGGCCCGAGCGCCTGCGCGCACAGCTCGCCGAAATTGACCCGCGCCACGCCTTTGGCCGTCCGTGCGATCTTGAGCTCGCGGCCCTGCACCTTGAGCGTCACCGGTTCCGGCGCGCCGCCGCCCGAGAGCCGCTCGAAGGCGCGCTCAAGCTCGGCCGTTGAAGCCGGCCCGAGCGGCGTGTGATAGAGGCGCGCCTGCTTCAGGAACAGCTGGCGATAGTCCTGCGGGCCGTCGAGCGGCACGACCTCGAGGCGCTCCTTGATCATCTCGATGAACGGCAAAAAAAGCTGGCGGTTGAGCCCATTCTTGTAGAGTTCATCCGGGTGGCGGTTTGAGGTCGTGACCGGGATCACGCCCTCGGCGAACAGAGCCTCGAACAGCCGGCCCAGCACCATCGCGTCGGCAATGTCGGTGACGTGGAACTCATCGAAGCAGAGAAGGTAGGCGCCCTCGGCAATCTTGCGCCCGAGCGCGGGAATGGGATCGCCTTCGGCGTCCTCCTCCTTCCGCGCCGCGTTGATGGCGCGATGCACCTCCTGCATGAAGGCGTGGAAGTGGACCCGCCGCTTGCGCTCGACCGGCGCGGCATCGAAGAACAGGTCCATCAACATGGTCTTGCCGCGCCCCACGCCGCCATAGATGTAAAGACCGCGTGGCGCCTCGACCGCCTTCTTGCGGCCGAACAGGCGGAAACCCTTCTTCGGCGGCTCGTGCACGCCGAGCGCGCGATGCAGCCGCTCCAGATGGTGCGCGGCCCGATCCTGCTCGGGATCGAAGGAGATGTCGTTCTCGGTGCAGAGGGCGTGATAGGCCGCGAGCGGGCCGCCGGAATCGTGCTCAAGCATGGCGGAACTCTATGTCGGGCGCAGGCGGCAAATCCAGACGCTCTTCAGCCAGACCGACGCACCCAACGCGAGCAAAAGTCGGGCCTATCCTTCGACAGGCTCAGGATGAGGCCCTCATGCTGAGCTTGTCGAAGCATGGGGGCCGAGCAAAGCTGGTGGCAGCCCATTCCTGCGGACCGCTCCCCTCCCGGAGGTGACCCATGCTGGACCTGAAGACCCTCACCCGCCCGAATACGCCGAATCACCATTTCCTCGCGCCCAAGGGCTACAGCAGCGCCCCCATCGATGGCGAAAGCCCGCGCTTCTCGGTGCCGCCGGGCGAGCTGTTCACGCGGGTGCGCAAGGCGCTGCTGCGCCAACCACGCACCACGTTGCGCGAGGAGGCCGCGGATCGCTTGAGCCTCGAGGTACGCCAGCGCACAGCCCTCTTCCGCTTCCCGGATGACGTGACGATCACCGTGCTGCCGGCCGATGGCGGCTCGACGCTCGCTATCTTCAGCCGTTCGCTTTGCGGCCGGGGCGATCTCGGCACCAACCGGCGGCGGGTCACGGCGTGGCTCGATGCGATCAAGCGTGAGGCGGCATCAAATCAGCCGTGACAGGCGCGAACGGGCCGCGCACAATCGGCCGGTTTGCGCTCGGGGGGATCCAGATGGGACGCTTTTTTGCACGCCGGCCTGGCCCGGCCGTCGCGCTCGCCTTGTTCGTTGTCGCGATGCTCGGCGCAAGTGTGACGGCGCGCGCCGAAGATCGTCACGCGGGCTACTACTACCCGCCGGTCACCAGCACCGAGATCTACACCGCCCGTGCGGCCGCGCTCACCGACGCCAGCCGCGAGATGCGCGTCGAGTTCATCGTGAATGTCACCCAGCAGATGCTCGACAAGCCCTATCACCCCGAGTTCATCATCTTCGCCAAGGGCGAGCGCGCGGAGAAGATGATCATCGTCGGGCTCAATGAGAATGGCGCGCTCAGCACGCTCTATCGCGCCCGCGCCACGCTGGCCATGTTGACCGCCATTGCACGCGGCTCGCAGCTGTTTCGCGATTTTGGGGTGAACGACTTCTTCACCTTCTTCGATCTCGCGCGGCTCTTCGGCTTCGAGCAGATCACGGTCAGCGACGGGCGGACCTACGCGCACCAGATCCAGCTGCGCTGACCCGCCGCGCATCATCCTCATAGAGCCCGCGTTTCTTGTGCCAGTCCTCGATCGAGAGTGCGGGGTACTCGTCGAAATGCGCCTCCTTGCGGCCCTTCGGCACCGGCACCCAGGGCGCAGCGTAGTTCAGCATCAGATGCACGCGCTCGGGCGCCATCGGCAGAGGCGTGTCGATGGCCGAGGCGAAGGGGTGTATGAGCTCGGGCCAGCTCGGGTCCCACACCCATAGGGCCGAGCCGCAACGGCCGCAGAAGTTTCGATGGGCGGTGCTGAGCCGGCGTCCGCCGAGCCGCACCCGATAGACCTTCAGGTGCTTCCGACCGACCAGTTTCAACGTATCGAACGCGCCCATGATGTTGATGGCGTAGCCGCCGCCGCCCGCGGTTTTGCAGCAGATCGAGCAATAGCAGAGTTGATAAGGATAAAGCGTGCTCGAGTTGAGCGTGAAGCGCACCGCCCGGCAGTGACACGAGCCTTCGAGCCGCATGGCAATCTCCCGGTCTGAGTTTCTGCGTTGCTATTGAACTTCAGGGAGACATCCCTAACGAACGGCGTCTCCGATGGGAAGCCGTCAGGCTCCCCCCACCCCAACTCTCCCCCTCAAGGGCGAAAGTCGCAGTCCATCGCATGGCCACAGTGGTCGCTCGTCAACCCTCTCCGCCGTTCTGGCGGAGAGGGTGGCGCGCAACCGCGCGCCGGGTGAGGTGGACCGCCCGTCGCTTGATACCCCCACCTCACCCTGCCCCTCTCCGCCCCCAAGGGCGGAGAGGGAACGTGAATTGAGATCGACAGTGTATTCATGCGATAGCCGTATCGTGCAGACTA
>VGET01000305.1 GCA_016869195.1 Alphaproteobacteria bacterium | reverse complement strand
TGAAGCACCTGCGCCGGAGGAATTTCGCGTCACGGGCAGGAGATGGGCGAAGCGCGTATCGGGAATACGGGCGAGCCCGGTTGTGTTACGCCGGCGGCGCTCAGACCACCGTACGTGCAAGACGGTCTGGACCGCCGCCGGCGGAAGAATGACGAACTCGTGACGCGAAAGGCCCCGGCCCTCTCGGGTTGAGCCGTGGCGGGCGCCCGCGTCGTTGCGCCGCTCGACCGATGGCCCCGCATCGCTCTTCGCGCCGCGCCTAGCGGATCGCAACGCCACGACGCAACGCAGGCGATTCAATCTGAAAAGATCATGCTCTAATTGACGCGAGGCGTCACCACCGCGTTCTCGGCTTCCTTCGCGGCGCCCTCGTCACCCTTCTCGCTGGGCCCGCCGACAATGCCCATCGAGATCACGAGCTTGATGCCCTCCTCGACCGAGATCGAGAGTCGCACCACCTCGCTCTCCTTCATGATCATGAGAAAGCCCGACGTCGGGTTGGGCGAGGTCGGCACGAACACATAGAGCCGGTCGTCGCCCAGATGGCCTCTGATCTCGGCCGATGGCGGCGAGGTGATGAAGCCGATCACCCAAACGTCCTTGCGCGGATACTCGACGAGCACGACCTCGCGGAACGCGGTCGATGACTGGGCGAGCACGGCGTCGAAGATCTGCTTCAGGGTGCCATAGATCGAGCGCACCACCGGCACGCGCGCGAGCAGGCGTTCACCAAATTTCACGAGCCAGCGGCCTAGGAAGTTGGTGACGAACGCACCGATCGCCGTGATCACTATCAGGAGGATCACGACGCCGAGGCCAGGCACGCTGTGCTCGAGGTAGTCCTCGGGGTTGTAGCCCGGTGGAATCAGGGGAATGATGTTGGTGTCGACATAATCGACGAAGCTGTAGATCAGCCACGCGGTGATGCCGATCGGCGCCGTTACCAGAATGCCGGTCAGAAAATAGGTGCGCATGCGCGCGAAAAAGCCGCGCTTGCGTCTTGCCGGCATGACAGCGCGCATCGGCGCCGGTGCCGCTCCCTCCGGCGGCCGGCCGTTTGTCATGGCTGCCTCGACCCGAGCTTTGACACCACGCCTACCCCCAGCCTCCCTCTACCCTCCAAGCGCTCATTCAATCTAATGGAAAACGTGGCGCTGTGATGACCTTAGGATTTCACGGTCTTTGGCCCCCGTCACGCCCAGGCTTTTCCTCCCTCGCGCTTGCGCCATATTGTTGGGTGGGGATCCGACCCGGCAGCGGCCTGGTCGCGGCGGCACGCCCGGGGAGGCGAAGTTTCGATGTCCGATGCTGATCTGCCGCGGCTGCTTTCGCTGCGCACGGCCGTACCGTCCCACGTGCTCGAGCAGCGCGAGGTGATGGAGAACGCAATCGGCCTGTTTCGCGCGGCCTACCCCGACCTCGATCGCCTGTTGCCGATCTATCTGAACGCCGCGATCGGCACGCGCCACTCCTGCGTGCCGCTCAACTGGTATCTCGAGCCGCATGGACTGAAGGAACGGAGCCAGCTCTTCGTCCAGCATTCGCTCGACCTCATGGCGGAGGCCACGGAGCGTTGCCTCGAGGAGCTGAATTTGGGGCTCGACGACCTCGACGCCATCGTCGTGGTTTCGACCTCGGGCATCGCCACGCCAAGCCTGGATGCGCTGCTGATCGAGCGCATGCAGCTGCCGCGCACGATCACGCGCCTGCCGGTTTTCGGACTTGGCTGCGCCGGCGGCGTCATCGGCCTCGCGCGCGCCGCCCAAATGGCGCGGGCGATGCCCGGCAAGCGCGTGCTCTGCCTGGTGGTCGAGCTTTGCGGCCTGACCTTTCGCGCCCATGACATGTCGAAGAGCAATCTGGTCGCGACCGCGCTCTTCGGAGATGGGGCGGCAGCGGCTATCCTGTCAACCGAGGGCGAAGGGCCGGCCGTGATCGCATCGGGCGAGCATACATTCCCAAACACGCTGGATGTGATGGGCTGGCGGATCGAGGACGATGGCTTCGGTGTGCTGTTTTCGCGCGACATTCCGGCCATCGTGCGCAACCAGTTTCGCAAAGCGCTCGACGGCTTCCTGGGGCGCTTCGATCTGCCGTTCGGCTCGTTCGGCGAGTTTCTCTGCCACCCGGGAGGCGCCAAGGTGATCGATGCGCTGGAAGAAGTGCTCGAGCAGCCGGCGGGCGCCTTCGACGTCGCCCGCACCGTGCTCAGGCGCTACGGCAATATGTCGGCCGCGACGGTGTTGTTCGTGCTCGAGGCCGCACGCGCCAACGCCCAGGCGAACCACAGCCGACGCCTGCTCTCGAGCCTCGGGCCCGGCTTTACCGCCGCCTTCCTGGCGCTCGACCCGCCATGATGATCGCGCCGTGGATCATCCTTGCAGCGGTTATCGTTGAGCGGCTAGCCGAGCTCGCTTGGTCGGCGCGCAATCAGCGTCGCCTGATGGCGCGTGGCGGCGTCGAGCATGGCCGCAGCCACTATCTCCTCTTCCCGCTGCTCCATGCCGCGTGGCTCTTCGCCCTGCTCGTTCACCTGGCGCTCGAGGCACGCATCGAGATCATCTGGCCGCTGATCGGCGTCTATGGCCTGTTGCAGCTCGGTCGGCTTTGGGTGCTGGCCACGCTCGGCGAGCGCTGGACCACGCGGATCGTCGTGCTGCCCGGCATCGCGCCGATCAAACGCGGGCCCTACCGCTTCCTGCGGCACCCGAACTACCTGATTGTGCTGCTTGAGCTCGCGATCCTGCCGATCGCGCTGGAGTCCTGGCCGATCGCTGTGGTGGCGACCGCCTTCAACATGGCGCTGCTCGCACTCCGCATTCGGGTCGAGGAGCGCGCGCTCGCCACGGCGATGTCCTAGTTCGGTTCGACCGTATAGACGAAGTGACCGTCCTCGCCGGGCTCCTGCGCGTTGCGCGGCCGACGGCGCTGAGGCTCCGGCCGCGTATCCTCATAGGGCGGGGGATCGACAAAGCCGACATCGGTCGGATCGATCAGCGCGAACACGTCGGCGAAGCGCTGCCGATCATAGCGCCGCGATGGATGAGGATAGCCGTTCTGCATGAACGCGCCGTCGACGCAGCCGCTCACCAGCCAATAGTACCGGTCGGACCAGAGCTCGATCGGACGACGCGGCGGTTCCTGGAAGCCGGCCTCCTCGAGCGCCGCATCGATCATGCGCACATCGCGCTGGGTGAGATCCGTTCGCTCGGCCGCGCGCTCGGTGAGCCAATTGTCGAAGCCAAATTCGAACGGCCCGAACGGCGCGCCGCCAAAGATTCGCGCTTCGAGCA
>VGET01000304.1 GCA_016869195.1 Alphaproteobacteria bacterium | reverse complement strand
TTCGGCCCTGGGCTGTCACCCATGTCTTAGGTACGTTCCGTTACCTATGTCTCCGGACTGGACAATCGCCAATGTGGCGTCCCCGGCGGGATTCGAACCCACGACCCCAGGATTAGGAATCCTGTGCTCTATCCTGCTGAGCTACGGGGACCCGGCGGCAATACGGCGCGGCGGACCTCCACCCATGACACCACAAGGCGGGGCAGTTGGGCAATTCTCTGCGACCAGGACCGCCGCTCCGCCTGCGCACCACGTGTCGGGCTGGTCGGGCCGCTACGTCGCCATCGCTACAGGTAGCAGGAAAGCGGTGAACTGAAAAAGGCCTATTGCTCGGAAGAGCTCTTGCTGCACGTACAACATTGCCCAATCCAAACCGCCGTGGGGCCGGCCTCATGGGAGCGAGTCCATCGGTGCGGCCCCGGTGCTTTCATTCGGTCGTCGGCGCCCAACGATCGGCGTGCGGCTGGTCGTGAACTCGGGCGTTGCGGGCGACACGCGCCACAATTCAACCGGCGCGGCGATTGATAAAACGGCGCGGCGATTGAAAATCGACATTGTCTTCCAATCGCAGATCGGCACCGCAAGAACTCCAGCGATGGAACGCTCCTCCCGGGGCGGGCTCATGCGGCAACCCTCGCGGTCTTGATTGTCCGCTGGAAGTCAGGCGCCCATCGGATCAGCCCGCTCCCGGAATCGGCATGAAGGCCGCCGCGGCCACCAAATCACTTCAAGCGCATAGCCGGGTTCGCTGAGGAAGGGGTCCCGTCTTCTTCGGGCGCGCGCTACGGTGGCCTCATGATCCTCGGCTTTTCGTTTGTGGGGTTGCGCGGTCTGATCGCCGCTCTCGCCCTCAGCGTGTTTGTAGGTGCGGTCCATGCGGTCGAGCCAGCGCTTGAGGGCCTCGAGCATGGCCCAAAGGCCCGCGTCGTCGAGGTCATCGACGGCGACACGGTCGTACTGGCGGATGGGCTGCAGGTGCGACTGGTCGGCATTCAGGCGCCCAAGCTGCCCCTCGGGCGCAAGAATTTCCCGACCTGGCCACTTGGCGAGGAAGCCAAGAGCGAGCTTGAAGAGATCGTGCAGGGGCGTGATGTGCAGCTGCTCTATGGCGGGCGGCCGCTCGATCGCAATGGCCGTGCGCTGGCCCATCTTGTGGTCGATGGTGAAATTTGGGTGCAGGGCGAGATGCTCGAGCGCGGTTTTGCCCGCGTCTATACGTTCCCCGACAATCGCGCGCTTGTGCCCGAGCTAATGATGCGCGAGCGGAGCGCGCGCGAGGCACGTCGCGGGATTTGGACCGACGTTTTTTACGCGCTCCGAACGCCGGAAACCGTTGGGGCTTACATCGACGGCTATGAGCTGGTCGAGGGCCGGGTTCGGCGGGTGGGCCAGAGCGGCGGCCGCACCTATCTAAACTTCCGAGCCGATTTCAAGACCGACTTCACGGCCGTGATCAGCAGCCGAGATGGCCGCTTGTTCGAGGCCGCAGGGATTGATCCCGAGAGCTATGAGGGTCATGTGGTCCGGATCAGGGGGTGGGTTGAATCGCTCAACGGACCGATGATCGAAGTTACCCATCCTGAGCAGATCGAGTTGGTGAAATGAGCAGGCATTCGGTTTTTTCCCTTGGACGTCGGGCGCTGGTTGGCACGGTGCTCGCCCTGAGCGTGCTGGTCGGAGGCGTCGGCGTCATCGGAGCCATAGCACCGAGCTCGCACGCCGAGGAGCCGTTCACGCTCTTCATGTCGGAGTCGGACGAAGAGCGGATTGGCCGTGAGGAACATCCGAAGGTACTCGAAGAGTTCGGCGGCACCTATGAGGATCCGGCGCTCTCGAAATATGTCGTGAGCCTCGGTGAGCTCCTGAAGAACACGACACCCCATGGCAAGCGTCGCTACACGTTCACCGTGCTGGACAGCGACGTGGTCAACGCATTCGCGCTCCCCGGAGGGTACGTCTATGTGAGCCGGGGCCTATTGGCGCTGGCCAATGACGAGGCGGAGCTTGCTGGCGTGCTCGGCCATGAGATCGGTCACGTGGTCGCACGCCACACAGCGGAGCGCTATAGCAACGCAACGATCACCGGCATCGGCGCGCTCATTCTCGGTGCCGTGACCAAAAGCGATCTCGTTGGCAATCTGGCGCAGCTTGGGGCCGCGGCCTACGTTCAGGGCTTCTCTCGCGATCAGGAATTCGAGGCCGATCAGCTGGGCATTCGATACATGACCCAGGCCGGGTTCGATCCGAAGGCCATGGCCAGTTTCTTGTCCTCGCTCGGGGCGGAAGACAAGCTGACCGCGAAGATCGCTGGTCGCGAGGGCGTTGAACCCGAGACGAGCCTGTTCTCCAGCCACCCACGCACGGCCGATCGCGTGGCGGCTGCGGCGCAGAGCGCCGCGGCGAAGGCTGGCGGCTCCATCGCGCGCGATCGCGACATCTATCTGAAGAAGATCGACGGGATGATCTATGGCGACTCGCCGAAGCAGGGCTTCGTGCGTGGGCGCGAATTCCTGCATCCCGAGCTGAGGCTGGCTTTTGAGGCACCACCGGGCTTCATGCTGCGCAATAGCTCAGCGGCGTTGATTGGGCGCTCCAAGAACGGCAAGTCCATACTGCGCTTCGACGGTGGTCGCCTGGCTCGTGGTGGCTCGCTGTCGAGCTATATCGTCAATGAGTGGGCACCGAATCTTGGTTTGGGGCGACCCGAAGACTTTACGGTCAGCGGCATGGAAGCAGCGACCGCGAATGCGCGCGTGAACACTGATGATGGCCCGCGCGAGATCCGCCTGGTCGCCATTCGCTATGATCGCAACCAGATCTATCGCTTCATGTTCGTGGGCGCGCCGGACATTCCGGCCAATCTCGATGAGGCGTTTCGTGACACGGTCTACAGCTTTCGGAAGCTCAGCAACGACGAAGCGCGCCAATTGAAGCCGCATCGCATCAAGGTGGTAAGCGTGAAGAAGGGCGATACGGTGGACTCTCTCGCAAAGCGCATGGCGGTTTCGGACTTCAAGCTCGATACGTTTCTCACGCTGAACGGCCTCGCGCCGGGCGCAAGGCTGAAGCCGGGCTCGCTCGTCAAGCTCGTGGTTGCCGGGCGCTAGAGCATGATCTTCTCAGATTGAAGCATCTGCGCCGGAGGAATTTCGCGTCACGGGCAGGAGATGGGCGAAGCGCGTATCGGGAATACGGGCGAGCCCGGTTGTGTTACGCCGGCGGCGCTCAGACCACCGTACGTGCAGGACGGTCTGGACCGCCGCCGGCGGAAGAATGACGAACCCGTGACGCGAAA
>VGET01000303.1 GCA_016869195.1 Alphaproteobacteria bacterium | reverse complement strand
GTCGATGGTCTCCTTCAAGGGGTCGGCATCGAGCCAGGCCTTGTCGCAATAGACTGCGCTTTCGCCGGTCTCAGCCAGCACGATGAACTCGTGGCTCATGTCGCCGCCGATCGCTCCTGAATCCGCACGCATCGGGATGGAGGTCAAACCCATGCGGCGGAAGGTGCGCAAATAAGCCAGGAACATCTTGTTGTAAGAATGGCGGGCGCCGACGAAATCGAGATCGAAGGAGTAATTGTCCTTCATCAGGAACTCGCGGCCGCGCATCACACCGAAACGCGGGCGCACCTCGTCGCGGAACTTCCATTGGATCTGGTAGAGGTTCTTCGGCAGATCGCGATAGCTCTTCACGCTCGCCCGAAACAGATCGGTGATGACCTCCTCGTGCGTCGGGCCGAACAGCATCGGCCGCTCATGCCGATCGGTGATGCGCAGCATCTCCTTGCCATAGGCGTCGTACCGCCCGCTCTCCTGCCAGAGCTCGGCCGGCTGGATCGAGGGCATCAGGAGCTCCTGACAGCCGGCCGCATCCATCTCCTCGCGCACGATCTGTTCGATCCGGCGGAGCACGCGATGGCCAAGCGGCAGCCAGGTGTAGATGCCGGCGCTCGACTGACGGATCATGCCCGCGCGCAGCATCAGACGATGCGACACGATCTGTGCTTCGGTCGGGTTCTCCTTGAGCAGGGGCAGAAAATAGCTCGACAGCCGCATGGCGCACTCCGCTGGCCGGAGGACCGTGGCTCGGCTCCGGGACCGCGCGACTTTAGAGCATGATTCGGCCATTGAGAAACGCTGGCTGGGGCCCCGCCGCGCGGCCCCGACGTGCTATTGCCGCCCCTCGGACTGCCGGCGGGCACAGGCCTCGGCGACCGCGTGATCGCTTGGATCGTCCAGCGGCGGCCGTTGAAGGTGATGTCCGTCACCGACGACCGTTACGTCGCCGACCCGGATGTCACTGCCGGCGACCGCCTCAACGCCCGACCCGGACGACGTGTCGGTTGCTTCATCCAGCGGAACCTCGAGCGGAATCTTGTACTCATGTTCGGGGCCGATCAGCGACTCGGCGCCCGGCAGATCCGCCGGCGCGACCGCATTGCCCTCGACGTCGACGCCCGGCTGGTAGGCGACGTCAGGGGCCAGCTCGTAAGGCGCCAGACCCTCGCAAGGGTCGCCGACCGTGATCGTGCCGCCGCTGCCGTCCTCGGCTGACAGGCTTACCGGCACAAGCAGGCTCGCGAGCCACAGGCTCGCGACAATCGAGGCAATTCCCATAGTCTTGAAGTTCATGATCAGGCCAGTCTAGCGCCGGCGGATTAACACTTGGTGCGCTGTTTCTACCGCCGGGCCCAGGCCGGTTTGGCCGCTAAGGCCTTCTTGTAGATCGGGCAGGTCTCCAAGTGGGCGCCCGGCAGATAGCCGGTTGAGACCAGGAACTCGCGCACGATCTCGCCGCCGGTGAACTTGAAGGTCGCCCGCATCACTTTGGTCCATTGCGCGAGATCGCTTGGGTGATGGGCCTCGATCCAGGCCGAGAACGAGCCATGGCTCTTCTGGAGCTCAAGAATGCGCCGGGCGTTTTCGATCGCCGCGTCAACCTTGAGCCGATTGCGGATGATCGTGGCGTCGGCCAACAGGCGGGTTCGGTCCTTCTCGCCATAACGCACCACCCGCTCGACCTCGAAGCCATGATAGGCGGCGCGGAAGCCCTCGCGCTTCTTCAGGATGGTGAGCCAGGACAGGCCGGCCTGATTGATTTCGAGCACCAGCCGCTCGAACAGCGCATCGTCGTCGCGCAAGGGAAAGCCGTATTCGCGGTCGTGATAGGGACCATGAAACGGATCGCCCGGCGCGATATCGCAATAGCTCACCGCCACAAGGCTATTTCCCGAAGTCTTCGAGCGAGAGCCAGCCGGCTTCGACCACGCCGACCAGCGCGCCCACGATGACGACGGTGATGGCCGTCGTGATCAACAGCTTGCGCACGAGCATCGGTTTCTCTGGCGCGCTCGGCGCATGGCCGATCTCGGGCTTGGCGGGCGGCTTCACGCCAAACGGCAGGACCATGAACCATACGACCCACCAGATGATCAGAAAGACGAGCGCGATGCCGAGCGGACCCACCGCTCACCGCTCCTCGAGCTCGACCAAGGTGCCGACGAAATCCTTCGGGTGCAGAAACAGCACCGGCTTGCCGTGCGCGCCGATACTCGGTTCACCGGAGCCCAGCACCCGGGCGCCCGCGGCCTTCAGCTGGTCCCGAGCGGCGCGAATGTCCTCCACCTCATAGCAGACATGGTGGATGCCGCCCGACGAATTGCGCTCAAGGAACGCCTTGATCGGGGACGCCTCGCCGAGCGGCCGGATCAACTCGATCTTGGTGTTCGGCAATTCGACGAAGACGGTCGTGACGCCATGTTCAGGCAGATCGAGCGGCGCGGACACCTTGGCGCCCAACGTGTCGCGATAGATGCGGACCGCCGCGTCAAGATCGGTAACGGCGATCGCGATGTGGTTCAGGCGTCCAATCATGGTGACCTTCGCCTCACACCCGAACGAGCTGCACGTCGATCACCGGCCGCTTGCCGCGGCGCTTGAGCACGGCCCGGCGCACGGCGAGGCGCGCCGCCTCCCGCAACGTATCCTCTTTCTGACGCTCCTTCTTGTCGAGCGCATCGACAGCAGATTCAACCGCGTCCGCGATTTCCTGATGTTCGGGGTCCGTATCCTCCTCCGCCGCGACGCCGTGGCTCGACACCGCGGGCTCGGCCAGGAGCGCTCCCTTGCGATCGACCACCAAGGTCACGAACACGGCACCGTTGTCCTTCAGGCGGCGTCGCGCCCTCAAGGTTTCATGGTCCAGCGGCAGAAGTGTCGAGCCATCGACCGCGAGCCGCCCGGCGTGCACCGCGCCAATGATCGAGGCCGGCCCGGGCGCTAGGCGCAGGACCTGGCCGTTCACGATCTCGATCGCCTCCGGCACCTGCACGCTCCGCGCGATCATCGCGTGCTCACGCATGTGGCGCTGCTCGCCATGGACCGGCACGGCGATGCGCGGCCGTACCCAACCATACATCTGGCGCAGCTCGTCCTGACAGGGATGGCCCGAGACATGCACCGGATGGTCGCGTTCGGTGAGCACCTCGATGCCGCGGGAGACCAGCCGGTTCTGCAGCCGCCCGATGGCCAGCTCATTGCCCGGGATGATCTTCGAGGAAAAGATCACGGTGTCGCCGCCCTCGAGCCCGATGCGGGGGTGACTGTCCCCGGCGATGCGCGCCATCGCGGCGCGCGGCTCACCCTGG
>VGET01000302.1 GCA_016869195.1 Alphaproteobacteria bacterium | reverse complement strand
TGCCTGGCAGTTGCCGTTCCTGAACACGCTGATCCTGCTCACCTCCGGTGCGACCGTCACCTGGGCGCATCACGGCATCAAGCACGGCAACCGCCAAGCGGGCATTTGGGGCCTCGTGCTCACCATTGTCCTCGGCGTCGTCTTCATTGGCGTACAAGGCTACGAGTATAGCCACGCGCCGTTCGGCTTCCGCGATGGCGTGTTCCCCACAACCTTCTTCATGGCGACCGGCTTTCACGGCTTCCACGTCACGGTCGGTGTGTTGTTCCTCTCGGTCTGCCTCTATCGCCAGATCAAGGGCCACTTCAAGCCGGACCGCCATATCGGGTTTGAGGCCGCGGCGTGGTATTGGCACTTCGTCGACGTGGTCTGGCTCTTCCTGTTCATCTGGGTCTATTGGTGGGGCGGCTGAGCGCGACGCCGCCATCGGGCCGCGCGCCGGTTTCACCGTGGCGCACCGGTCTCTCATGCCGGTGCCCGCGCTGTGGTGAGGGGCCGCTCTTCGGCGGCTTCCTCAAGATCGCTGAGAATTGCCGTGCCTGTGGGCAGTCATTTGCGGGCGCGGACCCGGGGGATGGCCCGGCCTTCTTCGTGATGTTCTTGGTCGGCGCGATCGTGGTTGCCGGCGCGGTCGTGCTGGAGATCGCGGCATCGCCGCCCTATTGGCTTCACCTCGTGCTCTGGGCGCCGAGCGTGTTCATCCTTTCGGCGATTTTCTTGCGGCCAGCCAAGGCGCTGCTCGTCGCGCTCCAATACAAGAACCGGGCGTTCGATTTCGGTGACGGCACCGATTAAGCGCACCGGCCCGTCGCCACGTGCGCGACGTTGGGCCACCTTCATCGCCATTCCCGGCATTATCGTCATGCTGGCGCTCGGCGCATGGCAAACCCATCGCCTGAGCTGGAAGGCGAGCGAACAGGCCTATCGCGATGCGCGGGTCGCCGAAGCGCCAATTCCCTTGCCGGCGGTCGTCGACGATCCAGCCGAGCTGTTCTATCGCCGGGTGATCGTTGAAGGCACCCTCCAACACGACAAGGAAATGCTGCTCGGCGCGCGCAGCCACAAGGGTGGGCTCGGCTTCCAGGTGATCACGCCGCTCGTGCGTGCCGATGGCTCGGCCATCCTATTCAATCGCGGCTGGGTGCCACTCGAGCGGAAGGAGCCGCAGCGCCGGCACGCCGGCCAGGTCGAGGGCCCGCAGCGGCTCGAAGGCCTGGTCGTGCCGGGCGGCAAGGACGCCTGGTTCGCGCCCGAGAACCGGCCGGACCAAAGGCTTTGGTATTGGGTCGACCTTGCCACGCTCTCGGCGAGCGCCGGCATTCCGACGCAGAGCTACATTGTCGATGCCGGCTCGGCCGAGAACCGGGGCGGCTTCCCGATCGGCGGGCAGACCTACGTCAAGCTGCGCAACGAACACCTTTCCTATGTCATCACCTGGTTCTGCCTCGCCATCGGCCTCGCCGTGATCTATGTGATCTTCATGCGCGGCCGCCCGAAGAAGACACCCGACACCGCCGCGAACCCGCCGTCATGAGCGCCGCCACCGCCGCCTATGCCGAGCTCGAGCGCCGCTTCCGCCGCCTCGCCAATATCGGCGGTGCGTCGAGCGTGCTGCACTGGGATTGGGCGACCATGATGCCCGAGGGTGGCGCGAACGCGCGATCCGATCAGCTGGCCGAGCTCAGCGTGATCAGCCATGAGCTGATCACCGACCCGAGACTCGATGAGCTGCTGGGACGCGCCGAATCGGAAACCCGCGCGCTCGATGACTGGCAGCGCGCCAACCTGCGAGAGATGCGCCACCGCCAGCGCCACGCGGCCGGCGTGCCGCCCGATCTGGTGGAAGCGCTTTCGAAGGCCTCGGCGAAATGCGAGATGGTCTGGCGCGAGGCCAAGCCGAAGGGTGATTTCAAGGCGTTTGCGGAATCGTTCACGCCGCTGCTCGGCCTGGTGCGCGAGAAGGCGGCGGCCAAGGGCGCGGCGCTCGGGCTTGCGCCCTATGACGCGCTGATCGACGCCTTCGACCCGGGCTACACGGTGAAGGAGATCGACCGCATCTTCGCCGAGCTCGAGGCCTTCCTGCCCAATGTGCTGGCGCGGGCGCTGGCGCGACAGGATCAGCTTCCTCAGCCGCTGAAGCTCGAGGGTCGCTTTCCGATTCCAGCGCAGCGGGCATTGGCGGAGCAATTGATGGGCCGGCTCGGCTTCGAGTTCGCCCATGGCCGCCTCGATGTCAGCCTGCACCCGTTCTGCGGCGGCGTGCCGGAGGACGTGCGCATCACCACGCGCTACGCCGAATCAGGCTTTGCCAGCGCGCTCATGGCCGTGCTGCACGAGACCGGTCACGCGCTCTATGAGCGCGGCCTGCCCGAGGCTTGGCGGCTCCAGCCGGTGGGCGAGGCGCGCGGCATGAGCGTGCATGAGAGCCAGTCGCTCCTGATCGAGATGCAGGCCTGCCGCAGCCTCGAGTTCCTCGCCTTCGCGGCGCCCTTGATCCGCGAGGCGTTCCAGGCGCACGCGCCGGTCGACGGCGCGGCGTTCGAGCCCGCCAACCTTTATGCCCATTCGATCCGTGTGAAGGCGGATTTCATCCGGGTCGACGCCGACGAGGTGACCTACCCATTCCACATTCTGCTGCGCTATCGCCTGGAGAAGGACCTGCTCTCGGGCGCGCTCAAGGTGGCCGATCTGCCGGACGCCTGGAACGCGGGCATGAAACGCCATCTCGGCATCGTGCCGCCGAGCGCGACGCTCGGCTGCCTGCAGGACATTCACTGGACCGGCGGCGACCTCGGTTATTTCCCGAGCTATACGTTAGGCGCCATGACCGCGGCGCAGCTGTTCGACGCCGCCAAGCGGGCCGAGCTCGACCTTCTGCCCGGCATCGCGCGCGGCGATTTCGCACCTCTACTTGGCTGGCTCCGCCGTAACGTCCACGGCCTCGGCTCGCTCTACGATTCCCGCGAGCTGGTCACCCGCGCCACCGGGAAGCCCTTGGACCCCCTTGTGTTCAAGGCACATTTGGAGCGGCGGTATCTGGGGTAGGTCACGCCACCCTCCCTTGCCGCTCTCCGTTCCCGCCTTATAGTCTGCCCCTTCAACCCCGGCCGGGCCGGGCATCAGAGGGTGGCTCTTGCGCTATATCTCGACACGACAGACGGGTGATCGGGCGGGCCATGCCGGCATCGGCTTCGGCGATGTGCTCCTGGCCGGGCTCGCGCGCGATGGCGGGCTCTACGTGCCGGCGCGCTGGCCGGTCGTGACCCATCGGGCGCTGGACGCGCTCCGGCCGCTCGACTACCCGACGCTCGCGGCCCGGCTGCTCGCGCCCTTCA
>VGET01000301.1 GCA_016869195.1 Alphaproteobacteria bacterium | reverse complement strand
CGCCATGGCTCAGGTCCTTCTCAACATCGGCCTGCCCGGACGGCGCATCATCAGGAGAAACTGGGCCACGATCACGAGCGTCATCGAAATCGCGAACACCAGGCTGCCGACCGCATTGATTCGCGGGCTCACCTGCCCCTGCATCATGTTGAGCACGCGCACCGGCACGGTCTCATTCACCCCGCCGACGAAGAATGCAATCATGAACTCATCGAAGGAAACGGCCGCGGTGAGGAAGAGCGCCGAGAGGATCGCGGGCAAGGCAAAGGGCACGATCACGCCGAGCATCGCGCGCCAGCTGCTGGCACCGAGGTTCCAGGCGGCGCGCTCCAGGTCGGGGTCCATCTGCGACAGCCGCAAGCGGATGAGCGCCATCGCGAACGGCATGCAGAACACGACGTGGGCGATGACGACCGAATGGATCTCGCCGACCAGGCTGACCCGGCTCAGGAACATCAGCATGGTGAGTCCGAGAATGAGCACCGGAATGGTCGGCGGCAGCAGCGCAAGCGACATGTAAACGCTCTTGCCGAAAAAGCGGTAGCGGAAGTCGGTATAGGCTGCGGCGAAGCCGATGAAAGTCGACAACAGCGCGACCGCACCGCCGACAATGAGGCTGGTGCGGAATGCCACCGGCACCTGACCTTCGCTGAAGATCGCCTCGTACCATTCGGTTGAGAACGACCCGAGCGGAAGCGTCGGAAAGCGGTCGGAATTGAAGGAAAAGATGAAGCTGATGACGATCGGCACAAAAACGAAGCCGAGCGCGATCACGACGTAAGCGCGCAGCATTCTCCGAATGAGACGATCGACAGTCATGAGCGGGCGCGCCGGTGCGCATAGGCGAAATAGAGGGCGGTGAAGGCCACGACGATCAACGTCACCACCATCGTCACCGCGATCACGGCGGCGCGCGGCCAGTGATTGCCCTGCTTCACCGTATCGACGATCAAGATGCTGAGCGTTGGTGGTTTTGACCCGCCGAGGCTGACCGGACTGACGAAATCGCCAAAGGAGAGGATGAAGGCGAAGGTTGCCGCGAGGATCAGCCCGACTTTCGCAGAGGGGATGATGACGAGAATCACGGTCCGGATCCGCCCGCAGCCGAGATTGTGGGCAGCCTCGATCAAGCTGCGGTCGACATTCGACAGGCTGAAGAGCTGCAGCAGGATGACGAGCGGGAGGCACAGCGTGAGATAGCCGATCACGGTGCCAAACAGCGTATTCAACATCGCAACCGGACCGATGCCGACATAGCCGAACAGCGCGTTCAATATGCCATCATCACTGAGCACACCCTGCCAGGAATAGATGCGCACGGTGTAGCTGGTGAAGAATGGCGTGATGAGAAGAAAGATGCCGAGCCGGCGGGTTGCAGCCGAGGTCTTGAAGGCCAGCGCATAGGACGCCGGAAAGGCGATCAGACTCGAAACCACGGCGGCCAGCGCGCCATAGCCGAGCGTGCGCACATAGGTATCTACGACATAGCCCTTGCGCCACATGCCGACCCAATTCGCTCCGGTCAGATCCGGCTCAAGGCGGAAGTTTTTCACCGACCAGAAGCTCATCAACACCAGGAATGCCAGCGGCGCGAGGAAGAACAAACCCTGCCAGAGAGCCAGCGGTGAGCCCCAGAACAGCGCATAGCCGTCGGGCTTCAGAGGTGCTCTGCCTTGCCGATGAGACGCGGTGGAAGACGCCGCAGAGTCCTGTGGCGCGCCCTGAAATCGTCTGGCTTGGCGCCGGATCATCGCGAGGCGGGGCCACGCATGCAGCGTGGCCCCTCTCAGCGCCTGCTAGGCGTTCTTGAACTCGTTCCAGACCTCGGTCCAGTCATCGATCGATTGCTGAATCGGGGTCTGGCGGAGGGTGATCTTGCCCTCTTTGTATTCGTCCATGACGTTTCGCTTGTCGAGCTGGAGCCTAAGCATCTCCGCCGATTTTGGATCGTTCTTGGCGAGCGATTCCCAGCCCTTCTTGTTCGGAATCGAGCAGTTGTAGGCGGGCTTGGTTGCGAGGCGCCACTGGCCCTCGGGCGAGGCGAGATATTGAATGAACTTCTGCGCGAGCTCGGCCTTCTTCGTACCCTTGCCGATCGAGCAGGATTCGGTCCACTGAATGCCGCCCTCGTTCGGAATAGCCGTAGCGCACGGCACGCCGCCCTTTGAGAGCAGCGCCGAAATCCATTCGCCAATGCCCGGCATGACCCAGGCTTGGCCATTGGTGATCGAGGAAAACACGTCGGCCATGGCGTAGAAGCCCGAGATCTGCGGCTTGAGCGAGAGCGTCGTTTCTTTCAGCTTGTCGAACGCGGCGCCATCGATGTTGTAGGGGTCCTTGTTACCGTTATAGAGGCTGAGGCAGCCCATGGTCGGCAGATACCAGTCGAAATTGCCGACCTTCCCCTTGGTCTTGGCCTCCCACATGATCTTGTAGGACTCGCAATCCTTAGCGCTCAGTTGATCGGTGCGATAGACCAGTCCGAGATAGCCGAAGTCGACCATCACCGAATAGAGCTCATTGTCGAGCCAATGGCCCGGCATTTTCTGGAATTCGGGAAAGAAGTCGTTGAGCGGATAGGCGGCCGGGTCCATCTTCTCGATGAAGCCGCCGTCGCGCAGCATCTGGATGTATTCACGATCGGAGAGGATGACGTCGTAGGTGCCGGGCGGCGACTGGTTGACCAGCGCGAGCATGGCCTCGCCGCCGATATACTCCTTGCTCAGAATCTTGACGCCATGCTCCTTCTCGAACGGCGCCACGATGTACGGATCGGCATGGCCCGGCCAGCTCAGATAGCTGAGCGTGTTGTCATCGGCATAGCTTTGCGGAATGACGCTGGAAACCGCAGCGGCACCGGCCAGCGCACTGGCCCCCTTGACGAAGCTCCGGCGTGAAAGACGCCAGCCGCGAGGGTCGTTGTTCCACTGATTGCCCATTGTTTGCTCCCATGTGCGTTTGCCTCGGCACGCGAAGGCCATAAGGCCCGATGCCAATTCTGGCCTGATGCGTACGAAGCGTGTGGTCAGGCGACGGCAAACGCCGCGAGCGATCAATTCACAGGCAAATCAAGATGCGGCGTCCAATTCCCCCTGAGGTCGCGTGAAGCAAGACCCGTTTCTGCCCACCGCCCGTGCCGCGAACGATAGTCCGACCTGCCCGGTCCAGCAAGGACTTATACCAATCCGCGTTGAGGCTGACTCGCGGGGGATTCCCAGGCGATCGGCGTTGTGATTCATAGAGAGGCGAACCGATTCGGAGGTTTGCCATGGGTCAGCCGATTGCCGTGCGAAGGGACTACACGAGCGCGCAGTGTCCCCCGTCATCAACCGAGAGACAGATTGAGGGGATAGG
>VGET01000300.1 GCA_016869195.1 Alphaproteobacteria bacterium | reverse complement strand
CTTCCCTCTCCTTCGGCTCTCCGACTTCGGATCGCTATCGAAGCGAAATGACGTCCGACCATAGGCAAAGGATGGAGTGGCCGAGACGCGAGGGGAAATATCGTCATGCTATTCTTGCCATAGCTTAAAAGCATAGAGTTAACGCGCGCACCCTCCGCAAACGCCCTGAAATCCGCGGCTTCCACAAGCCCCTGCTCTCACCTTTTCATGGCGGCGAGAGCGATTGTGGGGCGTTCGAGAGCGTCGTTGGCATCCACATGCCTTCGGATCGACGGAACCAAAGTGGCCCGGCCAAGGTGCGAAACGACGGCGATCGAATGTGGCCGATCTCATAATCTCTCAAGGTTAATGGTTCGTTCCAATACGACCCAGCACCGCACGAGCCAGGCGTTTGTCACCGCGGGCTCGGCGATCGTGGGGAGAGCCTGTGTGATGGCCGCCACAGACGAGATGGCGAAGCCGCCTTGACCGCATCGCTCCACGCCCGCACTCTGGGTTCACGTCGTTGATCAATTGGCGCCGGGCGAGACCGGACCGATTCAAAAAGGGGGAGTTCGATGGCGAGTGGCGCGGTGTTGCCGAGCGAGCGAGAGATCCTGGCGCTGGCCGATCAGTTCGGCATTGAGATGTCGGATGACGAGGCCGGCCAATACCGCAATCTGATGCGCGGCGCGATGGCCTCGTACCGGCGCCTCGAAGAGATCCCCGAGTACCGGCCGCCGGTGAAGTACAAGCGTGATCCAGGCCATCGGCCGAGCGCGGCCGAGAACCCTTACAATGCGTGGTATTGGCGCTGCCGCATCGAGGGTGCGCCGTCCGGCCCGCTCAAGGGCCATGAGATCGGCATCAAGGATCCGATCTGTGTCGCCGGCGTGCCGATCATGAACGGCACGCGGATCTTCGAGGGTTTCATTCCCGATGTCGATGCGACGGTCGTCACCCGCATTCTGGATGCCGGCGGCACCATCACGGGCAAGACCTCGACCGAGGATTGCTCGTTCTCCGGCGGCGGCCACACTTGCGCGCTCGGCCCGATCCGCAATCCGAGGCGACCCACCCACTCCCCCGGCGGCTCATCGGGCGGCTCCGGCGCCGCGGTCGCAGCCGGCGATGTTAAGATGACGCTCGGCGGCGACCAGGCCGGCTCCATCCGCATACCCGCCTCGCGTTGCGGCATTGTCGGCCATAAGCCGACGTTCGGCCTCGTGCCCTACACAGGGGCGGTGATGATCGAGATGACGATCGATCACCTGGGCCCGATGTGCGACACGGTGGAGAACACGGCGCGCCTGCTCGGCGCGATCGCCGGCCCCGACCCGCTCGACCCGCGCCAGCGCGGCGTGATCCCCGACAACTACACGCGCGACTACATGCCCGCGATCGGCAAGGGCGTGAAGGGGCTGAAAATCGGTGTCCTCAAGGAGGGCTTCGGCCAGAAGCCCTGGGCCGACCTCGGCTTTCCGGGCAGCGATGAGGTGGTCGATCGCAAGTGCCGCGCGGCAATCAAGGCGCTCGAGCAGGCCGGCGCCAGCGTGCGCGAGGTGTCGGCGCCGATTCACATGGATGGCGCCCATCTCTGGAATGCCATCGGGCTCTCGGGCTCCTGCGAGTTCATGATCAAGGGCTACAACCAGGGCACCAATTGGAGCGGCTTCTACAACACGCGGCTCCAAGAGGCGATCGGCCGCGGCTTCGATTCTCGGGCGAGCGACCTGCCGGTTCAGGCCAAGGTCGTGCTGCTGCTCGGCGAGTACATGCACAAGCGCTATCACAACCGCTATTACGCCAAGGCGCAGAACCAGCGGCATTTGCTGGTCGCCGGCTATGACGCCATCCTGAAAGACTGCGACCTGATCGCGCTGCCGACCATTCCGTTCATGACGCCCGCGCTCGTTCCACCCGGCGCGCCGATCGCGGAGGACATGGCGAAGTCGCTCGACATGATCGCCAATACCTGCCCGTTCAATCTCACCGGCCACCCGGCGATCAGCGTGCCCTGCGGCATGCACGATGAGCTGCCGATCGGCCTCATGCTAGTCGGCCGCCACTTCGATGATCTGACCGTATTGCAGGCGGCGGATGCGGTCGAGAAGAGCGGCAATTGGATGAAGATGTAGAGACGATGACCCTCTCCCTCGCCCACCACACCGCCGAGCTCGGTGATGTGCGTCTGCACTACGTGACCTGCGGCCAGGGCCCTGCGGTCGTGCTGTTACACGGCTGGCCGCAGACCTGGTGGGAGTGGCGCCGCATCATGCCGGCGCTGAGTCAGCGCTATACCGTGATTGCGCCGGACATGCGGGGGCTCGGCGATTCCTCGTGCCCGCAAAGCGGCTATGACAAGCGCACCGTCGCCAATGACATCTGGCGCCTGGTCAGCGGCACGCTCGGGCACAAGCGCTTCTTTCTGGTCGGGCATGATTGGGGCGGGCCGACGGCGTATGCGCTGGCGCACGCGCACCCGGAGGCGATCGAGAAGCTCGCGATCGTCGACGTGGTCATCCCCTTCGGCACGCCCGAGGCGCTCACCTGGGGCGGCAAGCGCTGGCATCACGGCTTCCATTGGGTGCAGGATCTGCCGGAGGCGCTCGTCACCGGACGCGAGCGGCTCTATCTCTCCTGGTTCTACACCAACCTCGCCTACAACCCGGCCGCGATCACGCCCGAGGACGTGGACGAGTATGTCCGCGCCTATTCGCAGCCTGGCGTGCTGCGTGCCGGTTTCGAGTATTACCGTGCGACGCCGACCGACATCCTCCACAACAACGAGCACATGAAGGCCAAGCTGCGCATGCCCGTGCTTGCGGTCGGCGGCGAGGGCGGCAAGGGACGTGGAACCCAGGTGCTCGAGAACATGAAGGAGCTTGCGACCGACGTGCGCGGCGGCGCAATTCCGCGCTGCGGCCACTGGGTGCCGGAGGAGCAGCCGGAGGAGCTGGCGAAGGCACTGCTCGAATTCTTCGGCGGATCGCGCTAGGCCGCTGTTCTCACCAGCAGATCAGAACCGCGACGCCCTGATCTTGACGTCGGCGTTGCGGAAGGCGAGGTCGGCAGCGGCGCGCGCGTCCTTAGCATCGTCCTTGTGGCCCTGCCCCTTGAGCGCGAGGCTGAGCCCGTGCAGCGCCCAGCCGTCATTGCGATAGTCTTCCAGACTGGTACGATAGACCACCTCGGCCTCGGCATATTGCTTAGCCTGCAGTAGCGCCGCGCCTAGCGTGTGACGTGTCGGGTAGTACCAATATAGGCCGGCTCGGTGTAGGGCAGCTTGTCCTGCAGCGCGACCGCCGCTTCGAAATGCGCGATCACGTCGTCGAGCTTGTTCTGCTTGCGCGCGATCTCGCCCTCCAGCAGCTCCGCCGCGATCTC
>VGET01000299.1 GCA_016869195.1 Alphaproteobacteria bacterium | reverse complement strand
ATCAAGAAGGTCAACGCTCTCGGCATCAGCATGCTGATGATCGAGCAGAACGCGATCGAGGCGCTGCGCATCTCCGACACCTGCATCGTGCTCGCAGGCGGGCGCGTGCGCGCGGTGGCGCCGGCGGACGAGATTCTCGGCATGAAGGACCTGAACAGCCTGTACCTCGGCGACCGCTCGGATGAGAAGCAGGCAGCAGTGGACACCTGATGTACATCATCCAGACTGCTTTCAACGGGGTGATCTCCGGCGTCATCATGACGCTGCCCGCGCTCGCGGTAACGCTGCTCTTCGGCGTGCTCAAGTTCCCCAACTTCGCCGTCGGCGCGATGATGACCGTCGCCGCTTACCTTGCGTTCGCGCTGAATGCCCAGCTCGGCTGGCCGCTGCTCGCCGCGGCGCTGACGGCCGCCCTCGCCATGGGGGTGCTCTGCATTGCGATCGACCAGGTCACCTTCAAGCCGCTGCGCGAGCGCGGCGGCATCACGCTGATGGTCGCTTCGCTGGGCCTGGGCTTCATCCTGGAGAACCTGGCCAGATTTGCCTACGGCAACGCGGCGCGCAGCTTCGTGATCGAGCTGGCGCGCCCGTTCCGCGTCGCCGACATCCGCATGAACTACGAGCAGATGATCACGCTCAGCGTGTCGGCCACGGCGATGCTCCTGATGTGGTTTCTCCTGTCGCGGACGGCCACCGGGCGCGCCATGCGGGCAGTCGCCGACAACCCGGCGCTCGCGCTGGTGCGCGGCATCGAGAGCCCGCGCGTCATCCGCTGGACCTGGTTCATCACCGGCCTGCTGCTGGGCGTGGGCGGCGTGCTGATCGGCATGGACCGCGCGCTGGAGCCGCCGATGGGCTCGAACTACCTGATCAGCGTTTTCGCCGCGGCGATCCTGGGCGGCCTCGGCAGCCCGCTGGGCGCCTTTGTCGGCGCGATCATCATCGGCGTGGTGAGCGAGCTCTCCACCCTGGTGCTGCCGCCCAACTACCGCATCGGAGTGCCGCTGGTGGCGATCGCGCTCGTGCTCATCTTCCGGCCGCAGGGCCTGTTCGGCCAGCCCTATATTCGCAAATGATCTCGTTCATCATCCTGATGTCGATCGTCGTCTGTTTCTCGGCGATCCTCGCGCTCGCCCTCAACTTCCAGTGGGGGAAGGGCGGGATGGTGAACTTCGGCCTCTCGGGTTTCTACACGCTTGGCGCCTACGCGGCGGCGCTGCTGATACTCAAAGGGGGAGCGAACGCCTTCGTCGCCACTGTGGGCGCGATGCTGATTGTCGCCGTGGTCTGCGGCCTGGTCGCGCTGGTCACGCTGCGCGTTACCGAGGAGGACTACTTCGCGATCGTCACCCTGGGCGTAGGCGAGATGCTGCGGCTGGTGTCGCTGAATGAGGACTGGCTCACCAACGGCGCGCTCGGCCTCGCCGGCATTCCGCGTCCCTTCGGCGCCAGCGTGCCGCCCGAGATGTACCCGTACTTCCTGCTCGGGCTCTCGCTCGCGCTGCTCGCCTTCACCTACGCGGCGCTCACGGTCATCGCGCGCTCGCCGTTCGGGCGCCTGGTGCGCGCGGTGCGCGAAGACGACGTGGTGGCGGCGACGCTCGGCAAGAACGTGCTCTGGGCGCGTGTGCGCATCTTCGCGATCGGCGGCGCCTTCATCGGCCTTGCCGGGTCGATGCACAGCTTCTACTACCAGTACATCGACCCGACGCAGTTCACCAACATCGTCATCGCCTACGCCTTCATGGCGGTGATCGCGGGCGGCCGCGGCGCGCACCTGGGCACCATTGCCGGGGCGGCGGTCGTCATGGTGCTGCTCGAGGGCTCGCGCTTCCTGAAGGACGCGATCCCGGCGCTCAATTCGGACCAGCTGGCGGCGATCCGCATTATCATCATCGGCGCCGGCTTGATTGCGTTGCTGATCTGGAAACCACAGGGGTTTTTGAAGGAATATCGACTGCGAACAGAGGAGAGAACATGAGAAAGACCCGGAGAGACATCATCAAGACCATCGGCGCCACCACCGCATCCGCGCTTGCGGCCCCCTACCTGAACCTCGCGCACTCGCAAGGCGCGCCGATCCCGATCGGCGTCGGCCTGCCGCTCACCGGCAACGCTGGCGCCTACGGGCCCGACATGGGCGAGGCGGCGAGGCGCACCGCGGCGATGATTAACGCCGCAGGCGGGGTGCTCGGCCGCAGGCTCGAGCTCTTCATCGAGGACTCGGAGTCGAGCGCCGCGGTGGCCGCCAACCTGACGCAGAAGTTCATCAACGTGCACAAGGCGCAGGCCTGCATCGGCTACTGGGGCACGCCCGAGGGCATGTCCTCGCGCCCGATCGCGATCCAGAACAAGACCGTGCTTATGGTCTCCAGCGCGGCCAACGCGATCACCGAGGGCGACACGCAGGGCTACGTCTGGCGCTTCCAGATGAAGGCGACCGACTGGGGCATCGTGATCGGCCGCGCCACGGTCGACAAGCTCGGCTTCAAGTCCGTCGGCATCATGGGCCTGCAGAACGCGTTCGTGCTGCCGATCATGACCGAATTCACGGCGCGCATGAGGGCGGCTGGGCGCACGGTGACCGACTCGCTCATCTACAACCCCGAGCAGCCCTCCTATCGCGCGGAGGTCGAGCGCATCTTCGGCAAGAAGCCCGAGGCGGTGTTCTGCTTCGGCCTGCTGCCCGACTTCGTCTCGATCATGAAGGAGGTCTACCGCGGCGGCTTCGACAGCAAGGTGGTAGCACTCTCGATCATGGCTGACGCGGAAGGCAAGTTCGTGCAGGCGGTGGGCGACAAGGTCGCCGAGGGCATCCGCCACTTCCAGCCGATGCCCGACCTGAGCGCGCCCGGCTACAAGCGCTTCCTCAAGCTGATGGGCGCGCCGGCCGACCGTGTGTACCTGTTCCCGCCCAACACCCACGACCAGATCGCGATCACCGCGCTCGCCATGGAGAGGGCGAAGAGCCCGATGGCGGTCGACTGGTCGAAGCAGATCATCGCGGTGGGCAATGGCCCGGGGGAGCAGACCGACGACGTGGTCGAGGCCTTGAAGCTCGTGCGCGCCGGCAAGCCGGTCAACTTCCAGGGCGCGGGCTCGACCTGCGACTTCACGCCCAACGGCGACCAGATTGGCCGCGGCATGGGCCAGTGGATCATCAAGGGCGGCAAGAGCGTGTTCGTGGAGTACGCCAAGCCCTGATACGGACCGCGCGCGTTTCAGGCCGCGAGCTTCTCGGGTGCGGTGTAGTCGTAGCCGAGGTCGTCAGCGACCGCCTTGCAGGTGACCTTGCCGAGGGCGACGTTGAGGCCGTTGCGCAAATGCGCGTCGTCGGCCAGGGCCTTCCTCCAGCCCTTGTTGGCGATG
>VGET01000298.1 GCA_016869195.1 Alphaproteobacteria bacterium | reverse complement strand
CCGACTCAAGCACCTCCAGGTCGTACTTGACGATGTACTCCACACGGACACGACCCGCCGGGTCCATCACACGAGTTCGCACCACGGCCCACAACTTGGAGGAAGGAGAGGCTTCCACTCGCGACTCCGGCGATGAAGAACAAGGGGCTGGGGTGGGTGCAGGTGAACGCCACCGGCAACGGCAGCAGGCGGCCGACCGGCCGGCGTCAGCCTCCGTATTCCTCAATATCGCAGTGCGACAGCGTGTGCTGCCGAAGCTGTTGAAGAGCGGCATCAGAAACAACCAACGTGTGCTCGTGTGAGAGCCCGAAGTCGTCCACCCCTGCCTGTCCGGTCACCTTGAGCCACTTGAAGGTCGGGAGGCTTCGGCCGGGGTACATCTCGATGAACTCGTCCGAGACCACAACGTCAACGTCATCGAGTTCGAAGCCGGCAAGGCAGGCCGAGATGAGCGCAACGCCGAGACGCTCAGTCACGACATAGCACGGAAACGTTTCCAACAACTCGTCCCCGAGCCAGCCAATGAACCTGTATTCCAGCTTCGATACGTGTGGTGGATGAACGCTCGTGTCCAGCACACTGCCGTGCCCGAGCTCACCGGCCACCTCGGGCTCAACGCTCCAGAAATCGCTCACGGTCTCCTCACTGGTGGATCGAAGAGGTGGCCAAACTGATCATCCAGCTTGGTCGCATGGTCGAGTAGCTGCTGCTTCGTGGGATTCGGGGCCCCACGTGCCAACGTCGTGTGAGACAGCTCCTCCTCGAAACCTATGTACCGATGGGCGGAGACTGGATCCCCGATCGTGCCGAAACCAGCCCGTATTCCTGACCGTGACCCCGCGCCGGAGAGTGAGCGCCGACAGGCTCGTCCGAGCGGCGGTACCCTCGAGACCGTGCCGAAGAGGACCCGCCGAGTCTTTAGCGCTGCCGAGAAGCTTCGCATCGTGAAGGAGGCCGACGCCTGCGTGGCGAGCGGCCAGCGCGGCGACCTCGAGGCGCTCCTCCGCCGTGAAGGCATCTACAGCTCCCACCTGGCGTCGTGGCGCGCGCAGCTCGGGGCGCACGGAGCGGCCGGCCTCGCCGCGAAGAAGCCCGGTCGCAAGCCCCGGCTTACGCAGACCGAGCGGCTCAACGCAGAGCTCCTGAAGCGCAACGCCGAGCTGGAGAAGAAGCTGCGCGTCGCCAATGCGCTCATCGCCCTCCAAAAAAAAGCGCACGAGGTCCTGGGGATTGCACTCCCCGAGAGCGACGGAGACAGCTGATGGACCTCGTCGAGGATCTCGCTGAGCCGGACGTCTCGGTGGTCGCCGCGTGCGCCGCGCTCGGCGTGAGCAGGGCGACCCTGTACCGCGCCACGGCACCCGTCGCGCCTCCAGCGGTGCGGGTGCGAGCGCCGAACCCTCGAAGGCTGAGCGAGGCCGAGCGGCAGGCCATCGTCGACGTCATGCACTCGCCCGAGTTCGTGGACCAGCCGCCGATGGAGGTGTTCGCGAAGCTGCTCAGCCGGGGCGTGTACCTCGCGTCGATCCGGACCATCTACCGCGTGCTCGCCGAGCTCGGAGAGTCGAGGGAGCGGAGAAACCAGCGACTTCCGCAGACGCACGTGAAGCCCTCGCTCACCGCGACGGCGCCCAACCAGGTGTGGACCTGGGACATCACGAAGCTCGCCACGCTCGAGCGCGGCATCTTCCTGCACGTCTACGTCATCATCGACCTGTTCAGCCGGTACGTCGTCGGCTGGATGGTGGCCACGAAGGAGTGCAAGCACCTGGCCGCACAGCTCTTCGCGGAGGCCGTTGCGCGCCACGGCGTCGAGCCCGGCCTCACCGTGCACTCCGACCGCGGCTCTGCGATGAAGAGCGACACGCTGGCGCAGCTCCTCGGCACGCTCGGCGTCAGCCAGAGCTTCAGCCGCCCGCACGTCTCCGACGACAATGCCTTCAGCGAGGCGCAGTTCAAGACGCTCAAGTACCAGCCCGACTACCCGGGCCGCTTCTCCGGCGCACTGCACGCGCGCGGCTGGCTCGAGCCGTTCTTCACGTGGCACAACGACGACCATCAACACTCCGGCCTCGCCCTCTTCACGCCGGCGGAGGTCTTCCACGGGCGCGTCGCGGCCGTGCACCGCGTGCGCCAGGACGCGCTCGACGCCCAGTACGCGCTGCACCCCGAGCGCTTCCCGAACGGGCCTCCCAAGGCCGCTCTGCCGCCCCCAGAGGTGCACATCAATCCGCTCGAGGCCCTCGCCATCCCGGTGACCGTGAACGCACGCCCTGTCGACGACACCGGCCCCCCGAGCAGATCTCAGATGGCGTCTCGCGCCGCGGCGAGTACGCCGCGACACGAGACGCCTCGATCCGCCGTGGCCGCCCTTCCGTCATAGATTCCTCATGCCCGCTGTCTCATCCGCGTTGACAAGTTCCGACAGCTGGGGCGGACGGGGCTCTCTCCAAAGAAAAGCCCCTCCGCGCCATCGAGACGAGTCGGGCGGACGTGATCGCCGCGCGCGAACGCTTCTGCCGACGGATGCTGCGGTGGCCTGTGTCGCGACTCGTCTTCGCACACGAAAGCGGCGTGAATCTCTCGCAGACTCGTGCTCAGGCGTGGGGGCCTCGCGGCGAGCGAAAGTCACCGATCAAGTCCCCGGGCGTCGGGAGCCGTACTCGGTGCTCGCCGCTCTCCGAACTCATGGCGTCGTCGCGTCGATGGTGCTGCCCGGAGCGATGAACACGGACTCGATGCTCGCCTGGGCGCACCAGGTTCTCGCGAGCGGCGAAGGCGATCCTGCTGGCGGCTGCAGGTTTTCGGCGGTACGTTGGGCAGAAGCTGCGGTGATCTCGATCCCTTGGGCAATGATGATCCGTGATGGTGGAACAACCTGCGTCGCCCGCGAGGCGTCTGGTCCGGTCCAGTACGTCACGATCGACTTCTCACTCCCCTGGGATGGTCGGCAGCGCTACGTCTTCGTTTCCGATCGACCGTTCGGCCGCGAGGAAGCGGAACGCCTCATTCCCGACTCCGAGCAAGAGATCCAGCTAGCAGGTGAGGTCCTCGAAGCTGCACAGCACGCCATCGGCGCAGCCGCGGTGCGCGCGTATGTTGCTGGCGCGGATCGGGCGCGGGCCCCCAGCCTATGGGGTTACGTCTGCGCGTTTCTGAAGACCTACAAGGCTGAACGACCTCAATGGGACCCGTGGGGCTCTGGCTAACATGCCGCTGAGCTCGACACCTGCTCCGCCGGGATGTGGGCCCTCGCGGGGGTCGCTTCCGCTCGCCCCGCTCGCGATCGTGCGTCATCACCGTTGGCCTCCGCGTGACGGTTGCGGGTGCGAGTTGGCGCCGTTACGTTAGCCAGACCGATCACCGCGCCCGTGCCTTCATCAAAGCGCAAACTGCTGAACCGAGGCGACGTCCTCAAGACACACCCCCACGACGAGTA
>VGET01000297.1 GCA_016869195.1 Alphaproteobacteria bacterium | reverse complement strand
CGCATGAGGTTGGCGTGCGACTTGGAGACCAGGTCGAACGCCGGTGACTTGCCATCCTTCTCGAAGATCATGCGCCGTGCATTGTCGAGCTCGAAGATGATCTCGCGGTGGCTCGGGTCGGGAATCATGCTTTGCGCCCAGGTGACAGCAGCGACCCGAGCACCCGATGTGACGGGAACGACACGGTGCAGGGTGGTTGCCGGATAGGCCACCATCGCGCCCGCTTCGAGCTTGACGCTGCGCGAGCCATAGGTGCCTTCAATCACGAGCTCGCCGCCCTCATAGGTCGAGGGATCGACCAGAAACAGCGTGGTCGCCACATCGGTGCGCATGATCGGGTTGCTGCCCATGAACGGATCATCGACATGGGCACCATAGGACATGCCGACCTCATAGCGGCTGATCATGGGCAGGCGGACGAATTTCGGCTTGTACGCGCGATGGAACTCCGAGCACGCCAGGATCGCGTCGTGGCAGGTCTTCTGGAGGGCCTTGGTGCGCTCCTCGCCGGACTGCATCTGAAGATTGTTCTTTACCAGCTTGGCGTGCCAACCGGCGGTCTTGCGCCCGTCGACGAAATCTTCGCTTTTCAGGCTCTCAACGACTGACTTCAGCTGCTCCGGCGACAAGACATTGGCAAAGGTGAGAAGCATGGCGGAACTCCGAAATCAACCAACCGGGCACGGGCCTCAGGCACTGAACGCGGCACGGTGGTCGGCGATGAAGCTCTCCATCGAGCGCGCGGTGCGGCCGGTGACGCGCTCGACCGCGGAATCGACGCGCGCGCCCTCACCCGCGCGGAAGAAGGTGTAGATCTCGCTCAAGACGGTTGCGTGCCACTCCGCGCTGCCGGCCGCCCGCAGCCGGCGGTGCCCTTCCTCGGCGCTGATCGGCTCGTAACGAATCGGCCGGCCAAGCGCCCGCGTGAACATCTTGGCGATCTCGCCATAGCTCGGGGCCGCCGGCCCGGTCAGCTCATAGGCGCGGCCGGCGTGCCCAGGCTCGGTGAGGGCCACTGCCGCCACCGCGCCGATGTCGCGCGTATCGATCACGCTGACGCGCGCCTCCGCCAGGGGCGCATGGAACACGCCCTCGGCCTTGATCGAGGCGGCGTGATTGAGAAAGTGCTGCATGAAGAGGTTGGGGCGCAGGTGCGTCCAATCGAGGCCGAGCCCCTCGATATGCGTCTCGACCCGGCGATGATCGCGCATGACGGTCGCGCTCGAGCGCTCATCCGCGCCATAGACCGAGAGCTTGACGATGTGCTGTACGCCGGCCGCCTTGGCGGCGTCCGCCAGCCGGATCTCGAGGTCCGCCTTGAACTCGTTGGGGCCGCAGAGCAGGAACAGATGATCGGCGCCACGGAGTGCGGGTCCGAGCGTCTCCGGCTTTGCATAGTCGGCGGTCACCACCGACACGTCTGCGCCCAGAATCTCGGCCGCCTTCTTGGGATCTCGGGAGGTGACTCGGAACGCAGCGCCGCGCGCCTTCAGCGCCGTCACCACCTGGCGGCCGACCTTGCCGGTTGCTCCCGTCACCACAATCATCGGAGTGCACCTCTCGTTCAGCGCTCAGCCATAGGTGAGCGCCTGGTCGTGGTCCTCCCACTCCTCGTCAGGATCGGCGGTCGGCACGTCAAGCTCCTCGGCATCCACCTGCTCGCCGCTCGACTGCACCAAGTGGAACAACGCATCGCCCTCATAGACCAGGGGCAGATAGGTGAGGCCGATCACCATGCCATCACCCCGGCTCTTGACCTTGCTCCGGCCCGTGCCGAAGGGATCGGCGACATAGCCAAGGGCATCGCCCTTGCCGACGGTCGCCCCCAGCGACACCGGGTCGCGCAACACGCCGCTCTGCGGCGCCCGCACCCAGGAGGATGAGCGCGCGATCAGCGGATCGGCCGTGCCGCCCTTGCCGACGCCACTCAACATGCCGAGCGCGTCCATGACGTTGTAGACTCCCTGCACGCCGATCTCGATGCTCGGCTCATCATGGCGCAGCGCCTCGCCCGCCTCATAGACCAATACGGGCACGCGCCACTTGGCCGCACTCTCGCGCAGGCTGCCCTCGCGGAAGCCGGAATTGATCACCACCTTGGCGCCGAACGCGCGGGCGAGCTTATCCGTCTCCGGCTGATCCAGATTGGCGCGGATCTGCGGGTAGTTGGTGCGGTGGATCGCGCCGGTGTGCAGGTCGATGCCGTGGGTCGAGTTGGCCACGATCTCGGTGAGGAAGAGATGCGCGAGGCGGGCCGCGAGCGAGCCGCGCGCCGAGCCCGGGAAGGAGCGATTGAGGTCGCGCCGGTCCGGCAGATAGCGGGATTGCGAGACGAAGCCGAAGACATTGACGATCGGCACCGCGATTAGCGTGCCCCGAATATTGGCAAGCCTACGATCGGCCATCAGGCGCTGGACGACCTCGATGCCGTTGATCTCATCGCCATGGATGGCGGCGCTCACGAACAGCCTGGGCCCATCTTCCGCGCCGTGGATCACCTGGACCGGCATGGTCATCGGCGTCCGGGTGGAGAGATCGACGATCGGGACATCGAACGAAACCTGTTCGCCCGCCTTGATCTCGTGGCCTGCGATATGGATCGGATCGCGCATCGCTGCTCCTGTCCTCCCAAGCCGGCGTCGAATTTCGCCCGATCTTAAGGCCGAGCCCCGCGCCATGGGAACGTCCGCGGAAGCTTACACCACAAACGAAGGCCCCGCCGGCATGCCGGCGGGGCCCAACCTAACCCGAAGGGGTTAATCGCTCAGTACTTGTACTCCTGACCGAACAGCACTTCCATCGGCACCGGCTCGCTGAGCGGCCACACGTCGGCCACGCCAGGCTTGCCATTCTCGACGCCCATGATGCGCATCGTCGCCTTGTTCTGGTGGTGCAGCGTGTTGGTGAAGGTGCGCGGCCCAAAGAGGGTGGGCTCATCCCGCATCTTCTCCATCTCGGCAACCACCGCAGCGGCGTCGATCGTGCCGGCGCGCTGGACGGCGAGCGACCAGACATAGATGCCGACATAGCCCGGATACACGTACTGGCTCTCCGGACGAGCACCGGTCTTCGCCTCGTACTTCTTGTTGAACTCCTCGACTTTCGGATCCGGGTCGTCACCATAGATCGAGCCCTGCTCGGGAACGTAGACGCCCGAGAGGTTGGGGCAGCAATTGTGCCAATGCGAGCCGGTCATCGAGCTGCCCTGGCCGAGCGGGGTGTTGATGCCCGCGGCGCGGATCTGCTTGATCGCCGAGGCGCCGCCCGGGACGTAGCTGCACATCTCGATGATGTCGGGCTGCTTCTCGAGGCCCTTGATGCGGGTGATCTGCGCCGCGATCGAGGGATCCTCGTTCTTGAACACGTCGTGGCCAAGGATCTCGCCGCCGAGCTTCCGCCACATCCAGTCGAAGCCGTAGCAGATGCCCTTGTTATATTCGAGCACGTCGTCGAGC
>VGET01000296.1 GCA_016869195.1 Alphaproteobacteria bacterium | reverse complement strand
TTCCTCATCATGCGGTCATTACCCACGACCACATTGGCACATTGCGATGCCGTAGAGCCGGGGCCGTCCACACCATCAAGTCGGGCCATGACGAAAAAAGAGAACCGGGGGCACGGGCACCGAGCGCGCATGCCGTGGTTCCCGGGTTGAGTGTCTCGTGGTGCTCGGCCGTCCCATGGGATGACGGATAGGGTGGGGCGCATCACTCTGACGGCCCCACCAGCACCGTGCTGCCGTCCCAGGCGCGCTCGGGGCGGTTCTTCGGTGGCGCAACGCGGCCGGCGGCGCGTACCGCGAGCAATTCTCCCTCGAGATCGATGGTGAGGCCGTTGGCGGCGGCCGAGAACTCGCCGGCGCCGGGCGGCAGCTCGATCAGCTCATAGAGGTGCGTCGGGCGCTCGGTCTCGCGCTCGACCGTGCCGAGGAGCAGCGGCTGCGCCGGATCGCCCGCAAAGCGGTAGCCGAGATCCCAGAGGTGCAGCACGTGACGGCCGCTCTCGGTGTCCTTGATCAGCACGAGCGCGTCGCGCCGGCCCTCCCAGAAGCGCGGTAACACGGGGCGCTCATCGGCGGCGTCCGGCTTGGTGCCGGTGATCAGGTCGGCGAGCGCGACGATGTCCCATGACGGCGGGCTCCGCCAGCCATTGAGCGAGAGCGCGGAGCGGATCGTGTCCGGCGTCGCCGCGATCTGAATATTGATCGGCTCCTCGTTGATGCCCAGAAAGTCGATACGATAGGCCGGCAGGCGCTCCCATCCGCCAGTCGCCCAATCGTTCGCGTTGATGGCGATGACCCGGTCCTTGGGCTCGAGCGTCGCGATGCGCGCGCGATAGCCGTACGTCGCGTTGGCGCAGCCCGCGATGATGAGCGCGACGAGGCCGCCTATTCCCACCAGAAGACTCAAGCGCGGCGGCATCTGCGGCAGATGGCGCCAGGTGGCGGCGGTCAGGATCAGTAGCGCCGCGACGCCGACGAGATAGCCGCCCGCGAGGCCCGAGACATAGAGCCGGCCGAGATAGAGCTGCGCGATGCTGACCAGGCTGACAAAGGCGATGGCGAGCGCAAAGCCAACCATTCGAAGCGTGATCGACCTGGTCTGCTCGGTCGCGAGGATCGCGAAGAAGCCGTAGACCGTGATCGAGATCGCGGCGTGCCCTTCGGGCAGGACGCCGCCCGCGGTCAGTGTGCCGAGCTCGCTCGCGCGCGCCTCGGCGAACAGGCCGATGATGCTGGTCGAGGCGAAGGCGATGCCGGTGCCGAGCACCCAGAGGCCCGCGATCACCCAGGCGCGGCGGAACAGCAGGAACACGAGCACGGTCGCCGAGAGCGCGAGGATGACCGGCAGCTCGCCAAACGCGCCGATCACCGCCATGGCGCCGTCGGCCAGGGGGTTGCGCAGGCCGACCAGCGCATCGGCGACCGCGTTGTTCGCCTCCGTGATCGGGTCACCCGCGACGACGCCTCGCACCAGCGCGATCAAGCCGGCGAACAGGCCGACCACCACGAGCCAGATCGCGGCGACGCCGAACAATTCAAGACGCTCGCGGTCGAGCAAATAGACCAGCGCCCGCGCACCCTGGCGCAGGACCGGGCGCTGGCGCGCGGCTTCGGCATGCGTCCAGGCGAGCAGGCGCTCGACCAGTCCCGGTCCCTTGCGCATGGAGAGCACGCGCGCGCGCTTCGCCACGAAATAGACCAGGTAGAGAATGCCGACGATGATCGCGAGCAACACGGCGAGGCGGATCGTCACCGCACCGGAGAAACGCAGGCCGACGCCGATCAGCATGCCCGGCAGGATGTGCAGCGCGGCGGCAAGGATCGAGGAGAGGATGTTGTAGAAGTAGAACTTCCCGGCCGGGATATCGACCACGCCGGCGACGAACGGCACCAGCGGCCTGATCTGGCCGATCAGGCGGGCGAGCAGGAGCGCCTTGCCGGTGTGGCGGTGGATGAGGCGGGCCGCGAAGTCCATCGTCTTCTGGCGCTTCTGGATGAACTTGAGCGCCATGATCTGGGTGCGATAGCGCTTGCCGACCCAATAGCTGAAGGCATCGCCGGCAATGCCGCCGATCACCATGGCCGCGGCCGCCACCCAGACGGGCACGCTGCCCTGGCCGACCAGCACGCCCACGCCGAACAGCAGAATCGTGCCCGGGACGAAGAACCCGATGATCAGGACGGTCTCGAAAAACGCGATCAGGAAGGTGATCGCGCCGGCCCAATGCGGGTGCGCGGCGATCCACTCGAGGGCGAGGTCGGTCCAACCGCTCATCGGGCCGCCTGGCCCGGATTCAGGGCCCTCAGGACGGGAGAAATGGCCGGCGTCAGGCCCTCAATTGGGGCCGGTGGAATCGGCGGCGTCATGCGGAGCCGGAGGATGCCATTCGGGGCCAAAGGGCTCAACCGTCGCTAGGGCCTGGCGCACGACCGGTCATGTTCGACGATCCTGAACAAACTTAGAACATCTAGGACAATTACGATATTTATCAGAGAGATAAAAATAGCGCTTGCGCCTGAGAACAAAAACGGTACAAGTGCCGCATTGCCTATCTGGGCGCTGCGGATAACGATGGGGGTTCGTCATGGCGGAAGGTGCGCTGCGGCTGGTCGAGAAGGGTGGCATGGACAAACAAAAGGCATTGGACGCGGCGCTCAGCCAGATCGAGCGGGCGTTTGGCAAGGGCTCGGTCATGCGGCTCGGCCAGCATGACAAGGCGGTCGAGATCGAGGCGATCCCGACCGGCTCGCTCGGGCTCGACATCGCGCTCGGCATTGGCGGCCTGCCGCGCGGGCGCATCGTCGAGATCTATGGGCCCGAAAGCTCGGGCAAGACCACGCTCGCGCTCTCCGTCATTGCCCAGGCGCAGAAGGCCGGCGGCACCTGCGCCTTCGTCGATGCCGAGCATGCGCTCGACCCGAGCTACGCCAAGAAGCTCGGCGTCAGGATCGAGGACCTGCTGATCTCGCAGCCCGATGCCGGCGAGCAGGCGCTCGAGATCGCGGATACGCTGGTGCGCTCGGGCGCGATCGACGTGGTGGTGATCGATTCGGTCGCTGCGCTCGTGCCGCGCGCCGAGCTCGAGGGCGAGATGGGCGATGCCCATGTCGGCCTCCAGGCACGCCTGATGAGCCAGGCGCTCCGCAAGCTGACGGCCTCGATCGCGCGCTCGCGCACCTGCGTCATCTTCATCAACCAGATCCGCATGAAGATCGGCGTGATGTTCGGCAACCCCGAGACCACGACCGGCGGCAACGCGCTCAAGTTCTACGCCTCGGTGCGCCTCGACATCCGGCGCATCGGCGCGATCAAGGAGCGGGAAGAGGTGGTCGGCAACCAGACCCGGGTCAAGGTGGTCAAGAACAAGGTCGCGCCGCCGTTCCGTCAGGTCGAGTTCGACATCATGTATGGCGAGGGCATCTCGTTCACCGGCGAGCTGGTCGACCTCGGCCTCAAGGCCGGCATCATCGAGAAGTCGGGCTCCTGGTATTCCCATGA
>VGET01000295.1 GCA_016869195.1 Alphaproteobacteria bacterium | reverse complement strand
TGCCGCCGCCGCATCGAGATAGGGGCGCGACGCCTCCAGCACCTGATGATTGGCGACATAGGCCGTGCCGATTTGCCAGGTACGCGCGCCGATGCCGTAGCGGCCAGAATCGGCGTCGCGCACGATGAAGCCGCCCTGCTCGAGCTGGCTCAGCGTTCGGTGCAGCGTCGCCCAGGAGACGCCGAGCGCGGCCGCAACGTCGGTTGCGCGACCGGGCGTCAGCGCAAGGTGCTGCAGCACCTGGAGCGCGCGGCGCACGCCTTTCAACGCGGGCTGCGCGTCATCCTCGTCCGCCCGCGGGAGCGTCGTGATCGGCGCTCGCTTATCGCGCTTCGTTCTCGCCATGGTCCGCGTTGTTCCGTGCCACGTCCGCCGGTTGTAGGTCGTATCCGAATATCGGATAGGGCGGGGGAGCCGGCAAGCGCAAAAAGCAGAAACGCTGCTCTTGATGGTGCGTCGCGTTCGCCGGCATGGGCGTTCTTCAGCCAGTGTCGCGTCCAGTCGTCCCTCATGCTTCGACAAGCTCAGCAAGAGGGTCTTCAATACAGAGCCTCATCCTGAGCGTGTCGAAGGATGAGGCGGGGAATCCAGTTGCCGCCAAGAGCACGCCGCTCGCATTGACTCGGTTTCGGGCGGCTCTTATCGTTGCGGATACCATATTCAAATGGCGGATACAGGCGGTATCCCAAAGCGCAACAGGGAGGCGCGGATCATGTGGAGTAAACTGGCGGGCGTCGCGGTCGCGGCGATCGCGGCGGTCGGCTTCGTGGCGGCGGCGCAGGCCGATGGCTTCAAGCTGAAGGGCGACCCGAAACCGGCGTGGATCTACTTCAACGTGAAGAATGACGGCGGTTGGACCCAGGCGATCGACGAGGCGCGGGGGCGCATCGAAGGCGAGATGGGTTACAAGATTCCGTTCGTCGAGAAGGTGCCGGAGGTGGCGTCCGAGATCACGCCGGCGGCCGAGCGCTACATCCAGCGCGGCCACAACATCATCATCGGCAGCGCGTTCGGCTATAGCGACGCGTTCAAGGATCTGGCCGCGCGTTATCCCGACGTCGTGTTTCTGAATCCCGCGGGCACGACCAACGGCCCGAACCTGCAATCGATCTATGGCCGCACCTATGAGACGCAGTATCTCTGCGGCATGGTCGCCGGCGCAATCTCGAAGTCGGGCAAGCTCGGCTTCGTCGCCGCCAACCCGTTCGGCCTCGTGAACTGGACGGTCAACGCCTATCTCATCGGCGCGCGCAAGATGAACCCGAAGGCCGAGCTCACGGTCATCTACACCGGCGCGTGGAACGACCCCGTGAAGGAGCGCGCGGCGGCGCAGGCGCTCGTCGAGAAGGGTGTCGATGTCATCGGCCAGCACGTCGATACGCCGACGCCGCAGGTCGTGGCGCAGGAGGCCGGCATCTACGGCACCGGCCACCACCGCGACATGCGCGAGTTCGCGGCCAAGGCGACCGCGTGCTCATCGGTCTGGGTGTGGGACCAGTACATGGTGCCGACCCTGAAGGCGATCGCAGCCGGCACCTGGACGCCCGAGCAATACGGCGCGTTCGTGCACGTCGGCAGCGGCACCGACATCGCCTGCTGCGGCGACATGGTGCCGAAGGACGTGGTCGAGAAGGTTATGGCCGAGCGCGACGCGATCATCAAGGGCAAGCACGTCTTCGAAGGGCCGATCGTGGATCAGGCCGGCAAGGAGCGTGTCGCCGCTGGCGCCACGCCCTCTGACGGCGACCTCTGGGGCATGGACTATCTGATCCAGGGCGTGACCGGCCAGTTGAATTGACGGTTCGAGCCTGAGGCTTGCGAGCCCTCACCCTCCCACGACTTGGTCGTGGGCCCCTCCCTCTCCCCCAAGGGGAGAGGGGGGTGGGGCGCGACTGTCATCATCCCTCTCCCCGAGGGAGAGGGCGCCCAGCGCGTCAGCGATGGGCGGGTGAGGGGCTGATCCCGCTTCGCTGCAATCCGTTCGCGCTCGGAACGAGCGGACCATGACCGCGGCGCTCGAGCTCGAAGGCGTCCACAAGAGCTTCGACGGCAATCCGGCGCTGGTGGACGCGCACTTCGCCGCTTCGTGGGGCGAGGTGCATGCGCTCCTTGGCGAGAACGGCGCGGGCAAGTCCACGCTTATGAATGTCGCCTGCGGGCTCTACGCGCCCGACAACGGCTCGCTCAAGGTCGATGGCAAGGCGGTCGCGGTCGAAGGGCCGCTCGCCGCGCGCGCGCTCGGCATCGGCATGGTGCACCAGCATTTCAAGCTGGTCGCGGGCATGACGGTCGCGGAGAACATCGTGCTCGGCCATGGCCGCGGCACCTATCGACAGAGCCTGAAGCACGTGCGCGAGGAGATCGCCGAGATCGGCGGGCGCATCGGCTTCACGATCGACCCCGACGCGCGCATCGACGAGCTTTCGGTCTCGGAACAGCAGCGGGTCGAGATTGTCAAGGCAATGGTCGGCGGCGCCAAGATCCTCATTCTCGATGAGCCGACCGCCGTGCTGACCGATGAGGAGTCGGCGAGCCTGCTCGGCCAACTTCGCCGGCTCGCGGCGGAGGGCGCGTGCATCGTCGTGATCACGCACAAGCTGCGCGAGGTGTTCGCCTTTGCCGATCGCGTGACGGTCATGCGCGGCGGGCGCACGGTCGAGGCCGGCCGGCCGCCCTCGGCCTACACGCCCGAGCAACTCTCGGCGATCATGGTCGGTGAGGCGCGCGAGTACGAAGCGATCGAGCGCGTCACGTCCGGCACCATGACGCTTGAGCTCACCGGCCTCATGACGCGGCGCGACAGCGGCGCGGTCGCGCTCGACGGACTCTCCCTTGGTTTGCGCGCGGGCGAGGTCTATGGCCTCGCGGGCGTCGGCGGCAATGGTCAGGCCGAGCTCGCCGAGGTGCTGATGGGCATTCGCGTGCCGGAGGAGGGCGCACTTTTGCTCGATGGCGCGCGGATCGCTTATGCCCAGCCGCGCACGCTGCGTCGAAGCCGTATCGCCTACATCCCGGCCGAGCGCTATCTCTACGGCCTCGCTGGCGACCTTTCCGTGATGGAGAATTTCGTGATCTCGCATCTCGAGGGCGGCGACTATGGCCTGTGGGGCTGGGTCGACCGGCGGGCGATTGCACGCAAGACGACGGAAGCGATCGAGACCTACAACATCCTGGGCGCGCGGGTCGCAACCAATGCGCGCCTGCTCTCCGGCGGTAATGCACAGAAGCTCGTTCTGGCGCGTGAGCTGTCTGGAGAGCCACGCGTGCTGCTCGCGCATTCGCCGACCCGTGGACTCGACGTGCGCGCCTGCGCGGCCGTGCACCGGGCGTTGCGCGAGGCCGGGCGGCGCGGTGCCGCGGTGCTTCTGATCAGCGAGGATCTGGACGAGGTGCTCTCGGTGTCCGACCGCATCGGCGTGATCAATCGCGGCCGCATCGTCGGCGAGTTCTCCGCGCCCGGCGATCGGCAGGAGATCGGCCGCCTCATGGTCGGCCACGCCTGAGCTTGACCTCCTTTATGCGC
>VGET01000294.1 GCA_016869195.1 Alphaproteobacteria bacterium | reverse complement strand
GCCGGCCTCGATCAGCTCGACGAGAATGGCGCTGTAATGCTGCACGGGCGCGAGCGCGCCGAACTCGCGATACTCGTTGCGCAACGTGTTGTAGCTGTGCGGATCGGTGGTGACGATCCGCGCGAACTGCTTGGCTGCCCCCAGGGTTGCAAGGTTGTGCTCGACCAGGCTTTCGAAGAGGCCTTCCTCGCCCACCCGGCGCACGTCGTTCCCCGCGCTGCGCTCGGCGTCGTACAGGATCCCGAAATCGAGGCCGGCGGCGCGGAAGAGCCGCGCCACGGTCTGGCTCACCTTCTGATTGCGCGGGTCGAACGAGGCATAGTCGCCGACGAACCAGAGCACCTCGGCCGGCTCGGAGCGCAGGTCCTTGACCGGAAACTCGAGCGCCCGGGTCCAGCCGCCGCGCGCCTTCGGGCTCTCGCCGAAGCTATTGCCGCGCTCCGAGACCGCGTCTAGCGCGGCGCGCAGCGTCGGCTCGATCGCGCCCTCTTCGACCAGCGCGCGGCGCATGCCGACGATCATCGGCGGATGCTCGATGCCGACCGGGCAGACCGCCTGGCAGGCGCCACAGCTGCGGCATGCCCACAGGGTTTCGGGCTTGATCACACCGCCGAGCAGGCTGGTGGCGGCGCCAGGCCGAGCCTGGGACGCCTCGGCGTGCGCCCTGAGGTCGAGGATCAGGTCGCGCGGGCTCAACGGCCCGCCGACCGTGCGCGCCGGGCAGGCCTCGTGGCAACGCCCGCATTTGGTGCAAGCATCGAAGTTGAGCAGCTCCTTCCACGAGAACTGCTCGATGGAGGCGATCCCGACCGGCCCCGCCGGCGCGCGCGGCAGGCGCCGAAGCGCCTGGGCATCGCGCGCCATCAGGCTGCCCAGCACCGCGATGATGTGCTTAGCCTTGTACCAGGGCAACGCCGCGATGAAGGCGAGCGCGAGCACGCCGTGTGCCCACCAATTGGCGCGCCTGAGCGCGGCGGCGCCGGCCTCGTCGAGCCCGAGCCCGCCCAGGATCTGTGCGCCGAGCCAGCCGATAGGCGACCACGCCGCCCAGGCCGGCCGGTCGACCAGAAGTCCGGCTGATTCCTGCAGGAAGCCCGAGACCACGATCAGCCCGAGCACGCCGAGGAAAAGCGCGTCCTCACGCCGCCAGCGTTCGGCGCGCGGGCGCAGAGCGTCCTCGCCCGCATAGCCGCGCCGGTAGTCGAGCTTGGCCGGGCGCGTCCGGTAGCGCCGCCAGGCGAGCAGCGCCAGACCGATCAGGAAGGCCAGGCCTGCGAGGTCGGCGACCAGGCTGAAGATCAGATAGAACGAGCCGCGCCAGAAACTCGTGCCGGTCAAGGGCTCGACGATGTCGTAGTCGAGCGTGATGATCGAGGTGGCGATGAAGAGCAGGAGAAAGCCGTAGAAGACGGGCATGTGGCCGCGTCCGGCGGCGCGGTCGCGGCGGCGCACGGTGCGGTGCGAGAGCACGTCGACCACCATGCGTCGGAGCCCGGCCCAGAGATTCAGCGGCACCGGGCTTTTCCTGCCGCGCGCGTATTTGAGCACATGGCGCGCGAGGCCGATCAGGAAGCAGGCGATCGCGGCCCAGGCCACGCCATAGAACACGGCGTAGCCGAGCGGACCGATGCCCCAGAACAGCTCGCGCGTTTCCATGGCTTGCCTGAACCCGCGGCCGATCGGAGGCGCGCGCCGCACCGCCGCGCCGAATCAGACCGCGCTGCCGCCTAGCGGGCGCCGGCCGAAAGCGCGGGATAGGTCGCGTGGCCCCAAACCTGACGCTCCCGGATGAACGGCAGGGCGTGCTGCGGGTCGGCCGATTCGAACTCGCGCGCCAGGCGGTGGCCGTCGAAGACCGCATCCGCGATCAGGCGCGGCGCGTAACAGTCGCCGACATGATAGATCGCCTCGATCTCGTTTTGGGCCCATTCCGCTTTGCGCTGCTTGAGCTCGCTGAACAATTCGTGGTTCGAAAGCCGCCCGGTGACCAGCACGACGCTGTCGACCCTGAGCTCCTTGACTTCGGTGCCGCGCCTGCGCGGCAACTCGCCGGCGCGGGGCTCGGTCGTGCGCCGAAAGCCGTCACGGAACACATCGTAGAGCCGGGCCTTGACCTCGTTGCCGACCTCGAGGCCCTCAACCCAGTGCCCGACATAATGATGGATGCCTTTCTCGTGCATCATGCGGTGCAGGTTGGGCGATTCGAGCGTGAAGTGGGTGTATTTGGCGACTGAGGCGAGCTGGGTCACCAGCGTCACCTTCTTGGCCTTGTCGGCGAGGAACTCGGCGACGCTCACCCCCATGTAGTAGCCGTCGCCGTCGATCACGAGCACGCGATCGCCGACCTCCTTGCCCGCCATCACCTGCTCCGGCGTCAAGACTTGCGGCAGCCTGGCGTCGGCGCCCGGCAGCGGCGCGTGGGTGATGCCGCTCAGGCCATCGACCGCCCAGTGCGAGCCGACCGCGATCACGACCTTGTCCGCGCCATAGGAGAGCACATCATTCGCGCTCATCTTGCCGACCGAGGTGTGGACCTCGACATTCTTCAGCTTGCCGAGCTGGGTCCTGCGATAGGCGATGATGCGGCCCCACTCGGCGAGGCCCGGCAGACGCATGATGTCGCGCACGCAGCCGCCGATGTCGTCCGTCGCCTCGCGCAAGTGGACGTCATAGCCGCGCATGCCGAGCACGCGCGCGAACTCCATGCCGGCCGGGCCGCCGCCGACCACGAGCACCGAGCACGGCTGCTTCGTCTTGTCGAACTTCTCGGGGTGCCAGCCGCGCCGATATTCCTCCATTGCAGTGGCGTTCTGGGTGCAGATCAGCGGCGGGCCGCCGACCTCCCAGCGCGAGATGCAGATATTGCAGCCGATGCATTCGCGGATGTCCTCGAGCCGGCCCTCCTCGATCTTCTTAGGCAGGAACGGATCGGCGATCGAGGGCCGCGCCGCGCCGATGATGTCGGCCTGGCCTGAGGTGATGATCTTGACCATGTCATCCGGGCTGGTGATACGACCGACGCCGAGCACAGGCACCTTGGCCAGCCGCTTCACGTCCTTGACCCAGGGTGCCTGATGATTGGCCTTGTAGAAGCGCGACGGGCCGGCGTCCTCGCCCCACTCGGCGATGTCGCCGATATTAACGTCCCACAGATCGACCAGTCCTTCCTTGGTGGCGAGCTCGACGAACTTGAGGCCGTCATCGCCGAGCTCGACGCCGTCGGGGCCGTAGAGCGTGTCGATCGCGAAGCGGGTGGCGATCGCGCAGCGCTCGCCGACCGCGCGCTTTACCGCGGCCAGAGTCTCAATCCAGAAGCGCGCGCGGTTCTCGAACGTGCCGCCATATTTGTCGGTGCGCTTGTTGTAGAACTTCGAAAGGAATTGCAGCGGCAGATAGCTGTGCGCGCCGTAGACGTAGATGATGTCGAAGCCGGCGCGCTCGGCGCGCTTGGCCGCCTCGACGTACATCGTGATGAGATCGCGGATGTCGTCCTCGTCCGCCTCGCGCGGATAGGTCAGGTGCTCGTAATCGGAG
>VGET01000293.1 GCA_016869195.1 Alphaproteobacteria bacterium | reverse complement strand
CTTGAACTGCTCGGCCGTCAGGTCTTCATAGAAGTCGTCATTGATCTGCACCACCGGCGCGTTGACGCAGGCGCCCAGACACTCGACCTCGACCAGCGTGAACAACCCGTCGGGCGACGTCTCCTTCAGGCCGCAGCCGAGTTCCTGCTCGGCGGCCGCGCGAAGGTCATCGCTGCCACGCAACCAGCACGGTGTCGTGCGGCAAATCTGCACGAGGTGCCGACCAACCGGCTTCAGGTTGTACATCGTGTAGAAGGTCGCGACCTCGTAGACCTTGATCGGCGCGACGCCCAAGACCTCGGCCACATGATCGAGCGCCGCGCGCGACAGCCAACCATTGTTCTGGCGCTGTGCCAAATCCAAGAGCGGCAGCATCGCGCTGGCCTGACGGCCCGCCGGGTATTTGGCGATGATCGCATCCGCCTTGGCCCGGTATTCCGGCGTGAAGGCGAACGTCTCTGGCGCGGCGCTCACCGGTCGATCTCCCCAAATACGATGTCCATGCTGGCGAGATTAGCGACAGCGTCGGCCAGCATGTAGCCGCGACTCATGTTGTCGAGCGATTGCAGATGCGCGAAACCCGGCGCACGGATCTTGCAGCGATAGGGCTTGTTGGTGCCGTCCGCGACCAGATAGACGCCGAACTCGCCCTTGGGCGCCTCGACCGCCGCATACACCTCACCCGCCGGCACGTGATAGCCCTCGGTATAGAGCTTGAAGTGATGGATCAGCGCTTCCATCGACTGCTTCATCTCGGCCCGCGACGGCGGCGTGATCTTGTTGTTCTGAACCTTGACCGGGCCTGGCTCCATGCGATCGAGGCACTGATCGATCAGCCTTATGCTCTGGCGCATCTCCTCCATGCGGATGAGATAGCGCTCAAAGCAGTCGCCGCTGGTGCCGACCGGCACCTTGAAGTCGAGCTCGTTATAGATCGCATAAGGCTCCGCACGCCGAATGTCCCAGGGGACACCGCAGGCACGCAGCATCGGGCCGGTGAAGCCCCAATCGAGCGCCTCGGCCGGGGTTGTCTTGCCGATGTCGACCGTGCGCTGCTTGAAGATGCGGTTCTCGGTGAGCAGCCCATCAATCTCGTCGATCACCTTGGGCAGCTTCTTGTTCCACGCTCGGATATCGTCGAGCAGGCTCTGTGGCACATCGAGCGCGACGCCACCCGGCCGAATATAGGCCGCATGGAAGCGGGCACCCGAGGCACGCTCGTAGAACTCGACGATGCGCTCGCGCTCCTCAAAGCCATAGAAGAACGGCGTCATCGCGCCGACATCGAGCGCCATGGTGGTGACGTTGAGGATGTGGTTTCCGATCCGCCCGATCTCGTCATAGAGCGCACGAATCACGAGGGCGCGGCGCGGCACTTCGATGCCGAGAAGGCGCTCCACCGCAAGCGCAAAGGCGTGCTCCTGATTCATGGGCGCGACATAGTCGAGCCGGTCGAAATAAGGCACGGCCTGGAGATAGGTCTTGTACTCGATCAGCTTCTCGGTGCCGCGGTGCAGGAGGCCGATGTGGGGATCGAGCCGCTCGACGATCTCGCCGTCCATTTCCATGACCAGCCGCAACACGCCGTGCGCGGCCGGGTGCTGCGGCCCGAAATTGACGGTCATGCTGCGGATATGGCGCTCGCTCATGATTTGGTCGCCTTCTCATCGCCCGGCAGTACGTATTGCGTGCCCTCCCAGGGAGAGAGGAAATCGAAGCGGCGGAACTCCTGCACCAGCTTCACCGGCTCATACACCACGCGCTTCTGCTCGTCGTCATAGCGCAGCTCGACAAAGCCGGTGAGCGGGAAATCCTTGCGCAGCGGATGGCCCTCGAAGCCGTAATCGGTGAGGATGCGCCGCAGGTCCGGGTGATCGGAGAAATAGATGCCAAAGAGATCCCAGGTCTCGCGCTCGAACCAGCCGGCCGCGGAATAGAGCCCGGTTGCCGAGGGCACCAGATCGCCCTCGCCCACGCCGACCTTCACGCGAACCCGCTGATTTCGGCTGACGCTGAGCAGATGGTAGACAACATCGAAGCGCGGCTCCCGCCCTGGATGGTCAACGCCACAGATGTCGGTGAGCTGCTCGAGCGCGCACTCCTTGTCATCGCGCAGGTATTTCAGCACGCGCAGAATGCCGTCGGGCCGTGTCGAGATGATCAGCGCGCCGTGGCCGACCGCCGGCTCCTCGACCTGATCAGGCAGCGCGGCGACGATGCGATCGCCAAGCTCGCGCAAGGTCTGGACATCAGCCATGGTGCCCTGTTCCGCCCTCAGCGCTCGATCGTGCCGACGCGGCGGATCTTCTTCTGCAGCTGCATGATGCCGTAGAGCAGCGCCTCGGCGGTCGGCGGACAGCCGGGTACATAGACGTCGACCGGCACCACCCGGTCGCAGCCGCGCACCACCGAATAGGAGTAGTGATAATAGCCGCCGCCATTGGCGCAGCTGCCCATCGAGATCACGTAGCGCGGCTCGGGCATCTGGTCGTACACGCGCCGAAATGGTGGCGCCATCTTGTTGCACAGCGTGCCAGCGACAATGATCACGTCGGACTGACGCGGGCTTGCGCGCGGCACCATGCCAAGGCGGTCGATGTCATAGCGCGCCGCGATCATGTGCATGAACTCGACGCCGCAGCAGGCCAAGCCAAAGGTGAGCGGCCAGAGCGAGCCGGTGCGCGCCCAATTGATCAACTTGTCGAGCTTGGCCACGACGAAGCCGCGATCCGCCATCTCGTCATTGACCAGCTTGAGGGTCGCATCCTGATCGGGGCCCGGCGGGAGCACCCGGCCCGGCAGCTCGACCGTGCGATCGCCGCTCACTCCCATTCGAGCGCCCCTTTCTTCCACTCGTAGACGAACCCGATCGTCAGGATCAGGAGAAACACCATCATCGACCAGAAGCCGTACAGCCCGATGCCGCTGAACGACACGGCCCAGGGAAACAGGAAGGCGACTTCCAAATCAAATATGATGAAGAGAATGGCGACGAGGTAGAAGCGCACATCAAATTTCATGCGCGCGTCTTCGAAGGCATCGAAGCCGCATTCATAGGCCGAGATCTTGTCGGGCTCGGGCTTCTGCGGCGCCACGACATAGGAGGCGAAGATCATGCCGCCGCCCATGACCACCGCAATGCCGAGGAAGATCAGGATCGGCAGGTATTCGGATAGGAATGAGGCGGGTGCGGTCATCTGATGGGGATCCGGAGCGTCACGCCCAGAGGCAGGGCCGACCGGCACCACACGAACAGCGGCCCCGCCGTGCCCGCCCGTGCGTCCCCGCTTCGATTACGACCGAGGGAACGCCAAAAGGCGGCCTCGAACTCCCCCGTCGGGGACCGGGAGATGGCGGGAGCGACGGGACTTGAACCCGCGGCCTCCGGCGTGACAGGCCGGCGCTCTAACCAGCTGAGCTACGCCCCCAATTTACCCCTGAACCGACGCTGACGCGGCGCCCAGGCGCGGCCTCATGTACTGCACGGCACCCCCGGGGTCAAGGAACTTACCGCCGCGTTGGCGCTGCTTGAGCGTTCTGAGACATAGGTGACGTTTTGTTCCGGACACATGGGTAACACCT
>VGET01000292.1 GCA_016869195.1 Alphaproteobacteria bacterium | reverse complement strand
CGAGGCTGCCTTGAAGAGCATCAGATTGGCGGCTTCAAGACGCGCCCAGGCATCGGCCAGCGGATGCTGGATCGCCTGGTTCTGGCCGATTGGCCGGCCGAACACGACGCGCTCCTTGGCGTATTGTGCCGCCCGGCGCAGCGCGGCGCGGCCGAGGCCCACAGCCTCCGCCGCGATCAGAATTCGTTCAGGATTGAGGCCGTGCAGGATATAGCGGAAGCCCTGCCCCTCCTCCCCGATCAAGTCGTCAGACGGGACCGTCAGATTGTCGATGAAGACCGCATTGGAATCGACCGCCTTGCGGCCCATCTTTTCGATCTCGCGCACCTCGCAATGGCGCCGATCGAGATCGGTGTAAAAGAGCGAGAGGCCATCAACCGGCTTCACCTTGTTCTTGGGTGAGGTGCGCGTGAGCAGCAGAATCTTGGATGCGGTCTGTGCCGTCGAGGTCCAGATCTTCCGGCCGTTCACGACGTAGGCGTTGCCGTGCCGCTCGGCCCTGGTCTCGATGGATGTCGTGTCGAGGCCGGCGTTCGGCTCGGTCACGCCGAAGCACGCGCGCTCCTTACCCTGGACCAGCGGCACCAGCATGCGCTGCTTCTGCTCCGCCGTGCCATGCACCACGATCGGGTTGGGCGCGAAGATGTTCATGTGGATCGATGACGCGGCCGCGATCCCGCCGCCAGTCTCGGCGATCGCCTGCATCATGATGGCGGCCTCGGTGATGCCGAGCCCGGCGCCACCCACCTCCTTCGGCATCGCTATGCCGAGCCAGCCGCCCGATGCAATCTCGGCGACGAACTCCTCCGGGAATCGGCCGTCGCGATCGCGTGCGAGCCAGTATTCGTCGTCATAACGCTCGCACAACTTGGCGATCGCATCGCGAATGCTGATCTGATCGTCGCTCAGCGAAAAATCCATCCTCGTCCCTCAAACCGGCTCGGCGCGAGCCACACAGCGACGTTGCCGCGCGCTGGACAATAGCCTCAATGCGTCAGGATTTGGCTCAGGAATCGTCGCGTGCGCTCGTTCTCCGGCGCGTCGAAAAACCGAGCCGGTGGCGCCGCCTCGACGATCTCGCCCTCGTCCATGAAGATCACGCGGTCGGCGACTTTGCGGGCAAAACCCATCTCATGGGTGACGCTGAGCATGGTCATGCCGCTTTCCGCAAGCTCGACCATGACGTCGAGCACCTCCTTGATCATCTCGGGGTCGAGGGCGGACGTCGGCTCGTCGAACAGCATGATCTTGGGGTTGAGGCAAAGCGCGCGGGCGATGGCGACGCGCTGCTGCTGACCGCCGGAGAGCTGGCCGGGGTACTTCCCGGCCTGCTCGGGGATGCGCACCCGCTCGAGGTAGCGCATCGCCTGTGCCTCGGCCTCTTGCTTCGGCAGGCGCTGCACCCAGATCGGCGCGAGCGTCAGGTTCTCGAGCACCGTCAGATGCGGGAACAGGTTGAACTGCTGGAACACCATGCCGACCCGCCGGCGCACCGCATCGACATCGCGCGCTCGATCCGAGAGCGTGATGCCGTCCACGATGATCGTGCCTTGCTCGTGCGCCTCAAGCCGGTTGATGCAGCGAATGAGCGTAGACTTGCCCGAGCCCGAGGGGCCGCAGATCACAATTCGCTCGCCCCGCGAGACGGCCAGGTTGATGTCGCGCAGGACGTGGAACGCACCGAACCACTTGTTGACGCCCCGCATGTCGATGATGGTGCTCATGACGCGGCCCGTTCACCTTTGTTGCCGGGCGCCGCCTCCAGTCTTCGGCTGTAGCGGGACATCGCGAAGCAGCAGATGAAGAAGATGAGTGCGACGAAGATGTAGGCCTCGGTTGTGAAAGCGCGCCACGTCGGCTCGTTGGTGGCGGTGCGCGCCGCGTGTAGCAGGTCGTAGAGGCCGATCACGACGACAAGCGAGGTGTCCTTGAAGGTGGCGATGAAGCTGTTGACCATGGGCGGAATGACGTGGCGCACGGCCTGAGGCATAACGACGAGTCGTGTCTTGCGCCAGAAGCCGAGGCCAAGCGCATCCGCCGCCTCGTATTGACCCGCGGGTACGGCCTGAAGACCGCCGCGCACGACTTCGGCAAGATAGGCTGCGGAGAAGAGGATGATGCCGACTTGAGCGCGCAACAGCTTGTCGATCGTGATGCCCTCCGGCAGGAACAGCGGAAACATCACCGAGGACATAAAAAGCACGGAGATCAGCGGCACACCACGCACGACCTCGATATAGCCGATCGACAACGCGCGAATCAGCGGCATGGTCGAGCGCCGGCCGAGGGCGAGCAGAAAGGCCAGCGGCAAAGACAGCGTCACCCCGATCGCAGCCAGCATGATGGTCACCGGCAGGCCACCCCACTGCTCGGTCGGCACCGACATCAGCCCGAGCACGCCGCCGCGCATCAGGAAGCCCAGCACCACCAACAGGAATACCCAACCAAGCACCAGCGTGCGCGACCAGAGCACGCGCCAGCTTGATATCACCGCCATCGCAACGAACAGCGCGACGGCAAGCATTGGCCGCCACTGTTCCTCGAAGGGGTAGGTGCCGAACAGGATGAACCTGAGCTTGACCCCGATCACCGACCAGCAGGCGCCGTCGCCGATCGCGGCCCGGCACTCCTCATTACTGCCGGTCCACACGGCGTCGACGAGGGCCCAGCCGATGATCGCCTTGAGGGCGACTACGATCAAATAAAGCGCACCGACGGTCAGGAGCGCGTTGTACCAGGTGTTGAAGAGATTGCGTCGCAGCCAATGGAGCACGCCACGACGCGTCCTGGGTGGCAGGCGAACATGCGCCGCCGTCATCGCCGCGTTCCCCTCAACGCGATCGCGCGGTTGTACCAGTTCATTGCCGTCGAAATGGTCAGGCTGATGGTCAGGTACACCGCCATGATCATCAGCACGCCCTCGATCGCCTGGCCGGTCTGATTGATCGTCGTGTTGCCGATTGACACCAGCTCCTGATAGCCGATGCCGACCGCAAGAGAGGAGTTCTTGGCGAGGTTCAGGTACTGGTTCGTGGTTGGCGGCACGATGAGGCGAAGCGCTTGGGGCAGAAGCACGAGGCGGAGGGCATGGCCGCGCCCCAGGCCGAGGGCCAGCGCCGCCTCGCTCTGCCCGCGTGGGACCGCCAAAATGCCGGCGCGCACCACCTCCGCGATGTACGCCGCGGTATAGGTGCTGAGGCCAAACACCAGCACCAGGAACTCGGCGCCTAGCCGGCCGCCGCCGGTGATGTTGAAGCCCTGTAGCTCAGGCCGTTCAAGCGTGACCGGGGCGCCGGCGATGAGAAACAGCGCGAGGCCCGGTAGGAAGGCGAGCGCGAGACCAGGAAAAACGACGGGGAAGCCCTTCCCCGTCTCGGCCCGTCGACGGCGCGCAAAGCGGGCCAGCGCGATCCAGCCGAGAATGCCGAGCGCGACCAGAATAAGTGCCCAGCCATGGGTGGCCTCAAAGGCCGGCAATGCAAAGTTGAGCCCCCGATTGGAGACCAAGAGATCGCCGTCGAGTGAGGTGATCGCCTGACGCGGTGGCGGCAAGGACAGGAACAGCCCGTACCAGAGGACCAGCAGGAG
>VGET01000291.1 GCA_016869195.1 Alphaproteobacteria bacterium | reverse complement strand
GCCAGGGTGCTTGGCGACCGGCCCCGAGGCATGACAAGCTCGGTTCCGACAAATCAGGCTTCGGGAGAGCAGGCATGTCAGGCCGGACGGTGTTGGTCGAGGCGCCCTGGTATGAGACGCGGATCATGAATTGCTCGTTCTGCGGCATCATGATCGCGCGTCAATATTGGCAGGACGATCAATTCGAGGGCGAGCGCTTCTGCACCGAGGCCTGCGCCGATGTGAAGCGCCGACTGGAACGCGATGGGCAGAGAACGGGCCAAAGGAGTGCCCCGGCCAAACGTCGCGCCGGCGGCTGAGACGAGCGCGATAGAGCGTTCGTTAAAGGCTCATCTTGTTGTGGGCGTCGAGCGCCGCGACCTTGTAGCACTCGGTCAGCGTCGGATAGTTGAAGACGGTCTCGAGGAAATAGTCGAGCCCGCCGCCGAGCCCGAGCACGGCCTGACCGATATGGATGAGCTCGGTCGAACCGGTGCCGATGGCATGGACGCCGAGCAGCTTGCGTGTCTCGGCGTGAAAGATGAGCTTCAGCATCCCTGAATCGTCGCCGAGGATGTGACCGCGCGCGATCTCGCGATAGCGCGCGACACCGGTCTCATAGGGCACGCCCTGGCGGGTCAGCACATGCTCGTTCTGACCCACCATCGAGATCTCGGGAATCGCGTAAATGCCGATCGGGAAGTGCGAGGGCATCGGTTTGGCCGGCGCGCCAAAGGCATGGCAGGCGGCGAGGCGACCCTGTTCCGATGACGTGGCCGCGAGGCTCGGGTAGCCGATGATGTCACCCGCCGCGAAGATGTGCGGCACATCCGAACGGAATGCGCAATCCACCTTGATGCGGCCGCGGTCATCGGCGGCAAGGCCGGCGCGCTCGAGCTGGAGCGCGTCCGACGCGCCGATCCGCCCGGTGCAGGTGAGCACGAGGTCGGCCACGACGCGCTTGCCGGATTCGAGATAGACGATCGCCTGCTGCGGTGGGCCCTCGCGATACTCGATGTTCTTGACCGCCTCGCCAAGCCGGAACGTGACCATCTTCTTGCGGAGCTGGTGGATCAGCTCATCGACGATCTCGCCGTCGAGGAACTCGAGCGGGCGGTCACGCCCGTCGATCACCACGGTCTTGATGCCGAGCGCTGCGAACATGGAGGCATATTCGATGCCGATGACACCGCAACCGATGACGATGGCGCTGCGTGGCAGCTCGCCCAGCTTGACAATGTCATCGCTGGTCACGACGCAGGGCAGCTCGCCCGACAGGCCGCCGCCACGCCGCGCCTTGGTGCCGACCGCGATGAGGAGTTTCTCCGCGGACACGTCGCGTGCGCCGCTCGACGAGCGAACCTGGATGGTGTTGGGTCCCGTGAACACGGCCGAGCCCGGAATCACGTCGACTCCATTGCGGAACAGCTGGTCGCGCTGCACGCGCGCCTCGCTGTGCACGATGGCGGATACCCGCGAAAGCAACTTCGGCGCGGTCGCACGTTCCTCGTTGTGGCCTATATAGCCGTTCAACCCATGCCCATTGGCCATGCTGTCGCGATTGCGGTTGAACGAGAGCACCGCCTCGCGAAACGTCTTCGAGGGGATTGTGCCGGTATGGAGACACACGCCACCCACATCGAACTCCTGTTCGACGATGGCGACCTTCTTGCGCAGCTTGGCGGCTTGGACTGCGGCGCGTTGGCCCGCGGGCCCGCTGCCGATGCAGAGGAAGTCGAAGTCGTAGGCGACAGACATGGGGTGGCACCGCGCGATGGGTATTCCGCCTTAGTCTACGCGCCAAGGGGTAAGCGCCGGATGAATGCCGGACGGCTCCCCCAAAACCGGAAAAAATCGTAATTTGTTGATATAGATTGAGAAAAATAGCGGCCACGATGAACGCGCGGGGGCCAACAATGAACGATAGATGAATGCGCTGGTCGGGCCGCCTGCCGCAATTGCGCAGCGATCGGTTGCCAACGGCCGCAGGTCGCGGCCTCATGCTGGCACAAAAGCGCTATTACTGATCTGCCGCCGACCGGAACAACGTCGTCATGTGGACTCGCCATGAAGCTGACCTTCTATGCCCTCGGCCCCCATAGCGAAATGCCGCAGGCCGCGCCGCCCACCCGTCGCTGGATGGATGAGACGCACGACGCGTTCGCCTATCGCTGCCTGCCACTGAACATCGCGAACGCCCATGGCTAGGAGTTCCATTGCCCGGTTTCGTTCAGCGCGCGCTGGCATGGCGGCGCCTTGATCGGCGATGTCGATATCCGCTGCGCCGGCGAGTCGCACCTGCACCCCACCAGCATCTTCGGGCACGGCGTGCTCACCTTCCACCTGAACGGCATCTTCCGCACGGAGCCCGGCTGGAACTTGTTTGCCTGCGGATCACCCAATAATCCGAAGGACGGCATCTACGCCTTGAGCGGCATCATCGAAACGGACTGGGCGCCCTACACCTTCACGATGAACTGGAAGTTCACACGCGCCAACCATTGGGTGACATTCGATGAGGGTGAGCCGTTCTGCTTCGTTTATCCGGTTCAGCGCGGCGTGCTGAATGAGGCGAAGCCGGAGGTCAGGCTGCTATCAGAAAATCCGGAGCTCGAAGCCGATTACAAGGCCTGGGCCGCGGATCGCGCCAAGTTCAGCGATCAGCTCAAGATTACCGGTAGTCAGGAAAACGACGAGAAATGGCAAAAGCGGTATTATCGCGGCCTCGACATGCGGGGTGAGACGGGCGTCGCCGATCATCAATCCAAGCTGCGCCTGCCAGAGTTCGCCGATCGCCGTGCACGTCCGGCGCGACCCGCCGAAACGACCAGCGCTTCGGCCCTGCCCCTCTTCTTTCGCAAGATCGCGACTTTTTCACGCATGACACACGCGAAACTCGGCCTCAAGGACAATGATTTCGCCTTCTCGGCCACAACCATCCTGATTCCCTTGACCGCCGGTGAGCTCGTTCTTGCAGCCAAGGACTATCCCATCGTCTTCAGCGCTAACAATCCACCGAGACCGCTGGCCGTGGTCGGCATTCGCCCCGGGATCAACTTGTTTGTCGAAGACGACGGCCGCTGGCGTGAAGGCTGCTATGTGCCTGCGGCCGTTCGGCGCTATCCCTTCATCACAATGATCGACCATCAGGACCCGAATTCGCTCATCGTCGGGATCGACGAGACTGACACGCGGCTTGGTCCGTCCGCGTCGAACAAGTTTTTCGAGAACGGCGAGCGCACTGCCTTCTGTCGCGAGCGGCTGGAATTCTGCTCGCGCGTTGGCACAGCCTTCACCCAGACCGATCGGCTGGCTTCGAGCCTGCCCCACGAGACGCTGCTCATGCCATGCCGTAACATCGCGCCGGCTCGCATCGCCGGTCGCAGTTGCATGAGCGGATTGCGCGTCATCGATCCAGAGCGGTTGGCATCGCTGCCTGACGACCTGCACAATTCGTGGGAGGCGAGCGGGTGGTACAATGCGCTCTTGGCACAGATCGCTTCGATGAAAAACTGGAATCGCCTTCTCGAGCTCGAAGACGCGTCGCTGCAGCCTGCAACGTAACGATCCTCGCGTCACTCGACGTTCTGCACCTGCTCGCACGCAAATTGCTTAGCTTGTCGAATGAAGAGAAGAAGTCGCCCGTGAAGAACTCGCTGTGGCGGCTTTTCAAGCCGGCAGCGGCAGCGAGGCCCGATGGGCGAAGGCCAGGAAGAGGGCACGCCAAAGCCTCCCG
>VGET01000290.1 GCA_016869195.1 Alphaproteobacteria bacterium | reverse complement strand
ATAAGTCTATAAACCGAGACTTAAAAAGTCTCATCTAAGAGAATTGCAATAAATGAGGGTCTGCGGGGGCCTGTTCATGTCGCGCAACCGAGAAACCACCGAGGCGCGCCTGGTGCAGGCCGTCGGCACCGTTATCTCGACGCTGGATCAGCGTGAGCTTACCGCGAGCGCCGTGGCCGAGACCGCCGGCGTCGACCGGATGTTGATCAATCGCTATTTCGGCGGACTCAACGGGCTGGTCGAGCGATTCGCCGCAAATCACCGATTGTGCTGGGCTTCGGAGCTTCTGACCCAGGGGCTAGGGCCGGGGCAGGTGGCTGGACCGCGCCCGGCAATCTTGACCATGGTCCTGTTACGGTATTTGAGGATGCTGGTTGGGGCGCCGGCCTTGCTCGGGATCCTGAAGGCGGAGTTCGGCGCCGACAGCGCCCTGGCCCGACTTATTTCCAGCCACCGACAGCATGAGGAAAAGCGGCTGTTCGGCTCCCTCGGCCTGATTCTCGGCGCGCCACTCGATCCGCACGAGCTCGTCGGGCTAAAGACCTATATGAGCGCCATTTGCCTCGAGCTAATTCGGCGCGAGGCAGGGCCCGCGGGCGGCGGAATGCTGGATGCTGACGAGCTCGCACGCCTTGAAGCCGCGATCACACTGGGCGCGGCGGCACAGTTCGGGGCGCGGTGAGACTCGGATGGCCGGTCATACGCCGGCGAATATTCGATCGGGAATGGTCGGAGCGGGATGAAGCGCCCCGAATATTCGGGCACGCATTGCGCGCGTCGGCCGTGCTCAGCCCTTGCGAAGCAGCCCGTGCCGCTTCTTGCCGGCGGAGAGCTTGATCGTGTCACCAGCAGCGAAGTCGGCCGTTGTGATCACCCTCTGCGGGTCCGTGACCGGCTGATCGTTCAGGCGCGCGCCACCACCGGCGATCAGCCGGCGCGCCTCGCCATTGCTCGCGGAGATGCCGATTTCACGCATCAGATTGGCGAGCGGCACGCCGGCTTCGAGCCGGGTGCGCTCGACCGTCAAGGTCGGCAGGTCAGAGCCGACGCCGCCTTCCTCGAAGGTGCGCCGTGCGGTCTCGGCGGCCTCGTCGGCGGCCCGCACCCCGTGGCACAGCGTTGTGGCGGCGTGGGCCAGCACCTTCTTGGCCTCGTTCAACTCGGCACCCTCGAGCGCCTCCAATCGACGAACCTCGTCAAGCGCCAGGTCGGTAAAGAGCCTGAGGAACCGCCCGACGTCCTTGTCGTCGGTGTTGCGCCAGTATTGATAGTAGTCATAGGGCGCGAGCAGGGCGTCATCGATCCAAATGGCGCCTTGCGCGGTCTTGCCCATCTTGGCGCCGGATGCCGTGGTGATGAGCGGCGTGGTCAGCCCGTAGAGGCCGCGCCCATCGACCCGGCGCGCGAGCTCGACGCCATTCACGATATTGCCCCATTGATCGGAGCCGCCCATCTGGAGCAGGCAATTCCGCCGGCGCGCCAGCTCGAGGAAGTCGTAAGCCTGGAGCACCATGTAGTTGAATTCGAGGAAGGTGAGCGACTGGTCCCGCTCGAGCCTGAGCTTGACGCTGTCGAAGCTCAGCATGCGATTGACGGTGAAGTGCGCGCCGTAGTCGCGCAGGAAATCGATGTAGGCGAGTCCGTTCAGCCAATCGGCGTTGTTGAGCATGACGGCGTCGGTTGGCCCATCGCCGAAGGAGAGGAATCGCGCGAAGCAGCTCTTGATGCCCGCCATGTTGGCGGCGATGTCGGCATCGGAGAGCATGCGGCGCGATTCGTCGCGTCCCGAGGGATCGCCGATTCTGGTGGTGCCGCCACCCATGAGCACGATCGGCCGGTGGCCACACTTCTGCAGCCAGCGCAGCATCATGATCTGCACCAGGCTGCCGACATGCAGGCTCTTCGCTGTACAATCGAAGCCGATATAGCCGTTGATCACGCCACTGGACGCACGCTCATCGAGCCCGGCCTCATCCGTGCACTGGTGAATGAAGCCGCGGGCGGCAAGCGTGTTGAGGAAGGTGGAACGATACTCGGCCATGGCGGCGCGTATCCGAACGGTTGACGGGCCGGTCCGCGGCCGGATCATGGGGCGCCGCGGCCGGCTTGCGGGCGCGGCTGTGTAACACGGCCGGGGGCGGGGGCACAACGCGGCATGAAGGATCTGGCCAAGCCGATCGTGGCGCTCGGCTTCATGAGCGGCACCTCAATGGACGGGGTGGACGCTGCGCTGATCGAGACCGACGGGCGCCACGACGTTCGCGCCCTGGCCGCGCTCACCCGGCCCTATGACGCCGATTTTCGTGCCCGGCTCGCGGCGGTCGTTGCAGGCCGCGCCGACCCGCATTCGCTCGAGGGCGAGCTGACCGAGCGCCACGCCGAAGCCGGCTTTGCTTTGTTGCGCGAAGCCGGGATTGAGCCGAGGGCCGTGGGTGTCGCCGGTTTTCACGGGCAAACGATCCGCCACGCGCCGGCCGAGCGATTGACGGTGCAGATCGGCGACGGGGCGAGGCTGGCGGAGCGGCTGGGCATCGATGTGGTGGCCGACTTCCGTCGTCGCGATGTCGCGGCCGGCGGTGAGGGGGCACCGCTCGCGCCCGTCTATCATGCGGCCCTGTGTCACACGCTGCCGCGCCCGGTCGCCGTGTTGAACATCGGCGGCGTCGCCAATGTGACGTTTGTCGGCGCCGGCGATGCGATGGTGGGCAATCTCATCGCCTTCGACACCGGCCCCGGCAACGCCCTGATCGACGACTGGTGCGCGCAGCACACGGGCGAGCCCATCGATCGGGACGGCCGGCTCGCGCGTAGTGGCCGGGTCCATGCGGCCACGCTCGCACACTTGTTGGAGGCGCCTTTCTTCCGGCGGCTGCCGCCGAAGTCGCTTGATCGCAACGCCTTCAGCCTCGCGCCACTCAGTGGTCTGGGTGCAGCCGACGGAGCCGCAACCCTCGTTGCCTTCACGGCAAGCGCCGTGGCGCTCGGGCGGGCATTCGTGCCGATGGCACCGTTGCGTTGGCTTGTCGCCGGGGGTGGGCGACGCAACCCAGCGATCATGGCGGCACTTGGGGCGGCGCTCGGCGTCGCCGTAGAGCCGATCGAAGCGATCGGAACCGATGGCGATGCGCTGGAGGCGCAGGCCTTCGCCTATCTCGCCGTGCGTTCGCTGCTTGGCCTGCCCTTGAGCCTGCCGTCAACCACCGGCGTGTCACGCCCAGTCACTGGCGGCGCGCTGCACCGCTACGGCGCGACCCGCGCGGCCGACTAGCTCGTCCGGGCGCGCAGGCGACGCTCGTCACCTGAGTCTGCCCCCAAACGAGCAGGCTGAACGGCAGGGCATTATTGATCAGACCCATCGCCACCATGGCGCGCCAGACGCGCCAATCGCTCGGCAGACGAAGGCTGCTCAGGCGGAGAACGGCATTCAGCACCAAGGCCTTAATCCCAAGGCGCAGGGTGACGCGCGAAAAAGGTGGCACCTCACGGAGCGCGACGCCTACCAATACAAAGGGGCCGCCCCAGAGCACCGAGAGCAGCAGCAACGGACCCCATTCGAGGGAGGTCATCGGGCGCTGGGCTTGGCTCGACAAGGGTGCGCCCCGCTTTGAAAGTCGGAACGCTAAGCGACGTCGTCGTGGAAAGCGACCCGATCCCTAAGCCGAATGAATCGTTACGTGGGAAGCGGCATCAGGATGCGGCGGCGGCCTTCTTCGCCCGGATCTG
>VGET01000289.1 GCA_016869195.1 Alphaproteobacteria bacterium | reverse complement strand
CTTCCGCGCGGGGTCGTCGGTCATGACACCCTCGTTTTCGATCGAATCCGCCCTCACCGCCTTTGGTACGCGCGACGATGATGACCTCGACATCGCGGAGGTCGCGCTGCTGCTGGGTGCGCTCGATCGGCCATCCTCGGATCTCGATCCCTATCGGGCTCACCTCAATGCGCTCGGTGCCGCGCTGATCAATGGCACCGGCAAAGACACGACGGCGCTCGATGAGCGGGTCAGGCGCATCAACGACGTTCTCTATCGGCGCTTTGGCTATGCCGGCGACACGAGCGACTATGAGCACCCCGACAACGCCAATCTGTTGCGCGTGATCGACCGGCGTGTCGGCCTCCCCGTCAGCCTCGGAATCCTCTACATCCACTTGGCGCGCTCGCAGGGCTGGCCTGTCATGGGCCTCGCCTTCCCCGGCCATTTCCTGGTGCGTCTCGATCACGAAGCGCGGCGCGTGATCGTGGACCCGTTTCACAACGGCCAGCCGCTCGAGGCCGGCCATTTGCGTGACCTGATCAAGCAGTTTCACGGCGCCTCGGCCGAGCTCGAACAGCGCCACTATGCGGGCGTGTCGGACCGCGAGGTGCTGCTCAGGCTTCAGAACAATCTGAAGACGCGCGCGCTTCAGGCCAATGATCCACAACGCGCGACCGTGATCCTGAAGCGCATGACCCTGATCGCGCCCAAGGCCGCCTCGCTCTGGCGCGAGCTTGGCCTGATCGAGGCTCATGTGGGCAATATTCGCCGCGCGATCGGGGCGCTTGAGACGTTTCTTGAGCTTGCGCCCGGCGCAAAAGAGGCGGAAAAGACGGCAGACCTGCTCAAGCGCCTGCGGGGGACGCTGAACTGAGATGAGCCTGGCTGTCGCGATCCAGATGGACCCGATGGAGTCCATCAACATCGATGCCGACTCGACCTTTGCCCTGGCGCTCGAGGCAAAGGCGCGCGGCCACGGCCTCTACCATTATTTGCCGAGCGCGCTCGCACTCCGGGAAGGCCGCGTGGTCGCCCGCGCCGCGCCGCTCGATGTTCGGCGCGAGCGCGGCAATCACTTCACGCTGGGCGAGGTGCGCGTGATCGAGCTCGCGACCTTCGACGTCGTCCTGATGCGCCAGGACCCACCGTTTGACATGGCCTATATCACCGCGACGCACTTGTTGGAGCACGTCAAGCGCACGACGCTCGTGATCAATGATCCTGCTCATGTGCGGAACGCGCCGGAAAAGTTGTTCGTCACCCACTTTCCAGACCTGATGCCACCGACCCTGATCAGCTCGGACGCAGCGCTCATTCGCGAGTTCCGCGCCGAGCACAAGGACATCGTGGTGAAGCCTCTCTTCGGCAATGGCGGCGCCGGCGTGTTTCACATCGCGCCCGATGACGAGAACCTGAACGCGCTCCTGGAGATGTTCACCGCGCGCTCGCGCGAGCCGGTCATCGTGCAGCGCTACATCCCCGCCGTGCGCCAGGGCGACAAGCGGATCATCCTGGTCGACGGCGAGGCGGTCGGTGCGGTCTCGCGCGTGCCGCCGGCGGGTGAGGCGCGCGCCAACCTGCATGTCGGCGCCAAGGCCGTGCCGGCCAAGCTCACCCCGCGCGATCAGGAAATCTGCAACGCGATCGGGCCGGCGCTCAAATCACGCGGGCTTGTCTTCGTCGGCATCGACGTGATCGGCGACTACATCACCGAGATCAATGTCACGTCACCGACCGGGATTCAGGAAATCTCGCGCTTCGACGGCGTCAGCCTCGCCGCCAAGGTGTGGGACGCGATCGAGCATCGGCGCAAGGCGCATCGGCAGGGCTAGAGTGAGTCATTGTGCGGCGTGCCGCGCTGCCGACGCTCCATCGTCTGCGCAACATCGTGAGAGGAAAATGCAATGGGCCAGCCGAGGTTGTCTCTGCTTGTAGGTCTAATCACGCTCGCGATGCCGTTTGCCACATCTGCGGCCGACGGCGGCACGACGCCCGCGCCCGAAGGCGCCAGCCTCTATTTCATCGCGCCACTCGACGGAGAGACGGTCTCGAGCCCCGTGCGCGTGGTGTTCGGGCTCAAGGGCATGGGCGTGGCGCCAGCAGGCGTGGAGGAAGAAAACACCGGGCATCATCATCTCATCGTCGATGCGCCCTTGCCGCCACTCGATGAAGCCATTCCGAAGGACGATCAGCATCACCATTTCGGCGGCGGCCAAACCGAGACGACGCTCGAACTTCAGCCGGGCGCGCACACGCTGCAACTGCTCCTCGGTGACCACAATCACATCCCGCATGCGCGGGCGGTTATGTCACCGGCCATCACGATTACGGTGAAATGACGGGCGGCGTGAGCACGCCGCCCGCGATGAACCGCTATTTCAGCATGCCCTTGACCGCGTCGATGCCGGCCTGGGCGCATTGCTCGTCCTCATCGGCCGAGGCGCCGCTGACGCCGATGGCGCCGATGTGCTGGCCGCCTTCGGTCATGATCGGCAGGCCGCCGGCGAAGGGCGCGAGGCCCTCGGAGAAGGCGAGGCCAGGCACCGGCGCGGGCTGACCGTCCTTGCCGAAGGAGATCTCGGCCACCACCCGCGTCGAGAACGGGAACATTGCCGAGGTCCAGGCCTTGTCCTGCGAGATCTTGGCGCTGCCGAGGAAGGCGTTCTCCTGGCGGCGGAACAACTTCAAATTCCCACCATCGTCCACAATCGCGATGTTGACCGGGCGATAGCCGGCCTTCTTCTGCGCGGCCTCGCAGGCGTCCGCCATCTTGTTGGCGATCTCGAGCGTGAGCACGGGCTTCTGGTCCAGCGCGAAAGCGTCTGCCGCGATCGCCGCGAAGCTCATGGCGCCAATGGCCGCCGCCGAAAGCACTGTTCCGATGCGCATCTTGCTCTCCCCATTATGTTGAACTCGACCGCCGAGGGTCGGGAAAACCTTAGCAAGCGGCATTGAGCGCGGCGACCATGTGACCTAACACCGATGTCCAGGACATGGTGACGATTGCGTGAGCGTTCTGTGGCCGCGCGCCATGCGTGACACTGGACGGCGCGACGATCCTCGCGCACGATTGATCAACGAAACTGATGGATTGTCCGATGCCGAGACTTCTCACCCCCGACCAGGTTGAGCGCTATGGGCGCGACGGCCTGGTTTTTCCCGTCCCCGTGTTGAGCGAGGCTGACGCGCGGGCTTGCCGACATCAGCTCGAGGCGTTCGAGGGGCAGAATGGCGGCGCGCTCAAGGGCGCCTACCGCTTCAAGAGCCACCTGTTGTTCAAGTGGCTGGCCGACCTCGTTCGCACGCCGCGGATCCTCGACATGGTGGAGGATTTGATCGGGCCCGACATCCTGCTCTGGAACACCAACTGGTTCATCAAGGAGCCGAGGACGCCAAACTTCGTCTCCTGGCACCAGGACAACAATTATTGGGGCCTCGACACCAAGAATCTGGTCAGCGTGTGGATCGCGCTCTCGCCGGCCACGGTCGAGACCGGCTGCATGCGCATGGTGCCGGGCAGCCACCGCTGGCCGACGCTTCCCCATGTCGACACCTTTCACGCCGACAACATGCTGACGCGGGGGCAAGAGATCGAGGTGGGCGTGGACGAAGCCCAGGCGGTGAACGTGGCGCTCGGCACCGGCCAGGCCGCGCTCTTTGCCTATGGCATCGCGCACTCATCGCCGGCCAACAGGAGCGATGACCGTCGCATCGGGCTCGTCCTCCGCTACGTGCCGCCCGA
>VGET01000288.1 GCA_016869195.1 Alphaproteobacteria bacterium | reverse complement strand
CTTCACCCGCCAGATGCGCCATCTGCGACCCCGATCCAATGAGACAAGACGTTGCGTCCTATGGCTCAAATGGATTCGATGCCGGCCAGTTCAATGGTCCATCTGGGAAATGCGGGTTCATATGTCCTTACCTTCGCATCTTTTCCCGACGCGTCGAGCAATAGCAGTGGCCTGCTGCCGGTTCTGAAGACACCAAGTTAGGTGTCAACATGGAACTGGAGGTGGATCATGGAGCGACGGAGATTTACGCGAGAGTTCAAGCTTGAGGCTGTGAAGCTGATCAGGGAGCGTGGGGTGTCATATGCCCAAGCGTCTGCTGATCTCGGGGTAGCACACAGCGTGCTGCGCAACTGGGTGAAGGCCTTCGCTGAAGACCCGGAACAATCATTCCCCGGCAACGGACGACAGAGTCCGGAGCAAGCCGAGATCACCCGCCTGAAGCGGGAAGTCATCCGGCTGAAGGCCGAGCGAGACATCCTAAAAAAAGCCGCGGCCTACTTCGCGAAGGAGAGCACGTGAAGTTCGCCTTCATTGCGAAGCACCGGGGGATCTGGCCGGCGGTATGGATATGCGAGGCGCTCGGTGTCTCGCGCGGTGGATTCTACACCTGGTTGACCAGGCCACGCAGCGCACGCAGCCATGAGAACGAAGAGCTGGGCGCAAAGGTGCGCGCAAGCTTCCTGGCGAGCGACCGCACCTATGGCGCCAGGCGGGTGTGGCGCGACTTGCTGGCCGATGGCGTGCGCTGCTGCCTGCACCGGATCGAGCGATTGATGCGGCTGCAAGGCCTTAAAGCACGCCCGCGCCGGCGTCGCCTGCCGCCTGACTTGGGCGAGCGGCAGGTCGCCGCCGTCGCTCCCAACGTGCTCGACCGCACCTTCGAAGCCCCGGCTCCCAACCGCAAATGGATCGCGGACTTCACCTACATCTGGACGGCGGAGGGCTGGCTCTATGTGGCGGCCGTCATCGACCTCTTCTCCCGGCGCGTCGTCGGCTGGTCGATGAGCGCGACGATGACGGCGCAGCTCGTCACCGATGCGCTGACGATGGCGATCTGGCGACGGGGCAAGCCCGACGCGCTGCTGCATCACTCCGATCGCGGCAGCCAGTACACCAGCGAGACGTTCCAGCGGCTGATGGCCGATCACGGCGTCACCTGCTCCATGAGCCGCTCAGGCAATGTCTGGGACAACGCGGCGATGGAGAGCTTCTTCTCCTCGTTGAAGACGGAGCGCACGACGCGAAAGGCGTACCGGACACGCGACGAGGCCAAGGCCGACGTGTTCGACTACATCGAACGCTTCTACAATCCGAAGCGCAGGCACTCGACAATCGGATACATGAGCCCTGTGGAGTTCGAGATGAAGGCCGGATTAGCTTAAGTAGGTGTCAACCAAACCGGCAGCAGGCCAGAGAGCATGGCCTCAAGCCGCGAGAATGCTAGATATTGCGTGAGATTGTCACCCATATACCAGATGGATGGTTATCTCGATTATGAGAACATACTGAGAACACATGCGCGTTTTGTCAATTGCGCTATAGCTCCACCTACACCGCCGTGCCGGTCGCCAGCGCCAAGGCCCAGGCATCGCGGCCATAGCCGTCGACCGCGATGAACTGGCCCACGCCGGCGCCCTCGCGTAAGGCCTTGGCCTTGGCGTACTCGGGCGAGGCGTAGAACGCCTTGGCGGCCGCGAGCGTGGGGAACTCGATCACCACCACCCGGCGCGGATCGGGCGCGCCTTCGAGCGTCGTGACCTCGGCGCCGCGCACGATGAAGCGCCCGCCGAATTTGGCGATGATGCCCGGCGTGCGCTTCGCGTACTCGCGGTACTTGGCGGGGTCCGTGATCTCGACGCGTGCGATCAGATAGGCCGGCATCGGGGGGTCTCCTTCGGGTTCACTCGAGGCCCGCCTTCTTGCGGATGAGGCCGAGGCCCTCGCGGCGGTCGTAGGTGCGGTACAGTTCCTCGCGCAAGGCTGCGGCGGGTGTGGCGTTCAAGTTCTCGAACAGGGCGATGCGCATCGCCGCCGCGCTCGACGTCATGTCCCAGATGAGATTGAACAGGCGGTTCTTCTGGCGCGCGCCGACATTGAAGCCGGGCAGATAGGCGTCGAGCAGCGGCCCCACGTCCTGGCGCTCCCACGCCGCGCGCGGCACGCGGCTGATGAGGCCCTGTCCCGACAGCTCGCGCAGGTGCTGCATGATCTTGGGCAGCTCCACGACGGAATGCAGGCGGCACGCTGTCACCAGCACCGGATCGGGCAGCCAGACGCCGCTCTCGGTGGGCTGGGCGCGCTCCAAGGCCGCGACCATGAAGGCCTTGAGCGTGGCGGCATAGGCGCACACATCCGCCACCAGCGCGCGCACGCCGGGGATATGGTCGGTGCCGAGCGCCTCGACGATGGCCTGCGCGGCCCCTGCGAAAATCTCCGCGCGCACCGACAGGCGCGCGGCGATCTTGAACTGGGCGAAGCGGCCGAGGGTGTAGTAGGCGCCGCCTGTCGCGCGATTCTTGAAGCTGAAGACATGGTCGCGCGGAATGAACACCTTCTCGAAAATGGCAAGGCCGTCGGATTCCTCGCCCTGGGAATCCAAGGGGTGGTCCTCCGGGTGCTCCGCGCCGGTCGTCGCCGGCTCGCGCAGCACGATGGTCAAGCCTTCCGCGTGCGCCGGCACGACCGACCACAGCATGCACTCCTCGGGCATGGTGGGGTTGGGCGGCGGCATGGAGATGGTGCCGATATTGCCTTGGGCGAGAACGGAGTTGCCGGCCTTGATGCCGGAGACGACGACGCCGTCCTTGCGCTCTTCCACCACGCGCAGGCGCCCCGCCTGCTCGGGCATGGGCCGCTTCCGGTCGGTCTGCACGTCGATGATGATGTCGGCGGAGACCAGGTTGTGCCGGCGGCCCACCTCGAGGAACGCCTCGATCTTGGGCCTGGCCTCGGGCTCGTCCTTCTCGATCAGGTGGTTGAAGGCGAGGAAGCCGATGGCCTTGACGGGGCCGTAATCCGGCGGCCGGCCGAAGACGCCGAAAGTGCGGAAGGTGGAATGCCGGATCATCGCCATGTGGCGGTGCAGGTCCGCCTTCGCGCGCGGCACCAGCCAGCCCGTGGCGATGCGCGCGCCTGAGTCGGGCTCGATGGACGTCGTGGCCTCGCGCGTCGCGGGCTCGAATTGGTCGTCGAACAGCGTGGCGAGCGTGTCGATGCCGCGCCGGAGCGCCGGCTCGGCCGTCACCTCGGCGATGGCGCGCGCGCCCATGACGACGCGCCGCCCGTCCTTGAGGCTCTCGACGAACTGGGCGCCCGTGCGCAGATGGCTGTCGGTGCGCGGCACCTCGCGCCCGATGAGCCAGGGCCGCGCGCTCACGGCTTGACCAGCGCGCCGCGTGCCGCCACGCCCAATTCGGGGATGGGGCCGTCGTAATAGGGCAGGGTGTCGATCCGCGGCCGCCACTTGCCTTGGGCCATCATGGCGCGCGCGTGCGCCGCGATCTCGTCCAGGCGCGCGAACCACACCTTGCCCTTGCGCTGCATGTGATCCAGCAATTTGTCGATGGTGTGCGCGCGCGCGAGCCGGCCGGAGAGGAAGGGGTGCCAGACCGAAATCCACATCCCGCCGTGCTCCCACGCCGCGTCGAACTCGTCGATGAAGACCTGGAGCGCTTGGCTCGGCGCCTTGAGCGCCATGATGTAATTGAAGTCGCGCGAGACCTGGTAATGCGGCCAATCGTCGAGGCCGTAATGGGAGGG
>VGET01000287.1 GCA_016869195.1 Alphaproteobacteria bacterium | reverse complement strand
GTAGTCCCTTCGCACGGCAATCGGCTGACCCATGGCAAACCTCCGAATCGGTTCGCCTCTCTATGAATCACAACGCCGATCGCCTGGGAATCCCCCGCGAGTCAGCCTCAACGCGGATTGGTATAAGACAATGAGCGACTGAGTCCTCGGCTCCGGCGCGCCGGTGATCGGGGTGCTGGAGCTCGCGGGCGGGCAAGTCCATGAAATGGAAATATAAAATAAAAACAATATATAAGAAAAATTTTCTCATAAACAATGTGAGTAATGTGCGAGTGGCGGTAGCGGCAAGCGCGCGCAGCCCCGATGCGCGATTCACCATGATTGGCGAGGACGTCGTGAATGTCGACCGGGCAGGGGTCTGGGGTGCCCTTGCGTTCAGCGAACCCAAGCGATAAGTGGATGGCTCACCGGACGGCGCGGGGTGTAGCGCAGCCTGGTAGCGCAGCTGCTTTGGGAGCAGCGGGTCGCTGGTTCAAATCCAGTCACCCCGACCACCGGATTCGATTTCGAACGCTTTAGGACAGGACGCGCGATGGACGTACGAATCTTCCGGCCAAGCAAGACGGCGATGCAATCCGGCCGTGCCAAGACCGATCAGTGGGTGCTCGAGTTTGAGACCGACGAGGCGAGGGAGACCGATTCGCTCATGGGCTGGACCGGATCGCGCGACACGCGCCGGCAGCTCCAGCTCCGCTTCGAGACCAAGGATGATGCGATCGCCTATGCCAAGCGGCATGGCTTCAACCACTCGATCGACGAGCCCGAGGAGCGGGTGGTGCGACCGAAGTCCTACGCGGAGAATTTCACGCGGCGCGCCTGATCAGCAGGCCTTCTCGCACAATCCGACTTCGTCACCGACCATATCGTAGCTGCGCTCGGCGGAGGCCCACCACTCGCGGCCAACGCTCGGGTGCAAATCACCCTCGACCACGCGATTGTTCTTCGCCGCATCGAGCGCGGCCTGCGCCCGCTCATCGCCCGCCTCGGCGGCCTTGGCCCACCAAAAGCGCGCCTGCTCGTCGTCCTGCTCGACGCCTTCGCCCCAGTGATACATGTTGCCGAGCACGCGCTGCGCGGTGACGTTGCCGGCCTCCGCGTGCTTGGTCATGATCTCGGGCGTGTACGCCCCTTCGACATCGACCAGGGTCTCGATATTGCGGTAGCCGCTCTGTGAGCAGGCGGCCAGCGCCAGGCCGGCAACGGCGATGACTCCATAGGTGAGCGCGCGCATCGTCTTGATCCTTCGTTCCGGCGGATCGACAGCGACTCGACGATAGCCCAATTCATGGTTAAGGGCCAGTTAAGCGGCCGGCGGGTCGCTTGCCCGCCGCACCCGCCGATGGGATAGTGCAACGCGCACCGTTCCGTCGTGGCGATGCGCCCGTAGCTCAGTTGGATAGAGCATCAGCCTTCTAAGCTGAGGGTCGCAGGTTCGACTCCTGCCGGGCGCGCCACTCGTGATCTTGTCCAGTCCGGAGACATAGGTAACGGAACGTACCTAAGACATGGGTGACAGCCCAGGGCCGAAGGGGTTGTCGGTTGGTTGCAAGGTTCTCTGTTCCAAGTCGATATAGCCGAGATCGTAGTGCATGAAGGAGACGAGCCAGATTCCCTCGTCGACTTCCTTGATTCCGAGCCTTTGCCCCGCCAGCACGGTCGAGATGTTGATCTTCTTGCGGTGCAGGCACAGGCGCCCGCAGGCGGTGACGAGCACAACCCGGTCGTGGAAGGGATAGGCGAGGTCGGGCAAGCCCTGATAGGGGCGCGGCGAAGGCGTATAGAGCTCAGCCGGACACTTCATGGCGAGGGCTTGGTGAGGCCTCTCGAGATTGAACTCCTGAACGAAGTCATCGAAGCGGGCCTGCTGCTGGAGGCTGTTGAGGCCGGGCGGGCGCGTGGCTTCTTTCTTCAAGGTGAGGTGCATGCGCTCGTGCCTGCCGTTCTGCTGCGGCTTGCCGGGCTTGATGCGCTCGATCTCGATGCCGAGCCTGAGCCACCAGACCGAGAGCTTGGAGAGGTTGAAGAGCGCGTTGGGGCTGGCGAAGGGGACACCATTGTCGCTGCGGATGGCGCGGGGCAGGCCGCGTTCCCTGAACAGGCGCTCGAAGGCGGTGAAGGCCAGCTCTTCCCGGGTGGATTCCAACGCCTCGCACAGCAGCAGGTAGCGCGAGGCGTGATCGGTGGCGGTCAAGGGATAGCAGTAGGCCTTGTTGCCGAGCTGGAACTCGCCCTTGTAGTCGGCGCACCATAGGTCATTCGGCGCCGAGCCGGCGGAGAGCGGCGTTCCGCTGGCCCGCCGGCGCCGCTTGTTCATCCGCTTGACCAGAGCGTGGCGATCGAGGACGGCATGAATGGTGCTGATCGCCGGCACCCGCACATCGCCGGCCAGGCGGCGGAGCAGGAGTTCGCGGAGCTTGCGCGCCCCCCAGTGCGGCTTGTCGCGCTTCAGGCTGACGATCAGGCCCTCTACCTGGCCCGGCAGCTGATTGGCATAGCGCACCGGGCGCCTTGAGCGGTCGGTGAGCGCCTCGAGCCCGTGCTCCTTGTAACGATCGAAGACCTTGTAGCCGGTCTTGCGCGAGATGCCGAACTCCCGGCACAGCGGGCTCATCTGCTCACCTTCCAGGAGGCGAGCCACGAAACGCAGGCGATCGTCCATGACCGAACTCTCTTTCCACGGCATCCTCACCTCCCCCAGGCAATTGCCTGGGCGAGGTGTTACCCATGTGTCCGGAACAAAACGTCACCTATGTCTCAGAACGCTCATCAATAGTTGAGCGCAAGCCCGATTCAGGTGCTTCGGCGCCTTGTTTTCGTTGCGGTCGCGATCTGACGCGACGCGTTCGTCACAAAACCATCGGCGAGGTCGGCCTCGATTGCCTTCTGGTCGCGCCGCTTCGGGTCGCCATAGCCGCCGCCGCCGGGTGAATGGACCAGCAGGCGATCTCCACGCACGAGCCGGATGTTGACGAATTTGGTCGGGCTGACTGTGCCAAAGACGTCGGTGAAGGTGCGAAACGCCTTGTCCGCCTTGCGTTTGACATAGATCCCAACGGGCGCCCCGCGCTTGCCGCCGCGAAGGCCCCATGCCCCCTCCTCGGTGCGATCGGTAAGCGCACTTACGATCACGGCATCCGCGGTAACGACGAGCTCGCGAATGATGCCGAGCCCACCACGCCACTTTCCAGGGCCACCTGAGTCGGGCCGCAACGCGTAGCGTTCGACGCGCAGCGGGAAGCGGCTCTCGAACACCTCGATCGGCGTGGCGCGAACGGTGCTGGCATGGGCCGCGCATTGCGCGTTGTTGCCGTCGCTCCCGAGGCGCCCGCCCCAACCGCAACCATCGAGCTCATAGTGGGTCCAGAACTCGCCGGTGTCGGGGTGGACGCCGCCCATCAGGATATTACTCGCCGTGCCGCCTTCGGATGCGCCCACGCGGTCGGGAATCGCCTTGGCCAGCGCGCGGCTGATGGTGGCGATGATGCGCGGCTGGCCTTCCGTGTTGCCGGCGACGCTCGGCGCCGGAAAGACCGGATTGGCGACCGTGCCCGGTGGCGCCACCACCTTGATCGGGGTGAAACTTCCCTTATTGATCGGAACGTCGCGCGCGCCGATCGCCTGCAGGACCGCGGCGCAGCAGGCCGCCGAGGTGGCGACATAGGTCACGTTGATCGGCCCGCGCGCCTGCGGGTCCGAGCCCGACAGATCCACCACGACGTTGTCGTCGCGCACATGGACCTTGCAGCGGAAGTGATAGTTCCTGCGCTCGACGCCATCGTCCTCGAAATAGTCCTCGCCCTCG
>VGET01000286.1 GCA_016869195.1 Alphaproteobacteria bacterium | reverse complement strand
GCCGTCTTGCAGGCGGCCTGCATGTGGAGTGTCATTGCCCGCGTAATCGTGCCGCCCGTGTTCTGCCAAGAGAAAGGAGTTTCGAGCATCGCGAACAAGCCCGCGTGGCGCAGTACTGCGCCGATCGGGGAGTTGCCGAGAATGTAGCCGTCCGCGGCGCGATGCTGCGTCTCGAATCCCGAGCCGAGTGGCGAGTGATGGTAGAGAATCGGCAACCGGCACTTGGCGCGAAGCTCGGCGTACCCTTTGATGTCGCGTTCAGGCAGAGGATCCTCGAAAGCGCCCGCGATCGGATACTTCTCGATTTTCTGAAGCAGTTCGAACACGTGATCATCCGAGCCGCCCATGGTGAAATCGTGGTGGATCTTGAAGCCCTTTGGCGCCACCGCCTGCATCGCCTCCATCTGGTCGATCACGTTCTCGAACGGCGAAAGATGATACTTCATCCACGTATAGCCGAGGCCCGCCACGTGTTGGACCGCCGCGGCCATGCGCTTGGGATGTGTGGAGACGTGCCAGGACGCGCACGGGACGAAGGAGCGATGCTTGGGCCCAACGAGCTTGTACACGGGTACGCCAGCCGCTTTTCCCATCAGGTCATACATGGCCGTGCCGAGGGCCTTGCTCGTCTCGTCGGCCACCCAGTCGAACGGGCTCGATCCGATGTATTTCTCGAGGATGTCCTTCGGTAGCGGATCTTCGCTCTCGCCGAGTCCGATGAGTTCGCTGTTGGTCCGGACCACGTAGATGACGCGCCGGCCCGGTCCGTAGAAGTGCATCATCTCGTAGCGTTGGAAATCCGCCCAGGGAACCTGAATGCGATGTTCTTCGATCTCCACTACCTTCAGCCGCGGGAACGCGCTGTTGGCGCGCTCTTGTGCCCGCAGTAGCCGTATCGATTGTGACGCCGTCAATGCGCCTAGAAATCCTCTTCTTGTCATCCGTTCCAACTCCTTCCATCCCACCCAGTCACACGCCGCAAGAACGCCACCACGTCCGCCGCGAACACCCGGAAGAGCGCTTCCCCAATCTCCGGGGTAGCAAGCGCGGGATCTCCGACGTGTCCCTGTGGAGAGACGTCGGGCATGGTCCAGGCGCGTGAGGCCGGTTGAAATGGATTGCCCCACTCGGCCTTCTCCACCGCGCGAAAATCGCCGACCAGATCCGGACGCAGCCACAGCATCATCGAAGTCTCCCATTGGCAGGCGTGCTCGATCTTGTGCTTCAAACCGGGGATCGAAGGCGAGGGATCGGATCCGAGCGCCCAGTAGTTGGCAAGCAGCAGTAACAGATCCTTGCGTTCCCGATGAGCCTGACGCACTTCGTACAGCACCTGCTGACCGGGAACGCTGTTGCCGCCGTGTCCGTTCAGCAGCACGATCCGTTTGAAGCCATGGGCGAGCACGCAGTCCACCATCGTGCGAAGCATCTCGAGGTAGGCGCCGGGCGCGGCTGTCATCGTGCCGGCGAAGTCGAGATGATGGTGCGAATTGCCGAGCCACATGACGGGCGCGAACAACACGAGTTCACCCAGTTCTTCGTTCGCTCGCCGGGCGACTTCGCCGACCAGAAAGCTGTCTGTGTAGAGCGGCAGGTGCGGACCATGCTGCTCGAGCGCCGCAATCGGCAGCACCACTGGCGTGTCGGGCGGCAGCTTGTGCACTGCTGGCCAGGAGAGTTCAGAAAGCTGCAAGTGTCCTCCAGGGAATCATCGGGAGTAGGTATAGGCGGCCTGCAAGCCGAGCGGAATCCTAAGAGTCCAGAATACGGCCAGCAACAGGCTCCAGGAAAGCAGGAAGGCCATCGAATAGGGAAGCATCAATGAGATGAGCGTTCCGGCGCCGGCCTCTTTGACGTAGCGCCTCGCATACAGGACCACCAAAGGAAAGAACGGCATCAGCGGTGTGATGATGTTGGTGCTCGAATCGCCCACACGAAAGGCGGCTTGCGTCAGTTCGGGCGCCAGCCCCACGGCCATCAGCATCGGAACGAAGATCGGACTGAGCAGTGCCCACTTGGCCGAGGCTGAGCCGATGAGCAGGTTGATCGCTGCCGTCAGCACGATCACTCCCCCGATCGTCAATTGCGCTGGAAGCTGCCAAGCCTTCAAGGCATTGGCGCCTTTGATCGCGATCAGAAGTCCTATGTTCGACTGTGTGAACGCCGCCGTGAACTGCGCCGCAAAGAACGCCATCACCACGTAGTAGCTCACCGAGCTCATGCCCTTCGTCATCGCCTGCACCACATCGCGATGGCTGGTGATCGAGCCCGCCGCCCGGCCGTACGCGATGCCCGGAATCAGCAAGAGAAAAAACAGCGCCGGCACGATCATCCGCATCAGCGGTGCATCCGGCGTGATGAGATGGCCCGTAGGCGAACGCAGCGGCGACCCAGCGGGTACACAGGCAAACAGGAGCACCGCGAACACCGCCATGGCGGCGAGTGCCGCGGCCCGGAGTCCGCGCGATGTCGCGGCGCTCGTAGCTAGCTGCCCTGGCGAGTCCGGTTCGCTCTCGTATGGCACTCCAGTCAGGCGCGGCTCGATGACACGATCCGTGATCCACCACCCGGCTGCAATCAACAGCACTGCCGCCGCGCTCATGAACCACCAGTTGCAGAGCGGATTCACTTGCGCGGCCGGATCGATGATTCGCGCCGATTGTTGCGTGAAGCCTTGCAAAAGAGGATCGAGCGTGGAGGGCAGGAAACTGGCGCTGAAGCCTCCCGCTGCTCCGGCAAACGCCGCTGCGATTCCGCTCAGAGGATGCCGTCCCGAAACCGCGAAAATCGCGCCGCCTGCCGGAATCACGATCGCGAAACCGGGATCTCCGGCTGAATGGCTCAGCACGGCGACGAACATCACCATTGGCGTGATCAGGCGGCGGGAGGTGAGCCGCAGCAGCGAGCGGATCGCCTCGGCGAACAAGCCGCTGTGCTCGGCCACTCCGGTCGCAAGCAGGATGACGAGCACGGTCCCGAGCGGCGGAAAATCCATGAACGTTTTCACCATGCCGGTGAGGAAGCCGACCATTGCCGGGCCCGTCAATTGACTCACCACACGGATCGGCTGGTTCGTCCGCGGATCCTGTTCGGTGAATTCGACCGGCGCGAGAACCGCGGACGCCAGCCACGTGATCGCGAGCACCCAGACGAAGAGAATCGCCGGATCGGGCAAGCGGTTTCCGGCCCGTTCGATCACGTCGAGGAAGCCTCGCCCGGCCGAGCCCCTCGCTGCGGGTTTCTGGATCAAAACTCGATTCTAGCCTCGACACGGACCGTCCGTGCGCCGGTCATGGCGCCCCTTCCCGCTGTTCCGCCCGTGATGATGTTGCTGCCACCGGCTTGCGTGAGCCAAGGATGGTTGAACAAGTTGACGAACTTGCCACCCACGCGGAGCATCGCACTTTCCCTGAACAGAAGAGGGATGTCCTTGTAGAGCGCAACGTTGTTCTGGCCCAACCCCACCCAGGATTTCGGCAGGATCACGTTGTAGGCCGCGTCGCCATACTGCCCGGCCGGGGGCCGCGTGAAGCACGCCGTGTTGAAGGTGGCGCCGAGCGAAGGCGCGATGTTCGGTTTGCAGCCCGGCACTACCGAGGCCCGGATGTTGCGGCCGAGTCCGAGCGGATCCTGTCCGGCCACGAGCGGCGTGATCGGTTTCCAGGTGTCGAACCACCACCAACCGCTCAACGCCCATCCGCCAATCGCGTAGTTGGCGGCGCGAGGCGCCGACGGCAGGAACCGGCGGCCACGGCCGAACGGCAGCTCGATGACGTGCGAGATGCTGAATCGCTGATCGGCCCAATCTGGCTGCCGGCCGT
>VGET01000285.1 GCA_016869195.1 Alphaproteobacteria bacterium | reverse complement strand
TGGCGTCGCTCTCGAGCTTCGCCTCATAGGAATCGATCACCAGCTCTTCGCCGATCCCGATGAGCGAACGGCGGAGCGCGAGGTCATGGATCGTGCGCGCATAATGCTGCGCGTTGATGATGGTGACCGCCGAGCCCGCGAGCCGAGCGAGATATTGCGCGCCGCCGACCTCGCTCAGATCGTCATCGCCTTCGAAGACATGCTTCAGGGTCACCGGATTGGCGATCTGGCCGCGATCGACCAGCCGGCTCACCGCGGCGAAAATCCGCCCGTGCACGGGCTGGTAGAAATGCTCAGGCTTGAGGAAGTCGCCGACCCGGTTGATCACCTCGTTGTTGAGCAGGAGCGCGCCGAGCAGCGCCTGCTCCGCCTCGACATTGCTCGGCGGCTCACGATAGGGCGTGAGCGTCGTCTCCGCCGGCTCGACGGGCATCAATGGGGTGGGCCGTGCTGCCATGGGACACCTATAGCCGGGCAGACCCGCAGGATGGAATTGCCGCATCAGCCGCCGGGCTGTGTATTTCCCGGAGGGATATCATCCACAGCCTGTGAAAGCCGGCGGGAGCGCGGCGGGTCGCCCGAATCTCAGCGCGATTCTGGGCCAGAGCGGGGTCCGACCGCAAAGAAAATCAGCGAGAACCCACGCTGGGAATCGCGGGGAAAACCGCCCCGCCGGCGTCAGGCCGGGTGGGCGCGCTCCCAATCGACCATGTAGTCGCGGGTCAAGGGCGCCGCATCCTGGCGCCGGGCGAGCTGGAACTGCGCCACCACGTGGTCCTGTCGGCGGAAGGCGACCTCGGCGCCGGCCAGATAGAACTCCCACATGCGGCAGAACCGCTCGTCATAGATCGCCTTCACCTTGTCGCGGTTCGCGCGGAAGTTGCGCGACCAATTTTTGAGCGTCTCGGCGTAATGGAGGCGCAATATCTCCATGTCGAGCGTCTTCAGGCCACTCCGCTCCAGCACAGCGAAGACCTCGGAGAGCGAGGGGCAATAGCCGCCCGGGAAGATGTACTTCCGGAGCCAGGGGTTGGTGACGCTCGGCCCGTCATAGCGCGCGATGGTGTGGATGACCGCGACGCCATCCTCCTTCAGCAGGGATCTCAGCTTCTGGAAGAATTCGAGATAGTGCCGCACGCCGACATGCTCGAACATGCCAACCGAGACGATGCGGTCATAGACGCCGGTGTCTTCGCGATAGTCGCGCAGATGGAAGCGCACCTTCGATTCGATGCCGAGTTTGCGTGCGCGCTCGGTGGCATAGGTCTGCTGCTCGGTTGAGAGCGTGACGCCCGTGACGTCCGCCCCGGTCGCCTGATGCAAATAGATGCCGAGCCCGCCCCAGCCTGAGCCGATGTCCAGCGTCTTCAGGCCCGGTTTGTCGAAGCAGAGCTTGGCGGCGAGGTGCCGCTTCTTGGCGAACTGCGCCTGCTCGAGCGTATGATTCGGGCTCTCGAAATAGGCGCAGGAATATTGCCGGTCGGGATCGAGGAAGAGATCGAACAGCGCATCCGACAGGTCGTAATGGTGTGCGACGTTCTTCTGCGCTTTGCCGATCGGGTTGTACTGCTGGAGCGGCCGCACGAAGCGGGTCAACGCGTTGCGTGCCTTCACGATCGGCAGCTCATCGAGCTTCACGAGATTGGCGCCGACCAGATCGATGAAATCGAAAATCCCCTGACCATCCTCGATGGTCAGCGTGCCGTCCATATACCCTTCGCCGGCATGGAGGCGCGGGTTCCAGAACAGCTTGGAATGAAGCGACTTGTCGTGCAGCCGAATCGTGACCGTCGGGCCGGGCTCGCCCGAAAAGGTGTGCAGCTTGCCGCCCGCGTCGACCACGCGGAGCGTGCCCCACTGGATCAGATAACGGAGCAGCAGCCCGACGAGCATGGCGCGATCCGAGGTCGGTAGGGCGTGCCCGTCAGGCGGAAGCGGCCGTCTCGTCGGCCCCGCTCTCGGGAGCCGCCTCGGCCGGCGCGGCCTCGTCGCGCTCGGCGCCGGCAGGCTGGATCGTGCCGCCCTTCGCCTGGATCTCGGCCTCTTCGGCCGAGCGCGCAACGTTGATCTTCACGGTGATCACGACCTCGGGGTGTAGTGCAACGCGCACGTCGTGCACGCCGAGCGCCTTGATCGGCTTGTCAAGCCGCACCTGCTGCTTGCCGATCGCGGTGCCGCTCGTGCTCACCGCATCCGCGATGTCGCGCGCGCTGACCGAGCCATAGAGCTGCAGCGTCTCGCTCGCCTGGCGCAGCAGCACGTACGAGGTGCCATCCAGCTTGCCGGCGCCCGACTGGGCCTGATTCTTGCGCTCCGCATTCGCCTTGAACAGCGTTTCCTTGTCGCGCTCGAAGCGCTGCTTGTTCTCGGCCGTGGCGCGCAGCGCCTTGCGCTGCGGCAGGAGGAAGTTGCGGGCGAAGCCGTCCTTCACCTTCACCACATCGCCAATGTGACCGAGCTTCTCGATCCGCTCGAGCAGGATCACGTCCATAGCACTTCCTCCTAGACGGGCTGCGGCCCGCCGAGCCGCTCGCGCAGTCTAATCCATTGCTCGGCGATGCCAAGAATGGTGGCGGCGATCAGCGTGGGCCAAAGTACGATAAACAGGATGAGGTAGACGCCGGCCAGCACAAACGGGCCCGGCGGCCAGCCTCGGCACAAATAGTGGATGCAGACGAGGCCGACGAAGAAACAGGGCAGAAACAGGATCATGGCGAAGGTCTTGCCAAGAAATCCGGCGTCCGACGGCGCGATGAAGAAGTAGAGCAGCGCAGCCAGGGTGAGGCCCGCGAGCCAGCGCGGCAGGGTCATGCGGCTGAGCCAAAGAGGCGGGCGCTGCATGCTTTTCCAGCGCGTGAGTAGCGCCTGGGTGATCGCGAGATTGCCGAGCAGGATCACGAGCCACCAGCCGGCGAGCGCGCCCGGCACCCCCATGGCGATTTCGGCGGCCAGCTGCTGGACCTCGGCGGGCGCCGCGCCGCGCCCAATGGTTGCGCCGAGGCCTGCCTGGATGATCGCCTGCAGGGTGGCGAAAAATCCGCTATCCGCCTCGAAAAACGCCAGATGCAGCACGATCACGAAGGCGGCGGCGTAGAGCGTCGCCACCGTGTAGAGCGTGCCTGCGCTCGTATAGTGCAGGCGGCCATTGGCATCGGGTCGGCGGCGGAGCGCGAGGCGCGAGAGGCCGTAGGCCGGCACGGCCTCGGTCGCCGCATAGAGTGCCGCCCAGCCGATGCCGCCGCTGATCAGGCCGAATACGACGATGCCGGCAATCGCGGACAGCGCGGTGGTCGTTGCCGTGCCGCTCATGCCGATCAGGAGCAGCGGCAGCATGCTGAAGGGTGTGATGAGAAAGGCTTCGGGCGCGCTGGTCAGCACGAGCGCGAAGAACAGCGCGGACAGGACGCCCGCGCCGATCGCGAAGCTGATGGTGCGGGGCATTGCCGAGGGCTGGATGCGCCTAGGCCAAGGCGGCCTAAAGCATCACATAGGGCAGCAGGGCCAGATGGCGCGCGCGCTTGATCGCCTGGGCGAGCTCGCGCTGCTTCTTGGCGGACACCGCCGTGATCCGGCTCGGCACGATCTTGCCGCGCTCGGAGAGGAAGCGCTGCAGCAGCCGCACGTCCTTATAGTCGATCACTGGCGCGCCCGGCCCTGAGAACGGGCATGACTTCCGCCGCCGGAAGAACGGCCGGCGCGCGAAGCCGCCACCGCCGCCATCGCCACCTTCGCGCGGACCGGAGCGACGGAAGCCGCCGCCGCCGCCGCCAAATCCACCGCCACCAAATCCACCGCCACCACCCTGCCGCGGTCCACCGCCGCC